>NZ_CP166769.1:1049093-1398791 GCF_041345015.1 Bartonella sp. DGB1
TTAAGCTCAGATTCAGATTTTGCAAATGCAGGAGCAGAAAGTGTGCTACTACCACCTGCTGCTATTTCAGCAGTTGCATTATTGTGTAAAATCATATTCATTCTTGCTAAAGCAGTAGTAGAAACATCCTTTTCTTGTCCGTAAATAGATATACCGTTGGGCGCTTCAGCTGCAACTTTTAATAGCAAAGAACCAGAACCGCAAGTAGGATCATATACCGTCTGATCTTGACGCGTATTTTTATTAATACCAATAATCTTTGCCATAATACGCGACACTTCAGAAGGAGTATAAAATTGACCTTTACTCTTTCCGCTTTCTGTAGCGAAGTGACGCATCAAATATTCATAGGCATCACCGAGTAGATCATCCCCTTCCGCGCAATTACTACTAAAATCTAAATCATTAAAAATAGCTATCAGCTTAGATAGCCGGTCTTGCATTTCCTTGCCTTTACCAAGCTTATCTTCATCATTAAAATCAGCTACATCTATCACGCCTTTAAGATCATTAGCTTCAGCAAGGTTACTAATAGCTTTATTAATTTGTTCCCCTATATCTTTATTACCCTTTAATGCAACTAAATCAGCAAAACTACCGCCTGGAGGAATCTCAATCAATGAAGTCGCTTTACCAGCATATTTATCTGAAACATATTTCACAAAAAGCAATATCAGTATATAGTCCTTATACTGCGAAGCATCCATACCACCACGCAATTCGTCACAACTTTTCCAAAGTGAACTATATAATGCTGATTTTTTAATTGCCATTGTTTTATCCTTGTCTTTGTTCTTATTAATTAATTCAAAAATCTAATTTGCTCTTCTGAAAAACCAACCGTCACCCACATTAAAAGTACGTAATCTTTCTTAAGATACAAGTAAATGAACCATTTATTAACAATTTTGAAATAATTTGCGAGTTTTTCATACTATAATATATAATTATTTAACACAGCTTAAAATACTCCTCGGAATATGCAAATTGAAAATAATGGAAATTAAGTTAATAATCAAGTAACTTGTTATGAATTAAGTTTATAGAATAAAGCCATGCAAAAATACGATAAAGATCAGATTATATATTCACCATCAGATTTGGTCACCTTTTTAGGGTGTCGCCACGCAATCTTCCTTGATTTAAAGACACTCAACAAAGATATAGATAAAAACAAAATCAGTTCCACCAATCAATTACTGCAGAAAAAAGGCTTAAAGCATGAGATAGCTTATCTGCAACAACTCAAAGATGAAGGTAAATCAGTTGTTGAAATCCCCAAAGATCATAATCTACAAAATAGCATCAAACTAACACTTGAAGCTATACGTTCCGGTGTAGATGTTATTTATCAAGCAGTACTCTTTACTAAACCTTGGCAAGGTAATGCGGATTTTTTAATCAAATGTAATACACCATCAGATTTAGGAACTTTTAGTTATGAAGTACTAGATACTAAATTAAAAAAAACAGCTGAACCAAAACACATTATACAACTCTGTGTTTATTCAGAACTGTTAACTAATCTGCAAGGAATACGACCAACTAATATGCACCTATTTCTAGACGATGACGAAAAGCACAGCTTCCGAATAGATGACTTTTTCTATTACTACACTCGCACTAAAACACGCTTTGAAAGATATTTGCAAAATCCACCTACAGAGTCATATCCAGAACCATGCAGCCACTGCAATTCCTGCAATTGGCGTGAAAACTGCGAAAAACAGTGGAAACAAGATGACCATTTAAGTCTTGTCGCCAACATACAGAAATCACAGATAGACAAGTTACGTAAGTCAGGTATAAATACTGTTGCAGAGCTAGCGACTACGGTACAGAACACCAAAATAGCTGATCTTAGCCAAGACGTATTTAAGCGCCTGCGCTCACAAGCTATCTTACAACATCACAAAAATACCACTGGAGAGAATAAATACGAACTTCTGCCGTTTCAACCTGGTAAAGGCTTTACCCGTATACCTGAGCCAAATGATGGTGATTTGTTCTTTGATATGGAAGGTGATCCATTACACCCGAAAGGATTAGAATATTTATTTGGGGTGTATTATTTAAAAGATAATCAAGAATTATTTAAGCCATTCTGGGCGCATAACCATAAAGAAGAAAAAGAAACATTTAAGCACTTTATGGATTTTCTTACTAACCATCTAGATAAACATCCGCATGCTTATATCTATCATTACAACCATTATGAAACCACAGCTTTAAAACGCCTAGCTTGCCGTTATGCTGTATGTGAAGAGCAGCTTGATAATCTTCTACGCAATAAAAAATTTGTCGATCTATATTTGGTAGTACGTGAGAGCATCCGCACCTCTGAACCAGGCTATTCCATTAAAAATATGGAAACTTTCTATATGAACAAGCGAACCAACACAGTAACAACCGCCGCTGATAGCATAATAGTTTACCACGAATGGCTAGAAACCCAAGATGCTAAATTACTACAAAATATTGCTGATTATAATAAAATAGATTGTGTTTCTACCTATTCACTGCGTAATTGGCTACTCACCATCAAACCAAAAAATACTCCCTGGTTTAAGCATATGTCTGAAGATATGAAAGAAGAAAAACCGCAACGCAAAGACTGGGAAATTGAATATGAGGATTACAAGTCTCGACTAGGCAGAACCAAAGATAACCAATTATTACCTATTAACGAACGGTTATCTCATTTACTAGAGTTTCATAACAGAGAAACCAAGTCGCAATGGTGGAACACTTTTGAACGACAAAATAAAACTGAAGATGAACTGATTAATGATCCTGAATGTTTAGGAGGCTTACAACTAGTAGATGACCCAAAAGAAGAAGAAAAATCCTTTATTTATTGCTATCGCTTTTCAGAACAAGAATATAAACTAAAGGTTGGTGATAAACCAGTTATAATTACTCTTATGAAGGAGGCTGGTACTATCGTTGAAATAGACGATAATAATAGACTTATCAAAATTAAGCGCAGAAAAAATCAAAAGTCACTACCGCAAAGCCTATCCCTAGGACCGCCACATCCAATTAACTCCGCAGGACTCCGTTCTGCTATCTATCGCTATGCTGACCATATCTTAAAGGAACCAAACACCCCGCATCCAGCTACAGAGTTGCTAAATCAGAATGTACCACGCATTAAGGGCAAACAAGAAAATGAAAAGATAATTACCTCTGATGATTTGCAAACTGATACGCTAAATGCTATCACAAAACTTGACAATAGCTATCTCTTTATCCAAGGCCCTCCAGGAGCAGGTAAAACATATACCATAAGCCACATAATTATTGAACTTATCAAACAAAGAAAAAAAAATTGGGGTTACTTCTAACTCACACAAAGCTATTCATAACCTCTTACAAAAGGTAGAAGAGGTTGCCGTTGAAAAAGACGTGAAATTCCGCGGCATTAAAAAAGCTAACAAAGAAAATAAAGACACATTCTTTGACACACAATTCATCTCTTCTAAAACTACAACCAAAAATATGGATCTTAACGCAGATTTATTTGCTGGTACCGCTTGGACCTTTGCTAACCCCCATTTCGCTGGCAAACTTGATTATTTGTTCATTGATGAAGCTGGGCAGGTCTCAATTGCTAATGTAATCGCTATGTCTATAGCAACCAAGAACATCATTCTAGTAGGCGACCAAATGCAGTTAAGTCAACCTATACAAGGCATCCATCCAGACACAGCTGGATTATCAGTGCTAGAATTTTTATTAGAAGATAACTCGACTGTTCCAGCTAACCGCGGTATTTTCCTTAAGCAGACCTACCGTATGCACCCAAGCATTTGCCAGTTTATTTCTAATGCCTTCTACGATGGTCGCCTAACAGCACACGAAATTACGACTAAAAGAAGCCTTAACCTACAAAATATCTATCTACCTAATGAAGGGATTGTTATGATTCCAATAGAACATAAAAACTGTTCACAAAAAAGCGTAGAAGAAGGCGAGATTATCAAAAAGAAATACCTATCTTTACTTGGTCAGGAATTCACCAACAACGATAACAGCACACGTAAGATCACCATAGATGATATTCTGGTGCTCTCGCCATACAATATACAAGTCAATTATCTACGCTCTATCCTACCAGATAATGCAAAGGTTGGTACTGTTGATAAGTTTCAAGGGCAAGAAGCACCTATTGTACTAATTTCTATGGTAACCTCAAGTGTGGAAGATCTTCCACACAACATACAATTTTTATACAGCAAGAACCGTCTCAATGTTGCAATTTCTCGAGCACAATGTCTTGCTGTTGTGGTCGCTAATCCTAGGCTGCTAGAAATTCCATGTAACACTGTGGCACAGATGAAACTAGTAAATACATTCTGCTGGCTAAATGAATATGCAAAAGATACAAGATAATAAAAACTAACCCACGACATCCTCATAAATTTACTATTCCACTGCATCTCTTTAACTATTCAACGAAATCAATAAAAGATAATTAAAAAGACAATATCCTAACCAATATAATCAAAATCTCTAACACTATGGCAATAACTTTTAAAAGGCATGGACGAATTTTATTTGAATTACAAATATTTCTTTAAAGTTAACTGAAAAAAGATAATAGACCTAAAGAATTCAAAACCATTAATAGGTTAACAACTAAACTATAAATTAACTAATTAAAAATCAGTCAGCTGATGGTTTATAATTGCTAATTCTATAAATTTTTTTCTATCCATTTTCTATTCTCATTTTGCACATAACATTTTATAGGTATATTATTATCTTTATAACTATACCATTGCTTTTTTATTCTGTCATATTCCTCTCCACCATCATTATAAAAAATTATAATAATTTTTTCATAATCTGGTTTAAGAGGAGGTGTTGAACCACCTATACAAAAAAATACCTTAGCTGAATTACGATTTAAAATTTTATCATCGAGGACCAAATCTGATTTATTATTATCTAATGATAATAATATCTTTTGTTGCTCTAAAAAATTATCTTCCTCAGTAGCATGCACTAAAAAAGAATCTTTTTCAAACGTCCATAGATAATCATTAAAATTATTTAACTTTATAATTGAATGAAAGCGTATTTCTATATTCCAGTTATTTGTCAAAGATTTTTGAATCAAATTTAAAAGTATTTTTTCAAAATTAGCATCTGACAATTGGTAAAAAATAACTTCCATTTACTACCTTCAATTACAAAAACATCATTATATAATATAAGATATTTTATGTAAAATAATAAATAGTTCACTTGAAAAATAATAATAATTACTGTAGTTATATAGAATAGATTTTATAACTTTGGATAAATCATGTATATAACTTGCAAATATATTATTTCCTTACTAGCTATCTTATTGTCATTAACAAATGTTTTTATAACACCAATTGCTAAGGAAAAAAATCAAGTTAAAATAATAGTTAATGGCATGCCAGTAACTTCTTATGATATAAAAAATCGTATGTCTCTAATAAAATTACAAGGATACCAAGGTCCAGACTTAGAAGCTACTGCTAAGCGCTCATTAATTGATCAAATTATTAAACAAACAGAAACGCTAAAAGCTAACATAGAAACTCCTAACGAATTATTAAGTGAAGCAGTTACTAATCTAGCTAAACAAAATAATATGACAATAGGACAATTTAAACAATTAATAGAAACTAATAATGTTTCCTTTCAACATTTTATCGATTCAATTTCTGTACAAATAGCCTGGGAACGTTTTATAGGAAATAAATTAAGAGAAAAAGTTTTTTTAGAATCTGAAAAATCAGCAAAAAACTTAAAAAAAGACATTAAAGATATACCAAGCGTAAAAGCTTATGTATTAAAATCGGTAACGTTCTTTGTTCCTCAAGACAGCAGCGATGAATTTATTAATAAACGTTATAAAGAAATAAAAAAATTACAAACAGAAGTTAAACATTGCAATCAACTAAAAGAAAAATCATCGAAATATAATAATGTAATTTATAATCATCTAGGATTAAAATCACTTGACGAATTTCCAGAACCTTATCAAAAACTAATTTTAGATACTAAAATATCAACATTAAGCGAACCTATCAGAACCAACGAAGGATTATCCTCCATAATGGTTTGCTCAATAGAAAATATAAAAAATGATGCTGTAGTTAGACACGTAATATCTAATAAAAAATTCCAATCTTTAACGCAACAAGAATTTATGGAAGAAGAAAAAAAATTGTTTAACGAATTAAAATCAAAGGCAATAATAATTAATGCAACCTAATCTTCCTATAATTATTAGTTGTGGAGATCCAGCAGGTATAGGACTAGAACTAATTTTTAAAGCTTGGTTACAGCGCACTGAGAAAAAATTACCGCCTTTTATTTGTCTAGCAGATCCTGAATATACTAACAAACAGAAAAAAATCTTAAATTTTAATATTCCAGTCGCCTCAATAAATACCCCTTTAGAATTTAAAATTTTTGACAACTATTTACCTATAATACCTTTAAAGAATAAAATTACTGGTGAATTAGCAAAGCCTAACACAGAAAATGCTTCTGCAATAATTGAATCAATTAGTAGATCTGTAGAATATATTGCAAAAAACCAAGCTAGAGCTCTAGTAACTTGCCCTATATCAAAAAATAACTTATATCAATCCGGTTTTACCTTCCCCGGTCATACAGAGTTTTTAGCGGCATTAGCAAAAAAATTTTTCAATCAAGACGCTACACCCGTGATGATGTTGGCTGGTGAAACTTTGAAAACTGTTCCTATAACTATCCATATACCTTTATCAGAAGTGGCTGAACGATTATCTAAAGAAGTTATAATAGATACTGCAACTATAGTACATAATGAGTTGGTTAATAAATTCAAAATTACTTCTCCTCGAATTGTTATCACCGGTATTAATCCTCATGCCGGAGAAGCAGGAACTATAGGTAGCGAAGAAGAAACTATAATTATACCAGCTATAAATTACTTAAAGCAAAATAAGAATATCAATATATTAGGACCTTTTCCGGCTGATACTTTATTTCATTCAGAAGCACGACAAAAATATGATGTAGCTTTATGTATCTATCACGATCAAGCTCTTATACCAATAAAAACATTACATTTTCATGATGCTGTTAATATTACTCTAGGATTACCATTCGTTCGCACTTCTCCTGATCATGGTACAGCTTTTGACATTGCTACTAAAAATATAGCTAATGCTGATAGTTTAATAGAAGCAATTAAAACTGCTGATAAATTAACAAAGGCCTTTTAATATGTCTAAGGACCTCCTTCCTTTATTACCTCTGCAACAGATAATTAAAAAATATAATTTAATTGCTGAAAAGTCTCTCGGGCAGAATTTTCTATTAGATACGAATTTAATTAATAAAATTACCAGTCAAGCAGGCAATATAGAAGGAGAAACAATCATTGAAATAGGACCAGGGCCAGGAGGTCTAACTAGATCAATATTACAAAAAAATCCTCAACATCTCATTGTAATTGAACGAGATAAAAGATGTATTCCAATATTAGAGGAAATCTCTGCAGCATATCCTAATAAATTAACTATAATTAGTGCAGATGCTCTAACGGTTAATTTCGAACAACTAGCACAAAATTGCGCTAACAAACCTAAAATAATCGCCAATTTACCTTACAATATAGGAACACAACTATTAGTTAATTGGTTACTAACTAGTGACTGTCATGCCTTTTATAAAGATATGACTTTAATGTTCCAAAAAGAAGTGGCTGAAAGAATAACAGCTAAAGTAAATACTGAAAAATATGGTAGGTTATCTTTGTTAGCTAACTGGAAAACTATAAATAAAATTTGCTTAACTCTTCCCCCTTCAGCTTTTACCCCTCCTCCAAAAGTTAATTCCGCTGTAGTATTTTTAAAACCAAAAGAAAATCCTATCGCTGTAGACGCAAAAATTTTTGATAAAATTGTTAAAATGGCTTTTGGGCAAAAAAGGAAAATGCTTCGACAAAGCTTAAAATCCATAAATGCTAACGATATTTTACCGAAACTTAATATTGATCCACAAAGACGAGCAGAAACATTAACTTTAGAAGAATTTATTGCTATAATTAAAGCAGTATCAGATTAAAGATCGTTACTAAAATTATATATAAAATTAGACAAATTTTGTTTACGCTTAATTTTTTGCTGTTCAGCTATAATTATAGATATTAATTGTTGCGTAGTTTGTTCGATATCATCATTAATCAATAGATAATCAAATAACTGATATTGTTCTATTTCAATTTTAGCTGTTTCTATCCTCTTTTTTATTAATGATAAATTATCTTCTCCTCTTTTATGTAACCGCTGTTTTAATTGGCTAGCTGAAGGTGGTAAAATAAAAACTGAAACAATATCTTCTGGGCAAATAGTCTTAATTTGTTTAACTCCCTCCCAATTAATATCAAATAATATATTGTTACCTTTTACTAAATTTTTTTCAACTTCTAAGTAAGGAGTACCATAATAATGTCCATGTATTTCTGCCCATTCTAATAAACTATTATTCTTGACTAATTGTAAAAATTCTTCTTTTGAAACAAAATAATAATCTATAGCATTTTTTTCATTCCCCCTAGGCAAACGGGTTGTAATGCTTATGGAAGAATTAAAATTCAAAGATTTATCATCCATTAAACGGCTAGCTAGAGTAGATTTACCACCTCCTGACGGAGCCGATAAAGAAAGAATAAAACCACGAGTAAATATTGGTAAGTTTTTTAAATTATTAAAATTTATGTCCATTCTATTTACCATTATTTCCTTTACTATATTCTCTCCATTGTTGTACATTTTGATTATGTTCAACTAAAGTCTCTGAAAAATTATGTTTTCCCATACCATTACTTACAAAATATAAAGCTTTTGTTTTTGCAGGATGTGCTACAGCCTGTAAAGCAGTAGTACTAGGATTAGCTATAGCCCCAATAGGTAACCCTAAAATTTTATAAGTATTATATTCATTTTTATTATTAAGATCTTTATTATATAGCTTAAAACCTTCAGGAGGCTTTGCACCACGCCATATTCCATATACTACCGTAACATCCGATTGTAACCGCATAGATTTTTTTAATCTATTTATAAACACCCCTGCAACCATTGGCTGCTCTTCTGGTAAAGAACTTTCTTTTTCTACTATAGAGGCCAAAATAACAAATTCCTCAATAGTTTTAATTGGTAAATCCTTATCTCTTTTCTGCCAGATAGAATTTACTCTTTGTTGTTGTTTAAGTGCTAATTCTTTAATTATCGATTCTCTTGAAGCACCTCTAAAATAATATATTGTATCCGCTAATAACCAACCTTCTGGTGGCATCTCTTTAGGTATATCTCCGGTTAAATAAGGATTATTTTTCAGATTTTCTATAATAGCAACATGTGTCTGACCTTCAACGACCGTAAAACTCCGTCGCAATGACTTACCTTGCTTTAAAAGTCTAACTAAGTCTATTAAAGATGCATGTTCATTTATTTGATATTCTCCAGCTTTTAAAGAATTACCCATCAATGGAGATTGCAATAGTAATTTAAAAATATGTGGTGATTCAATAACATTATTATCTACCAGCTCATTTACTATAGTTTGAACATTGCTATTAGGTTGTACATATATGATGTAGCTCTCTTTTAAAGGTCCAGATTTAAACATCTGATACAATAAAGCACCACCTGCTAAAATAAACACCACTAATATATAAGATATAATGAATGATTTACTTAGCAGTTGTTTTGACATCACTATATCCTTATATCTACTCTTTAAAACGTCGCATTACGATAGAAGCATTAGTGCCTCCAAAACCAAAGGAGTTGGATATAACTACATTAATTTCTTTCTGTTTAGCTTTATGTGGTACTAAATCAATTTTAGTATCAGTATCAGGATTATCTAGATTCAATGTAGCTGGCGCTATATTGTCCCTGATTGCTAACAGAGAAAAAATCGCTTCTAATGCTCCGGCTGCACCTAAAGCATGCCCTATTGAAGATTTAGTCGAAGACATCGTTAAATTTTCAGCGTGTTTACCAAACAATTGCTCTACAGCAGATAATTCTATTATATCAGCCATAGTTGAAGTACCATGCGCATTAATATAATCAACCTGATTAGGCTCTATTTTTGCTCTATTTAATGCTGCTTCCATACATCTTTTTGCTCCATCTCCGGTTGGACTAGGTGCAGTTATATGATATGCATCGCCTGAAAGACCATATCCGATAATTTCTCCATATATTTTTGCCCCTCTTTTTCTAGCATGTTCTAATTCTTCTAAAATTAGGATACCAGCTCCCTCTCCTATTACAAAACCATCTCTATCTTTATCAAATGGACGTGATGCACGTTGTGGATCATCATTATATTTTGTTGATAATGCTCTACAAGCGCCAAATCCTGCTAAAGCAATACGACTGATTACCGCTTCTGTTCCACCAGCTACCATAACATCAGCATCTCCATATGCAATTAATCGCATAGCATCCCCAATGGCATGTGTACCAGATGCACAGGCAGTAACTACAGAATGGTTAGGGCCTTTAAGTCCATATTTAATAGATACATAACCAGAAGCAAGATTGATTAAACAACCAGGAATAAAGAATGGAGATATTTTACGAGCGCCTTTATCTTTTAAAATATAGCCATTTTCAACTATACCCTCCAAGCCACCTATACCGGCTCCTATTAACACACCAGTTTTTACTTGTTCTTCATAAGAAGTAGGATGCCAATTTGCATCTTCTAGAGCTTCTTTTGCAGCTGCCATAGCATAGATAATATATGGATCCACTCTTTTTTGCTCACGTGGTTCCATAATTAAGTCTGGATTAAATGCGTATTTTTGCTCACCTTTAGGTACCATACAGGCTATTTTTGAAGATAAATCATCTACTTCAAAAGCGGTTACTTTTTTAGCAGCATTTACCCCTGCTAACAGTTGTTTCCAACTATTTTCCACCCCATCAGCTAGAGGTGATATCATACCTAAACCTGTTATAACAACACGTCTCATAAAATATATCCTATAATATTTTCATATCCTACAAATAGTTAATATTTAACAGATTATACAATCTGTTAAATATTACAATTATTTTACAGAATCAATATAATCTGCAGCATCTTTAATTGTACGAATATTTTGCGCTGCATCGTCATTAATTTCTATACCAAATTCTTCTTCAAAAGCCATAACAAGCTCTACTGTATCTAAGCTATCAGCACCTAAGTCTTCAATAAAACTTGCATTATCAGTTGCTTTTTCAGGTGTTACACTCAATTGTTCACAAACAACTTTTTTTACACGTTCAATAGTATCACTCATATTTTTAACCTTTTGTTATAGTTATTACCTTATCTGTAAGGACAGATTGTTATTAGAATATTAACTGTATTAATATTCTATTATTTTAACTTTTAAGTTATATCATTTTAAAAGTTAAAATAAATTCTATTTTTAGCCCTTTAACACGCCTTTTAAAAAACCTAAAGTATTTTTTAATTTTATTTACTTAATTATTGTTAATAAATCTAATTAATCAATGGTTTTACCTTTAAACCATATACATACCACCGTTAACATGTAAAGTTTGCCCCGTTATATAAGAACTAGCATCACTAGCTAAATAAGCAACCGCATTAGCTATATCAGCTCCCTTACCCATACGTTTTTGTGGTATACGTGCTAAAATTAATTCTCTCTGTTTTTCATTTAATTCCTGCGTCATTGCTGTCTCGATAAAACCAGGAGCAATAGCATTCACTGTTATATTACGACTTGCTACTTCTTGCGCGAGAGCTTTACTAAAGCCGATAATTCCAGCTTTTGTAGTACAATAATTAACTTGCCCTGGATTGCCACTTACACCAACAACTGAAGAAATATTTATTATTCTACCATAACGACGTTTCATCATGGATTGAACTATATCTTTTGTTAAATTAAAAACGGCTGTTAGATTAACTGCTAATACCTGATCCCAGTCTTCATCTTTCATTCTTATAAATAAACCATCTTTAGTAATACCAGCATTATTAACTAGGATATCCACTCCGCCCTTTTCTTCAACTTTTTTTGCTAATTCTTTTACTTGAGACCTATCTGCTAAATTAGCTGTAATCACATGACAATTGGATCCTAATTCGCTAACCAACTCATTAAGTTTTTCCTCTCTTGTACCATGTAAAAATATTTCTGCGCCCAAACTATGTAATTGTCTTACTATGGATTCACCTATTCCACCACTAGCCCCGGTGATTAATGCTTTACGACCTGATAAATCAAACATTTTTATTCCTTAATTTAATTTGTTTAGAAAATCTTTTATTTCTTCTATTGTACCAATATTTATTAAATTAACATCGCTAGATATACGTTTGGCTAGACCTGTTAATATTTTTCCTGCTCCAACTTCAGCTATCTGAGTAACATTATTTTTTTCAAACCATTCGATGGTTTCTCTCCATCTTACTTGTCCGGTAACCTGTTTTACTAATAACTGAATAATTTCTTCTGCATTTGTTACTGGTTCTACTAGTACGTTAGATATTACCGGTATTGAAGCATTATTCTTTTTAACCTTGCTTAACTCTTCTTGCATTTTTTCAGCCGCTGGTTGCATTAGCTCTGAATGAAAAGGAGCCGATACAGGTAATGCTATTGCTCTTTTTGCTCCCTTTTCTTTACTTAGGATCATAAGTTGCTCAACGGCTAGTTTTTCTCCTGAAACTACTAATTGTCCTCCACCATTATCATTTGCTATTTGACATTTTCCAATATTTTTTACTTGAAAACAAAGATCTTCAACCACTTCAGCAGATAATCCAATAATAGCGGCCATAGCTCCAACACCTACAGCTACTGCTTCCTGCATAAATTTACCTCTATTTTTTAACAATTGTGCAGTATCATGTAAAGAAAAAACTCCTGCTGCGCATAAAGCACTATATTCACCAAGAGAGTGACCCGCTAACCATTTAACATTATCTTTTAAAATAAAACCTTCAGTTTCTAAAATACGTACCACAGCTATAGAAACAGCCATTAATGCTGGTTGAGTATTTACGGTTAATTTTAGCTGCTCTTCTGGACCATTAAAAATAATATCAGACAAAGAAAAATCTAAAGCATTATCCACTTCTTGAAATACTTCTTTAGCAACGGTAAAATTCTCATATAAATCCTTACCCATGGTGACAAACTGACTACCTTGTCCTGGAAAAGTAAAAGCTTTCAACATTTTTATTCCCTAGCTTAATTATTACCTTACTTTATTAAATATTACGTTATGCAATATGGTCTTAGTAAATTATTATTGCTTTCTGTAAAAATTACAATATCTATAAGTAGATGACTGATTATATCTATTTACATCTATAAAACCAATTTGATAGCAAAAAAGACTATATTTAGCAACAGCCTTTAATTAAATTAATTATAATAACACCAATTATAGTTATATTCTCTTTACTAATTAATATAATAAATCAACCACCGCAATATAATTTTATCTTAAATTATAAACTTTAAATCTAATCTTAACAAACGATCAATACAAAAAATATTTATTAAAAAATATAAATTTTTTAGTAGAACACAAAAGATAAACAATCATAAGATTGGTTAATAAAATTGAAATAATATTAACACCATAATATTATCTATCTGACATCATCCACTTTAATTTAATATTACTTAATTCTATCACTAAAAATAACTTGTAAAAAAAGAAAAAATTAATTATAAGGAAACTTGTAATTAACCTATGTTCGGCTGGGGGCTGAACGGAGGCATGGAATATATTAATATTCTATGTTGAGCCTTGGCTCTATCCTTCCCGTGTCTCCGCTCTCGATCATATAGTTTTAGCGTCCTTTCTTCAGTTTTTCTAAGAGATGTCGCAGAGGCTTGGCGTCGAACATACTTTTGAAGAAAGGCAAATTATGGCTTTATATGAACATATAATCATGGCTCGCCAAGATTTATCTACACAACAAGTTGAATCTATGATTCAACAATATAAAAATGTTATTGAATCAGAAGGTGGTAAAGTAACACGTGTAGAAAATTGGGGGCTTAGAACTCTAGCTTATCGAATCCAAAAAAATCGTAAAGCTCATTATGCTATGCTAAATATTGATGCACCAGCAACAGCTATTTTTGAACTTGAACGTCAGTTGCGAATCAATGAAGATGTTATTCGTTTTCTTACTATCCGTGTAGAAAAACACGAAGAAGGAGCTTCTATCTTTATGTCTCGTCGTGAACGTGACGAATCTAATCAACAAGAAAATCGCAGTAATCATGCTAAATTAGATAATAAGTTAGATAAAAAGTTAGACGAATCTAATAAAGAGGAAAATAACAATGAATGATACAGCTAGCTTGTCTTCCGTACGTCGTCCTTTTAGCCGCCGTCGTAAAAATTGCCCTTTTTTAGAAAAAGGCGCCGCTCCTATTGATTATAAAGATGTAAAATTATTGCAACGTTATATTTCTGAACGCGGCAAAATAGTCCCGTCACGTATAACTGCAGTAAGTCAGAAAAAACAACGTGAACTAGCAAAAGCTATTAAGCGTGCTCGTTTCCTTGCTTTTTTACCTTATGTAGTAAAATAATTAACTTAGGTTCATTATCTAAGATACTAAAATATTTGGTTGGGGTTGCATAAATAATTTAGATATAGAGATTTAATTCCTATAACTAGATTATTTCGCAACTTCTAACTGCCAACAATAACTCAGGCAGGACAGCAGATTATGACATTTAATTCCCGTATATTTTTTATATCTATTTTCTTTGGCGTTCTAGCTGCTTTATTCTCTATATCGCCGCTTTTCGCCTTTTTATGTCCATTACCGATATTATATATATCTTTAAAATTTGGTAATTTTGCTAGCTTATTTGCAACCACAGTAACAGCAGCTATATTATCATTTTTATATCCAGGTGGAGAAACTAATTTTTTCCATTATTTATTAGTATATATTATACCCGCATTTTTAACTGGATACATGTTAAATATTTCCCGTAATAGCAATGATATAAAAAATAATAAATTTTTTAATTTATTATTTACATCATCTTCAGATAAAAGTAATATAAAGATAACTAATAAAACTTTAAAAGCAACGAATCAAGCTCAGAACAAGGTATTTTTAAGTATACCTCATCTGGTATTATCAGTTATAATAATTTTATTATTCAGTTATAGTTTATCTATTAAATTTCAATTTTATTCTCCAGCAATGGAGGCACAAATAACCAAATTATCTGAATTTATTTATATGGAACTTAAAGATAAACTGTTACTTTCAAAACAAATAGTTTTGGTAAAAGAGGATCTTTTAAATCTATATACTAAAGTCATTATTAATTTACTAACAATTTTTATTGGAATATCGCTTTTCTTTAATATGATAATAAATCTATATTTAACACGCAATGTTGTTCCTAATCCTATCTCAGGTAGGGTATGGACGCCTTTAACTAAAAGTTTTCGTCTATCGTTATTCACCAAAATTATTTTATTAGTTACTCTTATTAGTATATTCACCATTTCAAACTTAAATATACAATTATTTTTAAATGTCTTTCTAGGCTTATTAATAGCTGCTACAATAGCAGCCGGTTTTGCCGTTATACATAATTTTTCGTCGCATAAAACATGGGGTAATAAACTCCTTTTAACGACTTATATTTGTTCAATTGGCTTTTTAGTAATGGGACAATTAGTTGCTTTTACCAATGTTTTTATTGCCGTCATGTTACAAATTATTAGCTTCATTAGCTTTATGCTAATTTTTCTTATCGGAATTTTTGCAAAAACTGCAAAATAATCATATTATATTTGAAAGGATTATACCATGAAAGTCATCTTATTAGAACGCGTACTTAAATTAGGTCAAATGGGTGAAATAGTCGATGTTAAACCCGGTTATGCACGTAATTATTTAATTCCACAACAGAAAGCATTACGTGCAAGTGCAGCTAACTTAGCTAAATTTGAAAACCAAAAAATTCAACTTGAAGCACAAAATTTAAAACGTCGTGAAGAAGCTGAATATGTAGCAGAAAAACTTAACAAGAAAGTTTTCACTATCATTCGCGCTGCTTCAGAAACAGGACAATTATATGGTTCTGTAGCTACTCGTGATATAGTAGAATTACTTAAAGACGGCGGATTTACTTTACAACGCAGCCAAATTCAAATTGCTAATCCTATCAAAATTCTAGGATTACATACATTACCGATTTATTTACATGCAGATGTAAAAATCACAATCACTATTAATATAGCCAGAACTCCAGATGAAGCTGAAAAACAATTAGAATCATCTGCTGAAAAAGAGCAAAAAATAGAAGAAGAAATTACTACTGCTGAAACAGAAGAATAAATGCATTGATAAGGTACCATAAAATTGGTACCTTATCACTCTATATTACTTATGAAAAAATATATTATGTAGTTAAGGTAATTTTTAATGAATCTATCTCCTGAAGAAGTTCTTGCCAACGAAGAAGAAAAGCAAAAAACTTCTGATATAGAGCAAACGACTAATAATATTAGAGAAGCGCCTTTCAACATTGAAATAGAACAAGCTATTCTAGGCGCTCTATTAGTCAATAATGAATATTATGATAAAATATCCCATATTCTAGAACCAAATTTTTTCTATGAAAAATTACATCAAAAAATATATTCAATTTGTAGTAAATTAATTCAAGCAGATAGACGAGCTGATTATAAAACAGTAAAAAGCTATCTGCCCTCAAATTTACTAGTTTCGGATGAATTACCTATATCTGAATACCTAGTAAACCTATGTTTAGACACTGTTGCAATTATAAATATCAAAGATTACGCTCAAATTATTTATGAGTTATACTTAAGACGGCAATTAATAAATATAGGTGAAGACATTGTTAATACAGCGTATGAAGTAGAAATTGATATTCCTCCGGTTGAACAGATAGCACAAGCGGAACTGAAGCTTTTTAATTTAGCTGAACATAATGCTCCTGAACAAGGACCGCAACCTATTTCAATAGCGCTAACTGAATCTATCGCCATGGCGGAAGCAGCTCATAAAAGAACGGGGCATTTATCAGGGATTGCTACTGGTTTATCTGATTTAGATAAATTAATGGGCGGGCTGCAAAAATCAGATCTTATTATTTTAGCCGGTCGTCCTGGTATGGGTAAAACCTCTTTAGCTACTAATATAGCTTTTAATATTTCTTATGCTAAAAAAAACAAATTAGAAACTAACGGTAATATATTATTTTTCTCATTAGAAATGTCATCAGAACAATTAGCTACGCGTATCATTTCAGAGCAATCTGAAATTTCCTCCGCAAATATTCGACGAGGAAATTTAACAGATATTGAGCTTGATAGGTTAATCAAATGTTCGCGTGAATTACAAGAACTACCTTTATACATTGATCCAACTGGCGGTATATCTAGCTCTAAATTATCTGCTAGAGCTCGTCGTCATAAACGTCAATTTGGATTAGATGTAATAGTAATTGATTATATCCAACTTATGACGGTTGCTAATTCTAGTAGTTCTAATAATAGAGTAGCTGAAATAACTGAAATAACCAATAGTCTTAAAGCCTTAGCTAAAGAATTGAATGTTCCTATTATTGCCTTATCACAACTTTCTCGACAGGTAGAAAACAGAGAAGATAAGCGCCCGCAACTTTCTGATTTAAGAGAATCAGGATCAATTGAGCAAGATGCAGATGTGGTATTATTTGTTTATCGTGATGAATATTATTTACAAAATACTGAACCTGAATTAGACTCATCTAAATATACTGAATGGCAAACAAAAATGAATGCATCTAAAGGTAAAGCAGATGTAATTATCGCTAAACAACGTCATGGTCCAACAGGAACCGTGAAATTGCAATTTGAATCTCGCTATACTCGCTTTAGTAATTTAGCAGAAGATAACAACTAAAATTAATAGTAGGTTTTATGGCTCGCAAACGCTCTCGTTTTATTTGTTCATCGTGTGGAACCAGTCATCCACGTTGGAGTGGACAATGCGACTCGTGTAACGATTGGAATTCTATTCAGGAACAAGAAATAACCTATGGTATAGGATCTAAAGATACGGTTAAAAACGGTAAAAAGCTTGAGTTAGTTGGTCTAGAAGGCAGCTCTCCAGAAAAGCCACGTATTAATTCACAAATAAAGGAATTAGATAGAGTAACCGGCGGTGGTTTTGTACGCGGCTCCGTATTATTGGTAGGCGGTGAACCCGGTATAGGTAAATCAACTATTTTAATGCAAGCTGCAACTTCTCTTGCTCAGGCTGGACATAAAATAATTTATATATCTGGTGAAGAAGCCATAAGCCAAATTAGATTACGAGCTAAAAGATTAGGCGTTAGTAAGAGCCATGTCTTATTAGCTGTAGAGACTCATATAGAAACTATATTGACCACCCTACAAAATCAAGAAAAAGCTGACCTAGTTATCATCGATTCAATCCAAACTATCTGGAGCAATGGAGCCGATTCCACCCCTGGTACAGTAACTCAAGTTAGATTATGCTCACAAGCTTTAATTAACTATGCTAAAAATAACGATGTTACTATGATATTAGTTGGACATGTCACCAAAGAAGGACAAATCGCTGGCCCTAGGGTTGTAGAACATATGGTAGATTGTGTGTTATATTTTGAAGGCGATAATCAACATCATTATCGATTATTAAGAGGTGTCAAAAATAGATTCGGCGCAACTAACGAAGTTGGTGTTTTTGAAATGACAGAATATGGTTTAAAAGAAATAGCTAATCCATCTAGTTTATTTCTTGGAAAAATCGAAAATAGATCCGCCGGTAGCGTTATTTTCGCTGGTATTGAAGGAACACGCCCTATTTTAGTAGAAATACAAGCTTTAGTAGTTATTACTGCTTCAACTAATGTTAAACGATCATGCGTGGGTTTTGATAACCAAAGATTGCATATGATATTAGCTGTACTGGAAGCACATTGCGGTATAAAACTCAGCAATTATGATATTTACATTAATGTTGCCGGTGGTTATAAAATTCAGGATCCTGGAGCTGATCTTGCAGTAGCGGCGGCTATAGTTTCCTCATTTTCTAATATTATTCTGCCTTCTAGATGTGTTTATTTTGGTGAGATCAGCTTATCGGGGAACCTACGTCCTGTAGCTCAAGCAAATTCTAGAATTAAAGAAGCGCAAAAATTAGGTTTTAATCAAGCAGTTTTATCTGCAGATAACATTGATATAACATCTAATGAAGAGTTTGCGACAGCTAACATCAATAAATTACAAGAGGTAGTAGAACGAATTTTAGCTAGGGATAAAATTAGGAAACAACATAAATAAATTGTTTTTTAACCATAATTACTTATATTCATTGCAATAGATTAATAAATTAAAGGTGGAAAATGTCAGTTACCTTTCTAGATGGTGCCGTAGTTGTAATTGTAGTTATATCTGGTATTATCTCAATGTTAAGAGGCTTTTCGAGAGAAATATTTTCTATATTCTCTTGGGTAGTAGCTGCTTTAATAAGCTATTATGGAGTTGAACATTTATTACCTTATATACAACCGCATATTAGCAATAACTTAATAGCTTTTTTAATAACTGGCATCTCACTTTTTCTAATAGCCCTTATAATTATGTCCTTAATCACGAAAAAATTAAGCAACATGGTAACTGACAGTAGAGTTGGCCCTGTGGACAATATTTTAGGACTAATTTATGGAGGTATCAGAGGATTTATAATAGCTTTATTAGCTTTTATGTTTTTAGATAAATTAATATCACCTATCAATCAACCTAAATGGCTACATGAGGCTAGCTTTCGTCCATTTTTAGAAGCTACATCAGAAAAATTATATAATTTATTTCCTCCTGCACCAGAAGATTGGCTAGAATGGGTCGAAAAAAAGATTGACGAAATATCAACACCTCAAGACTTTGAACATATACCTCCAGAAGAAGAGCAATAATAACTTATAATAATTTACTATTTTACTTTAAATCAGTAAAAATATATTATAATGTACTATCGCTAAATTATTATAATGTTGGATCTCGGTAAAGGATAAATATGTATAAATTTGATATTTATAACGATAGGCTTCGAGAAGAATGCGGCGTCTTCGGAATTATAGGACATGTAGATGCAGCTAAGTTAACAGCTTTAGGATTACATGCCTTACAACATAGAGGTCAAGAAGCGGCAGGAATCGTAACTACTGATGGTCATAAATTTTATGAAGAAAAACATCTAGGATTAGTAGGTGATCATTTCACTAGCATTAATAATTTAAATAAACTTTCTGGTTCAATTGCTATAGGTCATGTTAGATATTCTACAACTGGTGAAACTAGTCGTCGTAATATTCAACCTTTATTCTCTGAATCAATAGAAGGTGGATTAGCAGTAGCGCACAATGGTAACTTTACTAATGGGCTCACCATACGTAAAGAACTAATAAAAACAGGAGCTATTTATCAATCTACTACAGATACTGAAGTAATATTACACCTCATTGCTAGAGCCCAAAATTCCAACATTATAGATAGATTTAGAGCATCTATACAACAAATTGAAGGCGGATTTGCTTTACTAGCCTTAACAAATAATAAACTCATAGTAACAAGAGATCCTGTTGGTATTCGCCCGCTGGTTATGGGGCTCTTAGATGGTAAACCAATTTTTTGCTCGGAAACATGTGCTTTAGATATCGTAGGAGCAACATATGTCAGAGATGTAAAAAATGGTGAAATTATAATCTGTGAACTAAAAGAAGATGGAGAAGTTACTATCGAAACTATACAACCATCTGCTACTAAGCCCGAACGTCTTTGTATGTTTGAATATGTATATTTTGCACGTCCTGATTCAATCGTTGGTGGCAAAAGTATTTACAATGCTCGCAAAAAAATGGGTGAAATTTTAGCTACAGAACATCCATGTGATGCTGATATAGTAGTTCCTGTACCAGATGGTGGAACACCAGCTGCGATAGGATATGCACAAAAAAGTGGTATCAATTTTGAATTAGGTATAATACGTAATCACTACGTTGGTAGAACATTCATAGAGCCCACCCAACAAATAAGAGCTTTAGGAGTGAAGTTAAAACATTCGGCTAATAAAACTGTTATCGAAGGTAAAAAAGTCGTACTTATAGATGATTCTGTAGTTCGAGGAACTACATCTCTAAAAATAGTACGCATGTTAAGGGAAGCAGGAGCAAAAGAAGTCCACCTTAGAGTAGCTAGCCCCCGTATTTATTACCCTGATTTTTATGGAATAGATACTCCACATCGACATAATTTAATAGCTAATAACCATTATACCGTTGAAGAAATGAGCGATCAAATTGGTACTGATTCTTTAAAATTTCTATCAATTGATGGCCTTTATCAAGCCGTATGTGGTCAAAATAGAAATAATTCATCACCCCAATTTACTGATCATTATTTTACCGGAGATTATCCAACCCCGTTAAAAGATAACGAAGATGATGAACTTTTACAACAGTTAGGTACAAACCAAATATAAAAATTACTATAATTTAGTTAAGCCCTCTCTATAAATAAAGCTGTTCCTCACCTAATCTGCAATAGGTTTAAAACCCTCTTTATCCATATCCACTGCAACCATAACCCATACGAAATAGGCTAAATAGCCTATTCTATCTCTAGATACTTAGTTATCCATAGCCGGTTAAACTTGTCTAATCCAAAATATAGTGACAAAGAACACAATAAAATAACTCTAAATTATCCGCAGAGTTACTCTAACATTTACCTTAACTGAAAATACTTCCAAACTATTATCTAAGCGATCAGGTTCGCAGATTTAATTTGAGCCTGTTCCAGGCTACTCCAAGTTACCGTAATTCTTGTGCCAATAGTAATAACTAATAGGTATAAAAATAAAATATACTATACTGAATAACAACATGATTATCCACAAATATGTCATTAATAAACTTATAAAGGCTCCTGCAATCAATAAAGCAAAAATAATAGTTTCTATTTTAAAATTAGTTCCTAACGCTTTACCATTAGCTATAGGGAAACGGCTTATTAATAAAAAAGAAATCACTATAGCATAGATACTAGAGATAATAATAAACTCTTTATTAAAAACAAGATCTGTATTAATAGTTTCTGCTATATATATTGGTAACAATAATAATAATGCTCCTCCTGGTGAAGGTAAACCAACAAAATAATATTTTTCCCATTCATTTGTATTATCAGACTCTAAATTAACGTTAAAACGCGCTAACCTCAAACAACAAGCTACTGTATAGGTAACAACTATTATCCAGCCTAAATGCTCATATTGATTTAATATATAAAAATATAATATTAACGGCGGTATTACACCAAAATTTATAACATCAGCTAAGGAGTCTAATTGTCCACCAAAAGAAGTGTTAACTTTCAACGCTCTAGCCACTCTACCATCTAAACCGTCTAAAAAAGACGCTGTTAATAATAATAACAAGGAATTAAAAAAATTACCCGCCAAGGCTGAACGTAAAGACGCAATCCCCGCACAAATTGCAAGAACAGTTATAAAGCTTGGAACAAATAACCTTATAGAAAATAAATTTTTAGACATTAGTTAATTAACTCTTTCTAAAGGATAAAATATTACTTTGATCACCTAATTTTGCTAAGACAGTTTCTCCAACAATTGCATTTTGTGTAACATCTACTTGCTCTAACAAATTAGTAGGTAGATATAAATCTACTCTTGATCCAAAGCGAATTAAGCCAAATCTTTGTCCAGCTACTAAATGATCCCCTTCTTTTACCCAACAACAAATTCTACGTGCTAACAAACCGGCCACTTGTACTACTGCTAACTCTCCATGTGGGCTATCAATTATCAAAATATTACGTTCATTTTCTTCACTAGATTTATCTAGCTCAGCACTTAAAAATTTACCTTTTTTATATATTATTTTTTTTATAGTTCCACTAACAGGAGATCTATTAACATGACAAGAGAAAACATTCATAAAAACGGAAATACGCAAAACTTCTTCATAATCCAAACCTAATTCTTTAGGCGGTACAATTTTTTCTACACAAGATATTTTACCATCAGCAGGACTAATCACTAAAGAATCATCTTGTGGAGTTACTCTCTCAGGATCGCGGAAAAAATACATACACCATACAGTTAAAATTAATCCTATCCAAAAAAAAGGTTGCCAAACTACTACCCCTAGCACTAAAGCGGTTACAAAAAATATTGCAATAAAAATATACCCTTCTCTATGAATTGGAACCAAAACATTACGTATAGTAGTTACTATATTCATGATTACCTCACCTAAGTTTTATTATTAAGTTTTGATATTATCTTTACTTAACATATTGTTAAAGACAAAAAACTATTTAGTAAACAAAAAAATGCTATATAACTTAAAATATTGCTATAATAAAATATTTTCAACTAACAAGGAGTTTGATATGGCTATAGAATCAGTATGTGTATATTGCGGAGCTGCCCCAGGTAAAAATCCAATTTATGTTGAACAAGCAACTTTATTAGGTAAATTATTATCAAAAGCAAACCTAAAGCTAGTATACGGCGGTGGTTTTAAAGGAATAATGGGAGCCGTAGCTAAAAGTATGCAACAAAATGGTGGACACGTAACTGGTATTATTCCGCACTTTTTAATTAATCGAGAATCCAGTCACGATCAATTACTCCTATTAAATGAAGCTATATTCACTGAAAATATGCACCAACGTAAACAAGAAATGTTCACTAGAGCTGATGCTTTTTTAGCCTTACCAGGCGGCATAGGAACAGTAGAAGAAATAGTAGAAATTTTTACTTGGTCACAAATAGATCAACATAAAAAACCGTTCATTTTCGTCAATATAAATAATTACTGGGATCCTATTAAAGTATTTTTTGAACATATGTTAACAGAGGGTTTTATCACATCTTTTCAAGATAATGGACCTCTATTTGTAAATAATGTTGAAGAAGTATTTCCTCTATTAGACAGCCTAAAATAGGCTAACTAATATCTTTTATTTCCCAATTAGTCTTTCTGACCCCTGAATTGGGGTCTTTATAATCTTTTAACACAATCTTTTTTTCCAATAAATTTTGCCTTATTAGATCTGCTTGGTGCCAATCTTGTTTATCAATATAAGCCTGCCTAATTTTTATTTGTTCCAAAATATAGTTTTCATCGACAACAGAAGTCTGAATAAAGATAGGATGATTATCATTCAATAGATCACTAGAAAATAATCCTAGTAATTGCATTGCAGCTAATAAAGGCAATATTTCCTTTTCTTTATAGCTCTTCCTCATATAAGTAATTAAAGCAGGAGTAGCTAAATCATCATTAAGGATATTAGCAGCATTTTGTAAATCCTCCTGTTTAATTTCATTAATATTTACTTTTTCGTTACGTAAAAATTTATACCATCTATATAATTCTTTACTTGCATTACATAATCTATCATATGTCCAATTAAATGGTTCATGATAGTGAGTTTGTAAGATTGAAAATCTTGTTGCTAATCCATTCCATTTACTATTAATTTCCGCAGGTAAATTATTGATATTTTCTAATATAGAATAATTCAACACTTCATGAATAGTTAAAAAATTGCCGGTGCTCTTTGACATTTTTTTACCTTCTAACTGTACGAACCCATTGTGAATCCAATAATTTGCCATAATCTCAGTGTTTAAAGCACAACATGATTGTGCTATTTCATTTTCATGATGTGGAAATATTAAATCTATACCCCCGCCATGGATATCAAAAATATTTTTTTCAGCTTTATCATTATCCAACCCGCCCCCAAAAGGCATCAGTAAAGTAGCATATGACATAGCTGAACATTCAATATGCCATCCTGGTCGACCTTTGATAGTAACTCCTTTAGGAGACTCCCACGCTGGTTCATTTTTCAATGAAGGCTTCCATAAAATAAAGTCAAATTCACTTTGTTTATAATCTTCCACCTCAACCCTTGCACCCGCTTGCATATCTTGCAAACACCTATGTGACAATTGTCCATATTGTAAATTACTTTGGTTCATTTTAGTAACAGAGAATAACACATGTTCTTTCGCTATATATGCAAAGCCTTTATCAATCAAAAGATTGATCATTTCTCTCATTTGGTCAATATATTCAGTAGCTTTAGGCTGTACATCAGGTGATAAACAGTTTAAAAAATTTACCTCTGTTTGTAATTCTTTATTAATATCATTTGTTAATTTTTTAATAGCAAGATTAATATCTATATCTGGATATAATTCATTTGCTCTTTTTATAATTTTATCATCAATATCAGTAATGTTACGCACATATATAACATTTTTTTTACCGAAATTTTGCTGTAATAACCTAAATAAAATATCAAAAACTATAATTGGACGTGCATTCCCTATATGAGGACTATCATAAACCGTAGGACCACATACATACATACGAATATTTTCAGGATCTATTGGTTGGAATGTTTCTTTAGTTTGACTTTTAGTATTATATAATGATAAACACGTCATATTATTTCCTTTATTAGCAGCTTTTATTTTAATTTATCTCACTTGTCAAACAACAAAACCAACCCATAACTTTAAATGTAACATTTATTTTAAGGGTTATAGAATGGCAAAATATATATACTTTATTCTATTATTTTTTAATGCTAATTATATTGTGTTAAGTAATAATTATCAACAATTATACGATAGCAATATTTACAATCAGAAAATTAATCGTCTCAGTGAAATTTTAGGGTCGTTACAATTTTTAGAACGATTATGTAATAGTAAATCTGCAATATGGAAAAATTATTTAGAACGTTTAATTGAAGCACAAAACGCCTCTGATGAACAAAAAACACAAATGATTTCTTATTATAATCATGGTTACCAATCTTTCAGAGATAACTATGAATATTGTACTACATCAGCAACAATAGCAAGACAAAAATATCTAAAAAATATTGAATTACTTAGTATAGAATTACTAGAAAAATATAAAACTAAATAATTTAGCTTATGTTGAAAATATTATTTGATTACCCTTGAAATTAAAGATAACAATTTTTATCTATTAGAAAGAATTAAATGTTAGATTAAGAGGTTAAAAATGACAAATGTAAACTTTCGTCCATTACATGACCGTGTTCTGGTAAAAAGATTAGAATCAGAAGAAAAAACCGCTGGCGGTCTTTTCATCCCTGATACAGCAAAAGAAAAACCTCAAGAAGGTAAAGTAATAGCTGTAGGAACTGGCACAAAAGATGAAAACGGCAAAGTCATAGCTTTAGAAGTAAAAACCGGTGACCATATTCTTTTCGGCAAATGGTCTGGCACTGAAGTTAAGATCAATGGTGAAGATCTTTTAATAATGAAAGAATCTGATATTCTAGGAATTATTGCTTAATTAATTACTAAATTATAGGAGAGTAAAATAATGGCTGCTAAAGAAGTTAAATTTGGACGTGACGCCCGTGAAAGCTTATTACGTGGTGTTGATATTTTAGCTAATGCTGTAAAAGTGACTTTAGGTCCTAAAGGACGTAATGTTGTAATTGAAAAATCTTTTGGTGCTCCTCGTATCACTAAAGATGGTGTCTCTGTTGCTAAAGAAATTGAACTTGACGATAAATTTGAAAATATGGGCGCTCAAATGTTACGTGAAGTAGCGTCTAAAACAAATGATGTTGCTGGTGATGGTACTACAACAGCTACTGTATTAGGTCAAGCAATTGTACAAGAAGGCGCTAAAGCTGTTGCTGCTGGCATGAATCCAATGGACGTAAAACGTGGTATTGATCTAGCCGTAAATGAAGTAGTAGAAAAGTTAATCAAAAGTGCTAAAAAAATTCAGACATCTGAAGAAATTGCACAAGTAGGTACTATATCTGCAAATGGTGAAACTGAAATAGGTCAAATGATCGCTGACGCTATGAAAAAAGTTGGCAACGAAGGCGTAATTACTGTTGAAGAAGCTAAAACAGCTGAAACAGAATTAGAAGTAGTTGAAGGTATGCAGTTTGACCGCGGATATTTATCACCTTACTTTGTCACCAATGCTGAAAAAATGCTAGCCGACTTTGATGATCCATATATCCTTATCCATGATAAAAAATTATCTAACCTACAAACATTAGTACCTATACTAGAAATGGTAATGCAATCTGGTAAACCATTGCTTATCATTGCTGAAGATGTAGAAGGTGAAGCACTTGCTGCTCTTATTGTTAACAAAATTCGCGCAGGTTTAAAAGTTGCTGCGGTTAAAGCCCCTGGTTTTGGCGATCGTCGTAAAGCTATGCTAGAAGATATTGCTATCCTTACTAACGGTCAAGTTATTTCTGATGAATTAGGTATGAAATTAGAAAATGTAGACCTAAATATGTTAGGACGCGCTAAAAAAATACATATCACTAAAGAAGCAACTACAATCATTGATGGCGCTGGTGAAAAAAATAACATTGAAGCCCGTGTAAATCAAATTAAAGCACAAATTGAAGAAACAACTTCAGACTATGATCGCGAAAAATTGCAAGAACGTCTAGCTAAATTAGCTGGCGGGGTAGCTGTTATTCGTGTTGGTGGCGCTACTGAAGTAGAAGTTAAAGAGAAAAAAGATCGTGTAGATGATGCTTTAAGTGCTACTCGCGCTGCTGTAGAAGAAGGTATAGTAGCTGGTGGTGGTTCTGCTTTATTAAGAGCTTCTGTAGCTATTACAGCTCAAGGCGCTAATGCTGATCAAGAAGCTGGTATCAATATTGTACGTCGCGCTATACAAGCTCCTGCTCGCCAAATCACAACTAACGCTGGTTGTGAAGCCTCTATCATTGTTGGTAAAATTTTAGAAAATTCATCTGAAACTTTTGGCTATAACACAGCTAATGGTGAATATGGAGATCTAATTTCACTTGGAATTGTTGATCCAGTGAAAGTAGTTCGCACAGCTCTACAAAATGCTGCCTCAGTTGCTGGATTATTAATCACTACTGAAGCAATGATTGCTGAATTACCTAAAAAAGATAGCGGAATGCCTGCAATGCCTGGTGGTATGGGCGGCATGGGTGGTATGGGCGGTATGGATTTTTAATCCCCGACAGCAAAACCCTCTATTACTTAAAGAAAGCGGCTTTTATAGTCGCTTTTTTTAATATTAAATAATTGAATTGTGTAATAAGCAAAAAAAAGCATTAACGAAACATAATTAATGCTATAATATGTAAAATATTATTAACAATATGGAAAAAAAATGAAAGATACTCGTAACGAAACTGATAGCTTCGGTAGTATCGAAGTACAATCAGATAAATATTGGGGTGCGCAAACACAAAGATCTTTATTAAATTTTAAGATAGGCACTCAAAAACAACCAATAGAACTTATTCATGCCTTAACTTTAGTAAAACAAGCTGCTGCCGTTACTAATGAAAAATTAGGAAAACTTGATACTAAATTAGCTCAAGCTATAATAACTGTAGCTAAGGAAATACGTAGCGGAAAATTAGATGATCATTTTCCTCTAGTGGTCTGGCAAACCGGTTCAGGAACCCAAACCAATATGAATGTTAATGAAGTAATCTCTAATCGTGCTATTGAATTATTAGGCGGTGAATTAGGTTCTAAAAAACCCATACACCCTAATGATCATGTTAATATGGGACAATCTTCTAATGATTCCTTCCCTACCGCTATGCATATTGCGATAGCTAGCAAGACTATAGATACACTTATTCCAGCTTTAGATAAAATACGTGATGAATTATATGAGAAAGAACAAAAATTCTCTAATATCATCAAAATAGGACGCACCCATACACAAGATGCAACTCCAATAACTTTAGGGCAAGAATTTTCTGGCTATAGAGCGGCTTTAGATTATGCTAAAGTACGTATCTTAAATAGTTTAGAAGATGTCTTTTTACTTGCTCAAGGCGGAACTGCTGTAGGTACAGGATTAAACAGCGCTAAAGGATTTGCAGAAGCTTTTGCTCAAGAAGTAGCAAATATAACCAATCTACCATTTAAAACTGCTGGAAATAAATTCGAAGCTTTAGCTAGTCATGGAGCATTGACAAATTTCCATGGTAGCCTAAATTCTTTAGCTATGGATTTATTTAAAATTGCTAATGATATCAGATTTTTAGGTTCAGGCCCACGTTCAGGAATTGGTGAATTACAACTACCTGAAAATGAACCTGGATCTTCTATTATGCCTGGCAAAGTTAATCCAACCCAATGTGAAGCACTAACCATGGTAGCCACTCAAATATTTGGAAATAACGCAACTGTTGGTTTTGCTGCCTCACAAGGACATTTTGAATTAAACGTATATAAACCAGTAATAGCTTATAATGTTTTAGAATCTATTCGCTTATTATCAGATGCTATGGTTTCATTTACTGATCATTGTATTAAAGGCATAATAGTGAATGAAGATAATATTAAAAATTTACTAGAACGTTCGCTTATGCTAGTTACCGCATTAGCTCCTGTAATCGGTTATGATGCCGCTGCTACCATTGCTAAAAAAGCTCATAACAATGGTACTACTTTAAAGGAGGAAGCGTTAAAAACAGGGTTAATCTCAGAAAAAGACTATGACATTATCGTGGATCCTAGTCTAATGTTAGAACCAGCTTAATAACTTAAAATTGGAGATACAAATGAAAATTGGCGATATTTTACCAGATATTACTTTCCATACAAGAGTAAAAGATGAAAGCGTCGGCGGTGAAAATCCTTACCGCTGGCAAGACTATACTACAGATGATTATTTTGCTAATAAAAAAGTCATCCTATTTGCTTTACCAGGTGCATTTACACCAACCTGCTCTAGTACACATTTACCTCGATTTGATGCTTTATATGAAGAATTCAAAAAATTAGGCATAGATGAAATATATTGTTTATCTGTTAATGATGCTTTTGTAATGAATGCCTGGTCTAAACACTTAAATATTAAAAATGTGAAATTTATTCCAGATGGCTCAGCTGAATTTACTAAAGCTGTAGATATGCTAGTAGCAAAAGATAATTTAGGCTTTGGTGAGCGCTCTTGGCGTTATGCAGCTATTATCAACAATAAAAAAGTTGAAGCTTTATTTAGCGAAGAAGGCAAACAAGATAATGCACCTAATGATCCTTTTGAAGTAAGTAATGCAGAAACTGTATTAAATTATTTAAAAAATTAATATTACTTATCCGTTAACCTATTTTACCTTTGTAGAATAGGTTAACAAATAAAGTTCCCCTACAGACAAATAAATGCAGTAACTACTAACAGCATTAATGTTAACTTCATAATATTATATAATCAACATAAACATATATTAATAAAGCTATTAGAATTAATATTTGCTAAATTTATCGTAGCTTATATAATTTCATCTTACTTACCACAATTTATGTAGCATATAATTTTCTTCATTTTTTATGTTACTTAATAATTTTCTACATCAATTTAAAATTATTAATAATAAAATATTATTTAGCTGTTAACCTAGTTTACCTTTGTAGAATAGGTTAACAAATAAAATTATCCTGCAGTCCAATAGGTAAGCGCAGTAGCTACTAACATCGCTAATATTAATTTTAATCTATCATATAATAAGTATAAACATATAATATTCATAAGGATATTATATTAACGTTTGCCAAATTTCTTACAGCTAATTACTTTATCGTATTTTACCGTAATTTGCACTGGACGTAATTCTTTCCATTCATTATGGCTAGTAATTTGTTCAAGCAATTTTAAACCTGTTACTAATAACTATTTTATATTCTAGTTATGAGTAACCATACTTATTTACTTATTCACTTTGTCTAAAATATCCTTTACAGCCGGTATTATTTTATCATATTTTATCGTAATTTGCGCTGGACGTAATTCTTTCCATTCGTTATGGCTAGTAATTTGTTCAGACAATTTTAAACCTGTTACTAAATCTTTTATTTCTACTACGCCTTTTTCTCTCTCATTAGTACCTTGCAAAATTATACAAGCAGCTCCTCTTTTATCAGCATATTTCATCTGTGCTTTTAAACCAGCCGACCCAACATATAATTCTGATGCGATATTAGCACTGCGTAATTTTTGCACTATATTTTGGTAAATTTTTAAACTTTCTAGATCTTTATCCATAACGGCAACTACTACTAGTTCTTTATGATTAATTTTACCTAATAACCGTAAATTTTTTAAAGCTTGTAATAATCTAGAAATACCTATAGAAAATCCTGTTGCAGGTACAGAGTCTGATCTGAATCTATCTATTAAACCATCGTAACGACCACCGCCACCAATAGACCCAAAAACCACTATTTGACCATCTTCATTAGGAATATCACCTTCCAACGTTGCTTCAAATACGGGGCCCGTATAATATTCTAAACCTCTTACTATAGAAGGATCTATTTTAATACAATCACTATAACCAGCAGAATTAACAATAGTCTGAATAATTTTTAACTCTTCAATACCTTCTTGCCCTATTGCAGAATCACCCACAATTAATGACAGTTGATGTAAAATCTCTTCCTGACTAAATTTATTACAATTTAAGTAAGCTAAAATCTTATCAATTGCTTGCGGCGCTAATTCAGCTCCCTTAGTAAAATCACCACTTTCATCCATGCGCCCTTCAGCTAATAATAATTTAACACCTTCTATACCAAATTTATCTAACTTATCTATAGCCCGTAATATAGTTAATTTAGTATCATTTTTTACATCTGCAGTGATACCTATTTGCTGTAAAATACCATCTAAAATTTTGCGATTATTCACTCTAATGTTAAAGTTAGCTCTATTGATATCCAATTGTATTAAAGCATCAGCTGCCATCATACATATTTCTGCATCAGCTAACATATTAGCAGTACCAACTATATCTGCATCAAATTGTAAAAATTGACGATAGCGGTCCGGTCCGGCTTTTTCATTACGAAATACCCAACCATAACGATAACTTTTATATGGTTTAGGTAACCTTTCAAAATTTTCTGCTACATATCTAGCTAAAGGAGCGGTCAAGTCATATCGTAACGATAACCATTGTTCGTCTTCATCCTGTAAAGAAAAGACACCATCATTAGGACGATCACTATCTGGTAAAAATTTTCCTAATACCTCAGTATATTCAAACATTGGTGTTTCAATTTCATCAAAACCATATTGCTGGTAGATATTTCTCAATTTATTGATCATATTTCTCAAATAATCTAATTGATCTTTTGAAATATCAGAAAATCCTTTTACCACGCGTGGTATTATAAGCTTTTTACTATTTTTTGCCATGTTTCTCAAACCAACCTATAATTTAATTCTAAAGATCTAACATTTTATTATTTTTAAAACAAGTTTATTGATATCCAATAATATTGATATCTACTACTTACAATTCTTGTATTAATAATAAATTTATAACCAAAGTTTTTAATATATTTAAGCAGATAAATTACTGTAGGATATTATAATAGTGATTTTCAGTACAAATCTTATATTTACAATATTAGCAAACAACTAGCCCTAATAACCCAAGACACCTGACGCAAACGCTTTAACTAAATATATCTTTAATTTTTACGCTACATTATACTCATTATTAATTAAAAAGAATTTATCATTCATTAACATCATCCAATAAATTTGCTAGTAAATTACCTTGCAAATTATTACTAGATGTAATTTTATGGCTATTATTTGCCGTAATTTTAGCAATAGCTTGTATTTCTGCATCAGCAAATTTTATTTTTATCAATTTATTAGGTTGAATATTTTGAGCTCTAACAATAGCTTTATTATTTTTATCTAAAATTAAAGCAAATCCCTTATCTAAAATTCTTAAATAAGATAAATTTTCTAATAATCTAGCTAAAGAAGATAATGATTGAGTTAAATGGATTATTTTTTGCTTAACAAAATAAATTTGTTGATTAGATAAATATTGTAACCTTTGTTTATATTTATAAAAATAACTATCCCAAGAAAAATTAATTAAACGATAAGTTAATAATTCATACCTATCTGTTTTTTTAACTGTTATATAATTTGTCAATGCTTCTATGAGCCTATTTGATAATATATCAAATTGCTGATAAGGAACTGCCAATATATTATCCAAATTATTTAAAATTCTAACAGCAAAATTTAACTCTTTATATTTTAATTCAATTAATTTAGTTATAGCTACTTTTTTTCGATTACTTAATTCATCTATTTTTTGTATTAACTCTTGTAATTTAGGGGTAGAAGCCTCCGCTGCCGCTGTAGGAGTAGAAACACGTAAATCTGATACTAAATCTAACAATGTCCAATCTGTTTCATGTCCAATCGCAGAAATTATAGGAATTTTAGATTCACTAACCGCATGAATAAGCTCTTCATCATTGTACCCCCAAAGATCCTCTATACTACCACCACCTCTAGCAATGATAATTACATCTGGTCTCTTAATATCTGTATTTGCAGTTAATTTATTACACTCTTTAATAGCATTACAAATTTCTTTACTTGAATTTTCACCTTGTACATTTACAGACCAAAGTGACATATGTGTTGGAAAACGATGTAATAATGTCTTCCAAATATCTCGTATTACTGCACCAGTAGGTGAAGTTATAACACTTATAATTTTAGGAAAAAATGGTAATTTTTGCTTTCGACTTTCATCAAATAAACCAAGCGCAGCTAACTTTTTTTTTCTTTCTTCTAACAGAGCTAATAAAGCTCCTTCGCCAGCAACTTGCATTTTATCAATTACAATTTGATATTTAGAAGTTTTTCCAAAAGTTGTTACATTTCCATTAACAATTACTTCCATGCCATCTTGTGGTTGAACCGATAGTTTTGACACGTTCCACTTCCACATGATCACATCTATTCTAGCATTTTCATCCTTAATAGAAAAATATAAATGCCCTGAAGCATGCGCACCTTTATAGCCAGAGATTTCCCCTCTTAACTGGATATTACTAAAATTATCTTCAACACTTTTTTTAAGAGCTAAAGATAAAGAAGATACACTAAACTCAAGGCATTCATCTTGCATATGAACCTACTTACAACCCTTTTTATTCAATAAATTTGAAAGCTGTAATAAACGTTGTTGATAGGCATTATATTCAACTTGCTCACCTTGTTTTAAATCAAGAAAAAACCAAAGAATCGGAAAAGTCAAACCTAAAACTCCAAAGACGACATTCCTTGTTGTTTTATCTCGATATGGAGCCAACAGCGACATTTGTTGATTGATCTCCATCACTTCATACTCCAAAGAGCTACAACTTTTAGAATTATCACCAGGTTGAATCATTGGAACAGGATTTCCTATTCTGCCTGCACATGCAGTTAAACAAAATGACATAAATAATACCATAAATATATTAAATTTTCTCATAATTAACATTCCATCAAGTTAAGTTAAATTGACTTAACGTATAACATATATTTTTATTCTATGGTATAGTAATATATGCACTATTAAATACTTTATTAATATCTAAATTCCATTCGTTATAATAATTATCTCTCCACTTATTTGCTAAAGTTTCACCATTTTTCACTATATCATATAATGGTTGCAAATAAATAGTTTCATCTTGCTGTTTATTATTAATAAAACTACGTTTTTCTAAACCAAGATTTGCTATATTTAAAACTTTTAATGCGATGTCTTTCAATTTTTCTTTTCTAAAAGTGACATTTAATGCCCGTGAAGGCACTTGATCTCTTAAGGTAAGAATTTCTTCCAATTTCCAATCTTTGGTTAAGTCAGTTATTTGTTGCAATGAATTTTTATCATATAATAAACCAACCCATAATGCCGGTAACGCACAAATATGCTCATAGGAACCAAAATCAGCTCCTCTTACCTCAATATATTGTTTTAATCTTACATCTGGAAACAACGTGCCTAGATGATTAATCCAATCACCCATATTAGCGTGATAATCTTTTATTTTATTTTTCATCGCTCCATTGATAAATTGCCTAAAAGTAATATCTGTTGCTTGATGATATTTATTATCACGCAATATAAAATACATAGGTATATCTAAGGCCCAATTTATATAATCTTCAAAACCAAAATTTTCCTTGAATACACATGGTAAAATACCACATCTTACATTATCAGTATCCTGCCAGATAGCTGCTCTCCAAGATAATAAACCGTTAGGAATAGCACAATTAAAAGGCGATGCAGCAAATATAGCAGTTATTAACGGTTGCAGTTTAAAAGAAATTTGCATCTTATTACGCATATCTTCTTCAGAACAATAATCTAAATTAGCTTGAATAGTGCAAGTTTGATGCATCATATTCAAGCCTCTAGTACCTACTTGCGGCATATAAGATCGCATAATATTATAACGACTTTTAGGCATCTGCGGAAGATTTGCTAAACAAACATTAGGTACAGCTCCCATACCTAAAATAGACACCTGCATATTTTGTATTACTTGCTGTAAATTAACAAAATGCTGCTTAAGTTCATTCGAGGTTTGATGAATATTTTCTAACGGAGCGCCTGATAATTCAAACTGTCCTCCTGGCTCCAAAGATATAGCCGCCATAGTCATAGGATCATATAAGCCAATTAAATTACCATTATCAATAATTTTTTGCCACTTTAACTTATCAGCCATTTTTTCTAAAATAACAGCAATACCATTATCACCTTCATATGGTAATGGCGTTAAATTATCAGGATTAAATAAGATTTTTTCATGTTCTGTTCCTACTTTGAGATCAGATTTAACCTTACAACCCTCAACAAAATAATCTATTAAATCATTTATATTAGAAATTTTTTGTGCGTTAGTGATGTCACGTGCCATTGTACTACCTTTATTTTCTAATCTATAATATATAGATTTATATTATCTTACCAATCACCGACGGTTAAACCAATCACTGTTAGCGCAGCGACAGCGGCAGTATCAGCACGCAAAATACGAGAACCTAAACCAATAGAAATAACAAATGGTAAAGCTCTTAATTGTTTTCTTTCTTGCTCCGAAAAACCACCTTCTGGACCTATTAATAATGCCACAGATTTTAATTTAGGCATTTTTATTAATTTTTGTAGAGGATTTTCTTTAAAACAAGTCTCATCACAAAAAATTAATGGTATTTCACTATTCCAATTATTTAAAAATTTATCAAAATTAATTAACTCACGAACTAAAGGTACATTTAAATTACCTGATTGTTCACAAGCTTCTATGGCATTAGCTCTTATTTTATCTAATGAAACTTTAGATATTTGAGTATGTTGTGTTAGAATAGGTTGCAAAATATTAGCCCCCATCTCCACCGCTTTTTGTACCATATAATCTAAACGAGCATGTTTTAACAAAGCAAAACAATATATTATATCTATTTTATCTGGCTGTGAATTAGTTTGTTGAATGATCTTAATAGTAAGATATTTTTTTTTAATCTCTATTATTTCTGCTAAATATTCTCCCTGCTTTCCATTAAAGATTAAAAATTTATCACCTACTTTTAATCGTAACACATTAATAAGATAATGATATTGTTTATCTTTTATTATTAATTCTTGTTCGAGATCAATAAGTTGATCTAAAAATAATCTTTGTAACTTATAAAAAGGGCGTTGTAGCATTTTATCTCATTCCTGATAATTAATATTATATTTTTCCCATAAATCAGATAAAGCTATCTTAAGATCATTTATCATTTCATCAGTATGAAATGGCGTAGGAGTAATTCTTAACCTTTCTTCGCCCCTAGTTACGGTAGGATAATTTATTGGCTGTATATAAATATTATAATTCTCCAATAATTCATCAGTTACTTTTTTACATAATTCAGCATTTCCTACTATCAATGGTATGATATGACTTTTATTTTTTTTAATAGGCAAACCCGCTTGTGATAAAGATTGTTTAGTCTTTTCTACTATTTCCTGATGTTTTAAACGCTCGATATCAGAATTACGCAAATAACTTATAGAAGCATAAGCAGCAGCAGCAGAATGAGGTGCTAATGCAGTAGTAAAAATAAAAGCAGACGCATAAGAACGTATTAAATCTACAATCTGTTTTGAAGCTGCAATATATCCACCAAAAGTACCAAAACCTTTAGCTAGAGTTCCTTCAATAATATCAATTTTATCTTCTAAACCTAATTTTTGAGCATATCCTCCACCCTGTTTACCATATAGACCTACCGCATGTACTTCATCTATATAAGTTAAAGCACGATATTTTTTAGCTAAATCAATAATATCCGCAATTGGAGCGATATCACCATCCATAGAATAAACTGATTCAAAAGCTATTATTTTAGGTTGTTGCAAAGATATTTTTTTTAATTTTTCTTCTAAATCAACTATATCATTATGTTTAAAAATATATTTTTCTGCACCAGAATGTTTAATACCTTCTATCATTGAGGCATGATTTTTCTGATCAGAAAAAACCACGCAATTTGGTAAAATCTTACCCAAAGTAGATAAAGCACAATCATTAGCCACATAACCAGAAGAAAAAACTAAAGCCGCTTCTTTATTATGTAATGCAGCTATTTCTTGTTCTAATTTTACAATCTGACAATGCGTTCCTGAAATATTTCTAGTACCGCCTGCCCCTACACCCATTCTATCAATAACAGATTTAGTCTCGTTTAAAACTTGTTTATTAAAACCCATCCCTAAATAATCATTAGAACACCATAAAATTACCTCTTTTTCCCCCACACTAGAATGCCAAATAGCATAAGGAGGTTTAGAAACTTGTCTTTCCAAATTAATAAACACACGATATCGTTTCTCTTGATGTAATTTTGCTAAAGCAAGATCAAAAAATTCACTATAATTCATAAGCTTCCTATAACTTATTATTCAAATTATTGCTGACAGCGGCACCTAATTCTTTCGATCTTTTTTCTGCAGCTAAGATAGTATTTTTTAGTAAAGGAAATAAACCATGAGTTTGATGCATTAATATTTCCAAGGCTTTTTGTGTTGTTCCGTTTGGGCTAGTGACCTGTTGACGTAATTCCTCGATAGAAAAGTCACTTTTCTCACTAAGCAAAACGGCTCCTTTTACAGTATTTTGCGCTATTTTATAAGCTGTTTCTTCATTAAAACCATATTCTTGCGCCATTTTTATCATAACTTCTAAAAAATAAAATACATAAGCAGAGCCTGACCCTGATAAAGCTGTTACTTTATCTAAATCTAATTCATTTTTTACCAAGAAGCTATATCCATTATAAGATAGTAATGTTTCTACTATCTTAATATCCTCCTCCGCTACTAAATCATTTGCCCAATAGCCTAACACACCTTCCCCTATAGCAGAAGGTGTGTTAGGCATAACTCTAACTAAGGCTAGATTTTCCCCTAATTTTTGTTGATAAACAACTTCCGTCACTCCAGCAACTACGGTTAAAAAGATAGCTTTAGTAATAAGATATTTATAGCTAGGTAAGATATCTAATAAAACTTGTGGTTTAACAGCAAAAACTACAATAATGTTAGTTAACTCTGGTAATTCGTCAACTTTAGAAAATACATGGACTCCTAATTCCGCAACTTTATCTCTAGAATGTTGAGAGGGCTGTACCACGTATATATTTTGTGGATCAATATATTTTACCCACCTTTGCAAAAGAGCAAAGCCCATTTTACCACATCCTATTAACAGAATTTTTTTCATATATCCTTGCTCCAGTAATTGTTATTATATAATAATATCTTACAACCAAATTTTATATTATTTTTTATAAAATAACAATAAATAAACAAGGATAAGCAATATCATGGCTGAGATTATTGATGGCAAAAAATTAGCAAATAAACTAACAAAAGCTATGATGCAAGAGACTGAATATCTTAAAAAAAAATATTCTACCACGCCTGGGTTAGCAGTTATTATTTTGGGTAATGACCCAGCCAGTCAAATATATGTTAACTCTAAAAGCAAAAAAGCTCAACAATTAGGCTTTTTATCTATACAAAAAAATTTACCAGAAAACACCTCTCAAGCAGAATTAGTAAGTTTAATTAAACAATTAAATAATGATCCTAATATACATGGTATATTAGTCCAACTTCCGCTGCCAAAACATATAGATCCTAATATAATTATTCAAACTATTAATGCAGATAAAGACGTAGATGCTTTTAATAATATTAACGTTGGTAAATATGTAACAAATGATAATAGTGGATTTATCCCTTGTACACCCGCAGGTATTTTATTAATGATTCAACAAATATTAGGAGATAATCTTGCAGGTTATAATGCTTTAGTTGTGGGTAGATCCAATATTGTCGGCAAGCCTATGGCAAATCTATTAATTAATCATAATGCCACCGTAACAATAGCTCATCGTTATACTAAAAACTTACCAGATTTATGCAAAACAGCAGATATTTTAATAGTAGCAGTAGGTAAAGCTCACCTAATAAAAGCTAATTGGGTTAAAGAAAATTCTATAGTTATAGATGTAGGAATTAATAGAATTAATGAAAATGGAATTAGCAAACTAGTAGGTGATGTGGATTTTAATAATGTAAAACAAGTTGCAAAGGCTATCACTCCTGTACCGGGCGGCGTTGGTCCGATGACAATCGCTATGCTTATGGCTAACACCTTAAATTCTACTAGACTTAGCTTATCTCTTGATAAAATTGACTGGCAAAAACAACTGAACTTAAATTCTATCTAATAAAGCATACCAGGTCATTGCTAAAAACAACAGTGGGTTTTGTAAGTAACGCCCACCAGGAAATGGAAATGTTTTCAATTCTTGTATTAAATCAAAATATTTATCATAACTTTTAGTTATTTTTTTACTATATAAATAACCAAAAAAATTTGCTAACATAACACCATGACCAGAATATCCACCAATATAATAAACATTATGTCTAACTTGCTGTACATAGGGCATACGAGAAATAGTAATAGCAACATTTCCGCCCCATGCATGTGTTATTTTTACTTTCTTTAATTGCGGATAAACCTCAGCTATTTGCTTGGACATTTTTTTAGCTAAATCCTTAGGGTCATTTTTCGTATAGGCTTCTTTTCCTCCAAATAATAAATTCCCTTGTGGAGTTTTTTTGAAATATCTGACAACAAATCGAGAATCATCAACAGATTCACCATAAGATAATATATTAAATTCATCGTCCAATATTTCTGTCGCCGCTACATAAGAACGAATTGGCATTACTCTAGCTGCACTTTTAGATTCTAAATTACCAGTATATCCATTAGTAGCTAATAATAAATGCTCGGCTTTTACCGCAATATTTTTATGCTTTAATAAAATTTTACCATCTACTATATTAATATTTGACACATAAGTATTTTCATAAATTTTTGCTCCGGCACTACTAGCTAATTCAGCCGTAGATAATAATAATTTTAGTGGATTTAAATGTCCTGTCCCTTTATCTAATATTCCGCCTGAGTAACGTCTTGACCCTAAATGTTTCGCTAATTGCTCTTTATCCAAGAATGACAATTTATCATAACCAAAATGTTGCATTGTAATGATATGATCTTGATAAGCGCTTTTAAACCTAGGTTTATGTATTGCTGATATATGACCATTTACATAATCAACATCTAAATTATTATCTGTTATAAAATTCAATAAATGTTTTTTTGCATGTTCAGCTAAATTAAACAAAGCTTTTGTTTTTTCAAAACCATATGCTTTTTCTAAATCTTCTAGCCACAATCTATGTCCTGTTCCTAATTGTCCGCCATTTCTACCAGATGCACCTGATCCTATTTTACATTGTTCTAACAATATCACATTTAAACCGGCCTTAGCCAAATGATAAGCAGCAGAAACACCTGTAAAACCACCTCCTATGATGGCGACATCACAATTACTATCCTCTTGTAAAGCAGCATAATTTTTACGCCTAGTAAGAGTAGCTTCATACCAAACATTATTTAAATTCATCGTTACACATTCAATAATAAAAACTCACGCTCCCATGGACTAATAACTTCCATAAAAGTTTCAAATTCAGCTCTTTTAATAGCAGCATATACCGGCACAAATTGCTCCCCCAAAATTTCCCGTAATCTTTTATCAGCTTCAAAAGCAGCTACCGCCTCTAATAATCCTCTAGGAAAAGATATATCATCTTCATAATTAACACCTGTTTTTGATGGAGCATCTGGAATTAATTTATCAATAATCCCTATTAATCCACAAGCTAAAGATGCAGCAATAGCCAAATATGAATTAGCATCTGAAGCTGGTATTCTATTTTCTATTCTACGAGCATTCGCATTAGATATTGGAACTCTAAAAGCTGCTGTGCGATTATCATAACCCCAATGAACATTAACCGGCGCAGCAGCATCTGGTACTAATCTTCTATAAGAATTAACATAAGGTGCTAGCATGACGATAGCAGAAGACATATGTTTTTGTAGACCACCAAGATAATTAAAAAAGATATTAGATTCATTACCATCATCATCTGAAAAAATATTTTTTCCAGTAATTTTATCCGTTATTGATTGATGAATATGCATTGACGATCCTGGCTGTCCCTGGATAGGTTTGGCCATAAAAGTAGCATATATATTATGTTTAAAAGCAGCCTCTCTAATAGTACGCTTAAATAAAAATACTTGGTCCGCTAACTTAAGCGGATCTCCATGTCGCAGGTTTATTTCAAACTGTCCTACTCCTTCTTCGTGAATTAAAGTATCAATTTCTAAACCTTGTGCTTCGGAAAAATGATATATATCATCAATAAGATCATCAAACTCGTTAACCCCAGCTATAGAATATCCATTGCCACCACTTATTATACGCCCAGAACGACCAATAGGTGGTCTAAGCGGATAGTCAGGATCAGTATTTTTATCAACTAGATAAAATTCTATCTCTGGCGCCACTACTGGATTTAACCCTAAATCATCATACATAGTTAAAATACGACGCAATACATTACGCGGAGTAAATTCTACATATTGCCCTTTTTGATCTACTAAATCACATATAACTTGTGCTGTTGGATCATCCTCCCAAGGTACAACAGATAAAGTAGATAGATCTGGAACCAATTTAAGATCTCCATCAGTTTCTGGATACTGAAAAGAATGACTATCTTCTGGATAAGAGCCCGATATAGTAGTCATAAATACGGCTCCAGGCAATGCTAGAGAAGTTTCAGAAACAAATTTTTTTGCCGGCATCATTTTACCCCTAGCGATGCCAGCGTGATCAGGTGTTATACACTCAATATCTTCTATATTTTTCTCTTTTAGCCACCTTTCTGCTTGTGACCAATTCTCTACCCCTTTGATAGAATTAAGATATTTATCTGCATCACTATTTACATTAAATTTTTTGTCAATATCTTTTATATTATTCATTGCACAACTTATTATAAAATATTAATTTATAATATCCTTAACTTACGTTAATCTCTTTTTTTTCTCTTCACTAATTTGATCACATTTTCCACTACGAAACAACTCCCACTCTTCACATATTACACCTTTTTTTATCTCACAATAGCCTGTTTGCCCACCATCTTCATCAGTATAAAGATATAATTTACCACCAATGTCTTTACAGTGAACTGCAGCAGGATTTGCTAAAGTAAGCAAATTTTTTTCAGCTGCTGGATTTGCTAAATTAGGCTTTTTTCCATCGTTAGAATCTTTTTCACAAGCAATCAAAAAAATAGTAAGCCCAACAATAAATCCTGACCTCTGCAATTTTTTAATTAAATTCATAGATTTCATAACTCTTTCTCACTTCATATCAATATTATACCATACATATATCAGTTAAGTCATTATCTATAAATTTAGTTCAATTAATATTGTAATATTATAATATTGGAACAAAAACTTACTTAGATCTTTAATAAGAATATATCTAAGGAGTTTAACAATGGATAAGAATATTAACAATAAACGTCCCCTCAATGATCGCCCTATAACAAATTATAAAAAAATAAATATAAAATCTAAAAAAGGACGCTCAAGCAAAAAAGATGATCTAATAGATAATAACAGATTATTAAGAGAAAAATATTTATATGAAGATAGGCCCGCTTATCCATATATTACACATGAACGGCCTACCCGTTTAAATAATGCGGCTCATAATGTATATAGTGAGCGATTAAGAGGAGAACCACTATATAAAGATAGATCACCGCAATCTAGTTCTATTATTTGGCGAAGCTTTTTAGTATTAGCTTCTATTTTAGGATTATTATGGTTATCATTCGCACTCTATAATTATAATCAAAAAACCACTATAGAACCACATAACGCGATAGAGGGTTTACCCCATATGAGAGATCAACCAATATCACAACCTCTCACGGGTGGTGAACGAGTACCTATAATAATTGAAGGACAAAATTTAAAAGAAAAAGATACGCTAAATCAATCAATAAATCCACAGGTTACACCGCAAATTTCACCTAGACGTCAATAATATAATCACTCCAATAAGTTATAATGTTGATAATGAATCTAATTGGTGACCGGATGTCCTAAAAATAATTTCCAGGTAAACCTAACTATTATAATGTAATAAATTACTATAATCTATTAAAGGCAATAATTTTATTGCCTTTAATAGTAAAAAAACTTGACAGAGGAAGTTAAAAGCATTAAAAAATACCATCTATTATCTTATAGATATATCGTTACTAAGTAACATAAGCAACAAAAAATGTCCTAAATAATAGGGTTAATATAGAGGATTTTCTATGACTACTTTCTCTCAGAAGCCTGCAGAAGTCGTAAAAAAATGGATCGTCATCGACGCAGAAGGCGTGGTTGTCGGTCGTTTGGCTGCTTTTATTGCCAATCGACTAAGAGGAAAACATAAAGCAACATTTACTCCACATGTGGATGATGGTGACAATGTCATTATCATTAATGCAGATAAAGTTGTTTTTACCGGCAAAAAATACACTGATAAAATATATTACTGGCACACAGGATATATAGGTGGTATCAAACAAAGAACAGCGAGACAATTAATTGAAGGACGCTTTCCTGAAAGAGTAATCGAAAAAGCTGTAGAACGTATGATACCTCGTGGTCCACTGGGACGTCGTCAACTTAAAAACTTACGAGTTTATGCTGGTAACACACACCCACATGAGGCACAACAACCAGAACTTGTGGTATTCGCTGATCAAAATCCAAAAAATAAGAGGGACCGTTAATGGCTGACCAATTAAATTCTTTAGCAGATCTTGCAACATTAAATAATTCTGATAAAGCTGATCATAAGCTAACTGAAGCACCCGTCTACGTTCAAAAATTAGATTCTTATGGACGTGCTTACGCAACAGGAAAACGTAAAAATGCTATCGCTCGTGTATGGGTAAAGCCAGGCAATGGTAAAATTACTGTTAACGGTAAAGATTATACTAAATATTTTGCTCGCCCAGTTTTACAAATGATATTATGCCAACCTGCTGTTTTAGTTGACCGTCGCACAGAATTTGATATAGTAGCAACTGTAGCGGGTGGTGGATTATCTGGTCAAGCTGGTGCTGTAAAGCATGGAATAGCAAAAGCACTAACATATTACGAGCCAGAACTACGTACAGCTCTTAAAAAAGGCGGTTTCTTAACTCGTGATAGCCGTATAGTAGAACGTAAAAAGTATGGTAAAGCTAAAGCTCGCCGTTCTTTCCAATTCTCTAAACGATAAAACTGTCTATTTATTCATACAGAAAGACAAATTAAACATAATAATTAATTTGTCTTTCTGTATAACTTTTTAAATTAAGATGACTTCTGAAATGTAAGAGTTTGCTATGGCTATAAAAGTTTTTATCGATGGTGAATATGGCACCACAGGATTACAAATACACCAACGTTTAGCCGAGCAAAATAATATTAAATTAATCTCAATAGATTTTCAAGATCGCCATAATATTACCGCTAAGAAAGCTATATTAGATAAGGTTGATGTAGCTATTCTATGTTTACCTGATCAAGCTGCAGTTGAAACCGTAAAGTTATTAAGTGATAATGATCATATCAGAATAATTGATGCCTCTACAGCTCATAGAACTAACAATAATTGGATCTATGGTTTTGCGGAAATGTGTCGAGATCAAAAGAAATTAATTCAAGAAGCTAAATTTATTTCTAACCCCGGTTGTTATGCTACAGGGGCTATTGCTCTTATTCGTCCATTAACGGAAAATAATATTATTCCCGCTAATTTTCCATTTAATATACATGCTGTTTCTGGTTATACCGGCGGAGGAAAAGAACTAATAAAAGAAATGCAATTAGATAACCATCTTAATTATTTTACCTATAATATGCATGGCGGGCATAAGCATTTACCTGAAATAACTAAATATTCTTTATTAAAAAATACCCCTATCTTTACACCTAGCGTAGGATCTTTTCCTCAAGGAATGCTTGTGTGTATTAGCTTAAATCTAGCTATGCTAGAAACAAACTATAATGTATCTTTGATAAAAGAAATATATACCTCTCACTACGCTAATCAAAATTTTATTTCTATAGCCACAGATGATGAAATCAACAATATTTCTCGTCTTAATCCAGCGGACTTCATTAATAGAGATGATCTAAAAATTTATATTTTCCCGCAGAAAGATCAACAACAAATTCTATTAGTTGCACAATTAGATAATTTAGGTAAAGGCGCTGCCGGCGCAGCTGTACAAAATCTAGAATTAATGTTTAACCATTAGTTTAATATTATAACAATATTTATATTATCCCTTTGGTAATCTAACCATACATTCCAATATATAAACAACTAAATATGTTAATTACTCAATTATTTAATTTAGATACATAGCTACCGAAATAGCTACACAAATCTAAAATTAATATTTAACCCTTAGTTTGATATTATAACAATATTTTTATATTATCCCCTTTTGCAATTTGACGATGTACTACAGCAAATATCAAAACCACAAATGCAATTAACTGATGCAATAATGCCCATTCAATAGAAATATCAGTTAATAAAGTACATACTCCTATTATTGCTTGTAATAACACCACTAAAAACAAATATAATGCTGATTTAGAGTGACGGCTAGCTGGTACCACTTGAGAAGTCCAAAAACTATGCCACCCCACAATAATCACCAGTAAATAAGCAAACATCCTATGTACAAATTGTACTGTTAATTTATCTTCAAATAATGATACCCACCAAGGATTGCTTGGAAATAAATCTGCCGGTAAAAATCCACCTGTCATTAAAGGCCAGCTAGTATCAATATAACCCGCCCTTAATCCTGCTACTAATGCTCCTAAATAAATTTGTACAATAATTAAAAAAATTATTATCCCGCTACCAATTCGAACTGATTTCGGTGCGAATAAATAATTTTTATGAATTAATTGGCACGCCAAAGAAAATACTAAAAAGATAAGGACAGCAGCAAATGTAAGATGAATAGCTAGACGATAATGACTAACAAAAATCAACGAGCTATTTCCTACACCTGAAGAAACCATCCACCAACCAATAAAACCTTGCAATGCTCCAATCGCTAAGATAAATAGCAAACGACGTTTTAAAGCCTTATTAAGTTTTTTAGTTATCCAAAAATACAGTAAAGGTACAATAACTAAAAAACCAACTAATCTAGCTAAAAATCTATGGATCCATTCCCACCAAAAGATTTTTTTAAATTCCTCTAATGTCATACCTTGATTAAAAATTTTATATTGAGCTATTTGTTGATATTGAAAAAATTCCTGTTGCCACTGAGCCAGGTTTAATGGTGGTATTATACCATATATTGGTTTCCATTCGGTAATTGATAAACCAGAATCAGTCATTCTAGTAATGCCCCCTACCAAAACAATCACTAATAATAAAAATAATATTGAGTATAACCAATAACGAATATATTTATTGCGTTTTAATTGCTGTGAGTTTAACGAAAAATACGGCATTGGAGCTTCCTATTAAAATTACCTAAATCTACTAAAAAATCAAATAATTCGCTAGTATTTTCATGTTTTTTTACATAAATAACTTTATCTGAAATTAACATATCATCCTATAGATATAAAATTAACTTGCAGTTAAAGCTAAAAATAGCTAAAAGAAAAATATCGGGGCGTAGCGCAGCCTGGTAGCGCACTTGACTGGGGGTCAAGGGGTCGTGGGTTCAAATCCCGCCGCTCCGACCATTTTTATTAAAAATACAGATTAAGCTTATCTGAAAGATTATATAATGAATTTATCCTCCTCATCGGTTTCTGAAATATCGAAAAAAACATCTACTATAGTTTTATCTTTATTATTAGGAATTGCAAGTGCACTCATTATTGCTAATTTATACTATAATGATCTATTAATCCCCTATATAGCACAAGATCTTAACATAACTGAAGTATCCGTGGGTTGGATGATGACCGCAATAAAAACCGGTTATCTTACTGGATTAATATTCTTAGTCCCTTTATCAGATAAATTAGATAATAAAAAAATGTTAATCGCTATATTATTACTATTAGGTATCTCATCTTTATTTTTTTCCATCTCAACAACACCTACATATTTAATCATAGCTTCTTGTTTTATTGGATTAAGTCTCTCAGCTAATCAATATATAATTTTATATGCAGCTTTTATCTCTAATGAACAGAACCGTGGTACAATTACTGGAGCGGTAACTAGTGGTCTTATGCTCGGGGTTGTATTTGCACGTACTTTTGCAGGACAAATGGCTAGCTTATTATCTTGGCACTGGGTCTATTATTTTTCTGCACTTTCATCATTGATATTAATTTTTACTTTAAACCATTATTTACCTGCTAAAAAACCCAAGAATAATATTAAATTAACTCAGATTCTTAAATCTATGGCCGTTTTTTTCATTAAAATGCCTGTATTACAACGTCGTTCAATATATCAAGCTTTACTTTTTGCCCTATTCACTATATTTTGGATGACAGTTCCACGTTTTATCCGCGTAGAATTTAATTTATCGCCTAATGAATTATCTATTTTTGCATTAATAAGCTTTGTTGGTGTTATAACCGCTTCTTTAGGAGGATATATAGCTGATAAAGGCTACATAAATATATCTACAATTGGTTCTATAATTTGTGTATCATTGAGTTTTTTAATTCCTATGTCAGCTTATTATATAGGACATCTATCAATTACTTACTTTATTATTGCCGCTATCTTGATGGATTTTGGTTTTACTTTACATTTAGTAGTTGGACAAAAAGAAATATTACAGCTAGGAGAAAACATTAGAGGAAGATTAAACAGTGTTTACCGTACTATATTTTTTGTAGGCGGCGTAATGGGTTCTATTATAGGAACTTATGCTTACAGCGATATATCATGGTTAATTACGGCAAAAGTTGCTTTAATAATTTGTATTATATTATTCCTTTATTATTTAACAGAATTATTACCACATAAAACCACTAATATTTATAAGGCACAAGATGAACTTTAAAAGCTATAATTTATCTTTTAGAAAATTTTCTATCTTATTAAGTATAGCTTGTGGGCTAATAGTAGCTAATTTATATTATAGTCAACCACTAACACGTAATATTGGTTACCTTTTAGGAATATCACCTTTTTACAGTAGTTTTATCCCCGCCTTCGTACAATTAGGCTACGCTTTTAGTTTATTATTTATTTTGCCTATAACTGGTAGTATAAATAATAAACTTTTAATTTTATTATTATGTGCTATTAATTTTACTAGTCTATTTTTGTTCAATAATGCTTCTTCTTGGGGTCTATTATTAATATTATCATTTTTCATTGGCTTATCCGGTTGTTTGATACAATTAATTTTATCTTATATAAAAAATAACTTTCCTGCATCTTATAAAAGAAAAGCTATAGGTAATATTTTAACTGGAATCATAATCGCAATTCTATTTGCTAGACCTTTAGCAAGCTTTTCAGCACAAATTTACTCATGGCGATTAATTTATTGTGTTTCAGCTATCGCTATCTTTATAATTTTTTTATTGTTAAGCTACTTGCTTCCTAATAATATTTCTCGTCAAAAGAACTCCTATAAAGACTTAGCCCCTTCTTTAAAAAATTCTTTATTAAATAAAAAATTTATCCATATATCTTTGTACCATAGTTTAATTTTTGCCTGCTATAATTTATTTTGGATAATCATACCGTTACATTTATTAAGCCCTATTATAGGTCTTAATCAAGAAGGCGTAACTTTATTTTATTTAGCAGCTATTTTCGGTATTAGTGTTACTCCATTCATTACACAATATTTAGACAAAAAATGTTATTATATATTATCTGGACTAGCTACTTTCTTAATTATATTATCATTCTTGTTAGCACATATAGCCCCGGTCAGCTCTGTATTTTCTTTAATATTACTTATTATAGCTGCTATCATAATCGACATTGGTTTAGTAACAAATTTTATAATAGGACAAAAAATCTTTGCTAGTTTTGACAAGGATACTTATGAAATATTAAATAAATATTATTTAGCCATATTTTTTATAGGGGGAGCTTTAGGAACAATCATTGGTGGTTTTAGCTATAATTTAGGAGGGTTGCCTTTAGCTACTCAAATTGGAGCTTTATTATCCTTTATGATTTTTTTATATTATTTAACGCAAAAAAAATTATATAAAGATATGTAACTTATGTCGTATCAGCACCAAAAAATTATATTTTTTAAAGATGATATTAATAACAAAAATATTCTTTTTCAAAATCCTATAAAAGAAATAATCTGTTATGAAGCTAAAGATATAGCTCATTGTTTTCAACAATTAGAAAAATATCATCAAGATGGTTATTGGCTAGCAGGTTATTTCTCTTATGAATTAGGATATTGTTTAGATGATAATTTAATAGACTATCTACCACAAAATCGTAAAATTCCGTTGATATATTTTGCGATCTTTAATGCACCTACAACGGAGTTACCTAATTTTAATATTGATAAAAAATTTAACTTAGATAATCTAACACCAACTTTATCATTTGATGATTATAAAATTAAATTTGATAAATTAGTTACTCATCTAAAAAATGGTGATTTATTTCAAGGTAATTTAACCTTTCCATTTACTGCAGATTGGAATGGAAATGCCTGGAACGCTTTTCTAAAGTTAGCAAAAAATCAACCTGTATCTTATTCAGTTTTTTGCAACTTAGGTGATGAAATTATTCTATCTAGATCTCCAGAATTATTTTTCAACATTGATGAATATGGCTGGATAGAAACAAGACCAATGAAAGGTACATCCCCACGCGGAAAGACGCAAGCAGAAGACCAAAAATTAAAAAATCAATTAAAAAATGATCCTAAAAATCTCTGTGAAAATGTTATGATAGTCGATCTGCTTAGAAATGACATTGCACGTATTTGTGAACCAAAAAGTTTAACGGTAACAAAATTATTTGACATAGAGACCTATAAAACCTTGCATCAAATGGTTTCTTCTATAAAAGCTAAATTATTACCTAATTTAACCTTATATCAAATATTTTCTGCGTTATTTCCTTGTGGATCAATCACTGGTGTACCTAAAATTAGAACCATGCAAATATTAAAAGAATTAGAAGTAACATCACGTGATATATATTGTGGTACTTTAGGTTATATTTCTCCTAAGAAAGAGCTTAATTTTAATGTAGCAATTAGAACTTTAACATTATATAAAAACAATAAAGCTATTTTAAATGCTGGAGGTGGAGTAATTTACGATTCTACGGCGCTAGAAGAATATCAAGAAGCATTATTAAAAACCACCTATATAAATATATTAAAGTAATAATGAATACTGATCTAAAACTAATAGAAACTTTTTTATATATACCTAATTATGGCGCTGTTAACTTATTAGATCATTTAGCCCGCTTGGATAAATCCGCGGCATATTTTAATTTTCCTTATACAAAAAATAAAATACAAAAATTTCTAACTAATAAATTAGAAAGCTTTAAATCTATCAAAAAAGTAAGAATAACTTTAGATAAAGACGGTAGACTAGAATTAACTGAAAATGATTTTATTCGACAAGCACCATATAATAAATGGAATATAGCTATAGCCTCAAAAAAATTAGATAATAATAATATTTTATATAATCATAAAACTTCTTATAGAGAAATATATAAAATTGCTAGAAATGAATTTGATCAAAAAACAATCCAAGAAGTGATTATTTTTAATAAAAATAATCACTTAGCTGATGGTACTATTAGTAATATCTTCATTGAAACCCCTCAGCGACAATTATTGACTCCAGATCTATCTTCAGGAGCTTTAGATGGTATATTAAGAAAAAAATTAATAAAATATTTGCAAGTTAAACCAACGCAAATAACTCTAAGCGATATAAAAACATCCCGAAACATTTATATAGGTAATTCTGTAAGAGGAATAATTAAAACTAATATAATATATTAGTTTTAATTATTATTTACACTTCTAAATAATGCTACAAAGCGCCCCATTCTGCCCAAGAACCATCATATAATCTAGCATTTTCTATCCCCAAAGATGTTAATGCAAAAATAATCATCGCGGCAGTTACACCAGAACCACAAGTAGCAACTATTGGATCATCTAGATTAATATTCTTTTCTTTAAAAATTTTACTTATTTCAGGTAGTTCTTTTAAAAATCCATCTTCTGTGAATATATTATAAGGCAAATTAATTGCACCAGGCATATGACCAGATTTAAGATTACTCCTAGGCTCCGGTTCCAATCCATTAAATCTAGCTGAACTTCGGGCATCTATAATATTAGCCTTTTGTTCTGCTACAATTTTTTGCATTTCTGATAAAGATACCACCATATCCGGGTGAAAATTACTTTTAAAACTACCTAATTTAGGAGAAATAACATCATTAGTTACAGGTAATTTATTTTTCTGCCAAGCTTTAAATCCACCATCTAATATAAAAGCTTTTCTATGTCCCATTATTCTAAAAAGCCACCAGACACGTGGAGCAGAAAAATATCCATGTTGATCATAAATAACTATTGGATCCCAAGTAGAAATACCTAATTTTGCTACTGAAGTTTCAAATAATTCTACCGGGGGTACCATATGTGGTAGTGAGGAATTTTTATCACATATTTCATCTAAATCAAAAAAAACAGCATTAGGTATATGCTGCTTGTTATATTCCAACTTAGCATTAACATCTTGATTTGGTAAATACCAAGAAGCATCTATGATTTTAAGTTTATCATCTGTTAAATTTTCAGCTAACCATTCAGATGATAAAATCCAAGGACTTTTTTTTAAAATCATTTGTGTTCCTCAATTTAAGATATAACAACACTCTGTAATTAATCTTTAACTACACTTATATCTGGCGCGTCAACCGCCTTCATTCCGATCACATGATACCCAGAATCAGTATGATGAACTTCGCCGGTCACACCTCTAGATAAGTCTGATAAGAAATAAAGAGCAGAATCACCTACTTCTTCGATAGTCACAGTCCTGCGTAATGGTGCGTTATATTCATTCCACTTAAGAATATATCTAAAATCTCCAATTCCTGAAGCTGCCAAGGTTTTAATAGGTCCAGCTGAAATAGCATTCACACGTATATTTTGTGGTCCCAAATCAACTGCAAGATATTTAACTGAAGCTTCTAAAGCAGCTTTAGCTACGCCCATTAAATTATAATTTGGCATAACTTTTTCTGCTCCGTAATAAGTCAAAGTTAACACAGATCCGCCGTCAGACATTAATTTTTCAGCTCGCTGCATTATGGCAATCAATGAATAAACAGAAATATTCATAGTTTGAGAAAAGTTTTTTTCAGAACTATCAACAAACCGCCCGGTTAATTCATCTTTATCTGAAAAAGCTACCGCATGTACTAAAAAATCAATTTTCCCCCATTTTTCTTTTATAACATTGAAAATATTATCAATAGAAGCAGGATCAGTTACATCACAATGTCCTACTACTAAAGCATCTAGTTCTTCTGCTAATGGCTCAACCCTTTTTTTAAGAGCATCACCCTGATAAGTAAAAGCTAATTCTGCACTTGCTTCATGTGCAGCTTTAGCAATACCCCAAGCTATAGAACGATTATTTGCTACCCCTATAATTAATCCTTTTTTACCTTTCAGTAATCCAACTTTATCCATATTTAACTAGCCTTATATTATAAATATTATTTTATCTTATTAAAGATGCGTATTTTAAAACTTTTTATACTGTTTTGTCTAGAGGGTAATAAATAGATCTAATTACATAATTAGTGATGATGGTGATGTTTATGATTTTTATTATGTTGTCTCTTATTAGTTCTAACATCAAAATCTATAGTAACCACGCCTAAATTAGAAAATTTTAAACCAACCTTTACTTTTTCTCCAGCCTTTATATTATTGTTATTTAATTTTTCAAACATAATATGATAACTGCCTCTTTTTAAAATTACCTCTTTACCAGCTGGTATCTTTAAACCATTTTTCATATGCACCATTTTCATAGCACCATCTCTAACTACCATATTATGTATCATAACTGATTGAGCAATATCAGAAAAAGCATCAATTAAATATTCGTCTTTAGTACCTAAATTACGAATTTTCATATATCCAGCTGTCACCTTACTACTTGTTAAAGGCTCATTTATTACTGGATTACTTATCACTAGATCACCAAATTTATATTCTACATTAGGTGAATGAGCATTAGCGGTATTTATACAAAATAACAGTGCAATTAAAGCAATTAATACACGTTTTAAAAACATAATCATATCCTTTTATATCAGTTGTTGCTTAAAAAATCTTTTAGTTTTTGATCAGATTCATCTGGTAAAATTATCATTAATTTAAGATATAGATCACCAAATCCACCTTTTTTTAATTTTAATCCTTTGCCTGGTATTCTAAAAATTTTTCCTGAACTACTCCATTCAGGTATTTTTACAGACAATTTACCTGTTAAGGTACTTATCTCTTTTTTAGCTCCCAATACAGCTTCTTTCAAAGTTACGGCTAAATCCATATATAAATTTCTATTTTTAACTTCAAAAATATCATGATGCTTTATTTTAATTTTTATTAAAGCATCTCCTTTTTTACCTAAAGAATTTACTTCACCTTGTCCTTTTAGACGAATAACCTGCCCATCTTCTATATAATCAGGTAATTTTATTTTAATTTTCCTACCATTAGGAAATGTAACTTCTGTTGTATCTCTTAACATTAATTGTTCTAGAGTAATAGTAAGATTAATTTCTATATCAGTTACTTTTGGAGAGGCTGATTGATAAGTAAAATTATGGTCAGGACGTCTGTTTGTTGTAGAGCCCATCGAGGAAAATAATTCACTAAAGATATCTTCAAAACCAGCAGTAGATTGCCGAGAAAAACCATTGAATCCACCTTGATTATTACCAAAACCATAGGAAGAAAAATCTGGCGCCTTAGGCTTTCCTTCAGCGTCTATCTCACCATTATCATATTGTTGCTTTTTATTTTTATCACCTAATATTTCATAAGCAGAACTTATTTTAGCAAATCTTTCTTTTGCTTTAGGATCATCCTTATTTTGATCTGGGTGATATTTTTTAGCCAATTTACGAAAACTACTTTTAATCTCCGTAGCTGTAGCATTTCTGGATACCTCTAATACCTTGTAAAGATCTTCCATATTTTTACCTTTGACGTATAATATTATAGTAATTATTGTACTATAATACATATAGTACTATAATAGAAATAATAACTTATAAATCCGTTATAACATATAGAGTTGCATATGTCTGTTAGTTTTACACAAATAATACAAGATTTTGATAAGGCAGATTGTCCATTTAAATTGTTTAAAAATTGGCTAGAGCTTGCTAAGCAAACTGAGCCAAAAGATCATAATGCCTTTTCTTTAGCTACCGTAAACCAAGAAGGGCAACCAAATGTACGTATTTTATTACTTAAAGAATATAATCATGAATATTTTATCTTTTATACTAATTTTGAAAGTACAAAAGGGCAGGAATTATTAACAAATAAAAAGGCTGCTATGGGCTTTTATTGGAAGTCACTAGAACGACAAATAAGAATTAGAGGAATAATAGATGTCGTTTCTGACGCTAAAGCTGATTCTTATTTCGCTAGTCGACCCTATCTAAGCAAGATTGGTGCTAGAGTATCGCAGCAATCAAAAATTTTACCTTCAAGACAATATTTTGAAGATAAACTACTCAAAGAACAAAAAAAATACCCTAACGATAAGGTACCTCGCCCTGATTACTGGTCAGGTTTCTGCTTAAAACCTTTATCAATAGAATTTTGGCAAGCAGAACCCTCTAGATTACATGACCGTATAATATTTAATCGCGAGGATACAAATAGCAATCTGTGGCAAAAACATAGGCTCTACCCCTAATAAATAATCAGGGTCGAGCATCAACTTTTAAAGATAAGATGTCACTAATAAATAAATTAAACTTAGCCATAAAAATATAGCGAATAAAAAACCTATTTTAGCATTATCTTTAAATAATTTTAAACATAATTCTGGATTAGCTATATCTAATTTTATTATTTGCTGCACAAGACCAGAAGCAAAGAAAATTAACCCTATGTATGCTATTATAGGCGCATTCACATAAAATAATGCCATAGCCAAAAATATAACGGTAAAACTATATAATATAGATATAGCTAAACGGCTATTCTTTTCAAAGAACAATGCTGTTGAATATATTCCAACTTTCCTATCATCTTCAATATCTTGATAAGCATATATCGTATCATAAGCAATAACCCAACATATATTAGCTAGATAAACAAAAATAGGCGGTAAAGATAATCCTCCAGCCATAACACTCCAACCAAGCAACGCTCCCCAACTAAAACATAAACCTAAAATAACTTGTGGAAAATAAGTTATTCTTTTCATAAAAGGATAAAGAGCTACCAAAAAAACAGAAGAAAGCGCTAACCAAAAACTATAATTATTAAATTGTAAAATCACTAAAAAAGCTACTAAAAGCTGTAAAAATAAGAATATCCAAGCTGATAAACGAGATATTTGCTTTGCTGGTAATGGGCGTAACTTTGTACGATCCACCTTAGTATCCAGATTCTGATCCACTAAATCATTATAGGTACAACCCGCCCCCCTAGCAGCTATAGCACCTATCGTAAATAATATTAGATAATATAAATATTCTTTTGCTTTTATCTGAGTTGGATCAAGTTGGGCTTGATCTATAGAATATAAGAATAGCGAAAATATACAGGGTATTAATAATAATTTCCAACCTATGGAACGCTCCCATCTAGCTAGCTGTGCAAAAGGTAAAATTCTTTTAACATTCATATTATACCAAAGACTATTATCAGCATCTTTAATTTTAACCTCTGATTTTTTAGGTGTGATGTTAGTATCTCTTGCCATTATTTTCCTCGTGTTATAATATGTTAATTCACACTAGCATTAATTATTAATTTGGATATGTCTATGAATATTCTACTTATTGGTTCAGGTGGTCGAGAACATGCTTTAGCTTGGAAAATCTCTCAATCGCCATTAGTCAAAAATTTCTACGCTTTACCCGGCAGTTTAGGCATATCACATTTAGCGCAAATTATTCAAGCATCTATCACAGATATTGAGTTTATTTGTGAATTTGCTAAAAATAATCAAATTGATTTAGTCGTTATAGGTCCTGAGCAACCTTTAATAGACGGGTTAAGTGACGCGCTAACTAACAATAATATTTTAACCTTTGCTCCGTCACAAGCAGCTGCGATATTAGAAGGTTCAAAAGGTTTTACGAGAGATTTATGTTATAAATATAATATACCTAGCGCCAAATATGCAAGATTCTCATCAATAGAGAAAGCTAAAGAATATCTATCACAACAAACTATGCCAATAGTAATTAAACAAGACGGTTTAGCCGCTGGAAAAGGCGTAGTAGTGACTAATTGTAGAATCGAAGCACAGCAAACTATTGAAAAATTCTTATCTAATACAGAAAATCCTAATATAGTAATCGAAGAATGTTTAATAGGTGAAGAAGTTAGCTTTTTTTGTATATGTGATGGCGAAAAAGCGATAGCTTTCGGTAATGCACAAGACCATAAAAGATTATTCAATAATGACCAAGGTCCTAATACTGGGGGTATGGGCGCATATTCACCGGCTCCTATCTTCACCGATGAATTACAACAAGAAGTTTTAGAAAAAATTATTAACCCTACATTATTAGCTATGAAAGAAAATAATATGCCTTTTAAAGGTATTTTATATGCTGGGCTAATGTTAACTAAACAAGGGGCCAAATTAATTGAATATAATGTAAGATTAGGCGATCCTGAATGCCAGATATTAATGAGACGTTTAAAAGATGATATTATCCCTTGGTTAAAAGCTGCAGCAGAAGGAAAATTACCAGATAACAAACAGCCTAATTGGAGTGCTGAATTTGCTACTTGTATAGTAATGGCCGCAGAAGGATATCCAGAAGCACCAGTAAAAGGTGATGTAATAACCGGTATAGAGGAAGCGGAAAAAATAGAAAATATAAAATTATTCTATGCTGGGGTTAGTAAGGATGAAAACCAAAATTACATAACCGCAGGAGGAAGAGTATTAAATATTACTTCTGTAGGTAAAGACCTAAAACAAGCATTAGATACAGCTTACTATGCCGTTGATAAAATATCATTCAATAACGCTCAATGGCGTACGGATATAGGACAAAAAGGATTAGCTTTTTATAAAACTACTAAAGCTTAAATATTTTATTAGGATTCATTATATTATTAGGGTCAATTGTCTTTTTTATTGACCTCATTAATTTTAAACTAATTTTATCTTTATAACTATCCATCTCTTCACGTTTCAATTGCCCTACGCCATGTTCGGCTGAGAAACTACCTGAAAATTTATGTACTAATTGATGTATTTCTTGATTAATAAACTTCCATTTTTTAATAAATAATTCTGGATCTTCTGTAACAGAAGGCAAAATATTATAATGTAAATTTCCATCGCCTAAATGACCAAAACACATAATTCTTGCATTTGGCAATAACTTTTTAATCAAATTATCTGCTGCTATAATAAAATCTACTATTTTAGAAATAGGCAAAGAAATATCATGTTTTATAGAGGGAGATTCTTTTTTTTGCACCTCAGACATAAGATCACGTAGTTTCCAAAAAAAATTAGCTTGATTAATATTTTGAGCAATTATAGCTTCTCCAATACTATTTTTATCAACCAATATATTACAGAAATCTATTAGCTGTTGTTGCCCTTCATCACTATCAAAAGGACTAGAAACTTCCAATAAAATATACCAAGGATAAAATTGGTTAAATATCTTTGGACTATTATAATAATTATATTTTTTCAGTAACTCTAAACCAAAATGTGGCATTAATTCAAAAGCTGTTAGCATATTAGAAAAATTATGCCGAGCTTGTTGTAATATGTCTAAAGCTTGAGCTAATTCAGTGATAGCTATAAAAGCAATATTTTTTGATTTTGGTAGAGGTAGTATTTTCAAAGAAGCGGCAGTAATAATACCTAAAGTTCCTTCTGATCCAATAAAAAGATCTTTAATATCGTAACCACTATTATCTTTATATAAATTTTTCAAGTCATTAATAATAGACCCATCTGGTAAAACCACCTCTAGCCCTAAACATAATTGGCGCACCATACCATGAGCAAGCACATTACTACCACCGGCATTAGTTGCTAAAATACCACCTATTTGACTTGATCCTTGTGAAGCAAGTTTCAAAGCAAAGAAATAATTTGATGTTTGTAACTGTTGCTGTAATTTTTCTAAAATAACCCCTGCTTCCACCGTTGCGATCTGATCTAACAAATTAATAGATCTTATTTTATTTAACTTAGATAAAGATAAAATTATTGATTTTTTAATTGTATTAGGCTGTTGTCCACCTACTAAACCGGTATTTCCACCTTGAGGAGTAATTGTAACATCTTCCTCTTTTGCTAATTTTACAATTGCACTTATTTGTTGAACATTAGTAGGTTGTAAAATTAAATCTGTAGTACCATGAAATAGATTGCGTTTTTCCTGCAAAAACGGCTGCATTAACTTAGGCTCAGCAATTATAGAATGACTACCAACTATATTAACAAACTTTTCATATAAGGACATTATTCCCTCTAGTCTTTGTTAGCAGATGCTCTAATTAAACGGTCGTTAATAGCCACGCCTAAACCATAATTAGGAATAGGTTCTACAGCTATGATAGCATTATTAAGTAAGTTATCTAATTTATGTAAATAATCAAATAAATTATAAGCAGCCTCAATCAAATTACCTTCGGGGCTTAAATTTAAATAATAAGCAGCATTTTCTGAATTAATAGCTCTATCTTTTCCAAAAGCTAGCAATAATTCACCGTTATAAATCTCATTAGCATTCATTCGAATAATTTTATTAGGCGCATAATGTGATTTTAACATTCCAGGTGCTTCAATGGCCTGCGCAATATTTAAAGTTATTAATTTTTGCTGTATTTTTTGTTCAATTTGTTCAATAGCTAATCCACCAGCTCTTAGTAAATATATATTACCTGTAGCATCTATTTTTATAATAGTAGATTCCAAACCTATGTCACAAGTTCCACCATCTAAAATTAATGGCAATTTATCACCTAAATCATTATATACCGCTTGCGCCGTGGTAGCACTTAAAAACCCTGAGCTATTAGCACTAGGAGCAACCAAAGGTCGATTTAAAATCTGAGCAATTTCTGCTATAACCCCATGTGGTTTACGTAAGGCTATAGTTGATAAACCTGCAGAAGCACGAGAGCTAATAGAGCTATTTTTTTTTAAAGGTAATACTAAGGTCAGCGGCCCAGCCCAAAAATATTCAGCTAATATTTTTGCCTTGTTACAAAATACAGCATGCTGCATTGCCATCTCTAAATCAGCAACGTGAGCTATTAATGGATTAAATTTAGGTCGCCCCTTAATAGTATAAATTTTATCTATAGCTGTAGTATTATAAGAATCTGCAGCTAAACCGTAAACTGTTTCTGTTGGTAATGCGACTATGTCACCAGCAGTTAATAATTCAACAGCTTTAGTAATAGATTTTGTTGTTAATGTTTCTATAGTCATTTATAATTTTAACCGTAATGGAGCAAAAGTTAATCGATGAATACCATCTATTGCACCATAAGAATCTAATGATTGTCTATGCAATAAAGTGGCATAACCTGCGTGTTTTTTAAAAGCATAACCATGATGATAATCATCTAATCTTGACATTATATTATCTCTAGTTACTTTAGCAACTATTGAAGCTGCTGCAACCGACATAGATTTTTGATCGCCTTTAATTAAAGCTTTACCTACACAAGGAAGATTTTTTGGTATATATTTACCATCTATAATTGCACAATCCACTTTGATAGACAAAGCATTAACAGCTTTTTGCATAGCATCTAAACTAGCCTGTAAAATATTTTTTTCATCAATATATTTAGCATTAAGACTACAAATACTAATAGAGAGAGCTTTAGACAATATTTGCTGATATAAATATTGTCTCTGTTTAGCTGATATTTTTTTAGAATCTTGTAAAGGCAAATCACAGTTATATGGATCTAATACCACCGCCGAAACGACTACCGGCCCTGCTAAAGGCCCTCTCCCCACTTCATCTACACCTGCTACAAAGTTTGCCCCTTCCTTAATAAGTTCTAATTCATGTAAAAAATCCGGCATTTTAGCCTATAAAAGTTGTACTATTAACAAAATATTTTGGGTAATCTCGTTTGATTTTATCACTAATGCTACAAATGTCAATATCGCTAGAATAAATTCCAAAACAGCTAGCTCCTGAGCCTGACATAGAATAAAATAAAGCACCACTATTCTTAAGAAGATTCAAGACATTTTGGATAGATGGTTCTAATTCTAGTGCAATATCTATTAAATCATTACCATATCTACGTAAATAAGCAACCAAATTAGTTACATTAGTTAAATCATTTACCGTTGGTTCAATAATGTTAGCTGTATATTTCCTATTAGTAGTTTTAATTTCATCTGTATATTTATTAAAGACTAATTCTGTTGAAACAGCTTTTAAGTTATTTATTAATAATAATTTAAAAGCTGGAAATCTCGGTAAGACGGTTATTTTTTCACCAATACCAGTAACCCATAAATTCTTATTTTCTAAAATATTATACACACACATGGGCACATCTGCACCTAATTTACCAGCTAATTGATATATAATTTCATTAGCTAAATTTAAATTCCATAATTTATTAAGCCCTACCAAAGTAGCGGCTGCATCACTAGAACCACCTCCTATACCTGCTGATATAGGTAAATTTTTCTGTAAACAAATCAGAGTATTTCCGATATATTTTTTAGCTATAACGGCTTGTTGTTTAACTAGATTATAAGTTTTGGTAACTAAGTTATTTTCTTGATTGAGTTTAGAAGCATATTCGCCCCGGATGGAAAATCGATCAACATTTGACTTTTGCAAATATATCCTATCACCGAAATCAGCGAAACAAACCAAACTACTTAGCAAATGATATCCATCAAACCTTTTACCAGAAATAGATAAAGATAAATTAACCTTAGCTGGAGCTAATATATCAAGCTGCTTTATCATTATTCTTTAAAAAAGTGATAATGCCTAGTTTTACGATTATAAACTAATATGCCGTTTTTTACCTTTTTTCGGTGAGTTTTATCTTTAACAGAAATAGGAGCTAATAGAGCTATACTCCTATTCAATAATAAAACACAAGCTACTAATAGCAATAAAAAAGTAATTGCAAAAAAATACTCAACCATAAGACCCACCTTCATAATCAAGGATAACTTATATCTCTACAGTAAGTTCCCTTGTTCTATAAGTTCCCCATTCTTATCTATAACATATAGTTAAAAGATATTCAAAATTTTTATATATCAAATATAGATTTTTTTCCGTTAAGAAGTTCCTCTATTTCTGGTAAAAAGGACGAATCTTCATCACTATGGAGAATTAAAGCTGGTTTAATAGATAATGGTTTTTTACTAGCTTTTCTAGCTAATATTATTATTCTATTAGCATTTTGCTTTCTTTTAGAATGGATAGCCACGATATTAATATCGCCAAAATATTTCTCTAAATTGTGTAATATTTCTGCTAAACAGAAAGGTCTAGCTATCATTGCTAAATAAGCTTTAGATTTTAATATTATAGCTGCTGTTTTTATCCATTGTTCGATCATATTTTGTTGCATAACATGAGCATGTTGCTTTAATAGTCGGGGCGTTTTAGTTTCATACCAAGCATTAAATGGAGGGTTAATCAAAGCAAAATCAAAATAATTATCAATTAAACCGCTTTTTATACGCTGTTGCCCTGTAACACCAATATCAGCTTTTAATATTCTAATTCTTTCTAAAAACTCAGTATTTTGCGGTAAATTAAGGGTTTTTTCTGCTAATTCTATCATAAAAGGATCATTTTCTACTAGAGTAGCCTTAGCATTCTTACATCGACTTAATACCGCATAAGCAACAGCACCTACACCTGACCCTAAATCCACTAAATTACCAGAAAAATTACTAGATACACTAGAAGCCAACAACATAGCATCTACACCACTACGATGACCAATTTTTTTTGGTTGTAACAAGTAAAAACGACCTCGATGAAATGCATCGCAAGTAATCTCTATATTATCCATTTCTAATTCCAATTTTTAATTTATCACTATATTATCACAGACAATTAACTTAATAAGTTGATAAAATATAATATCACAAGTAATATATTTATTACCCATTCCTATAACTTAATAAGTTGATAAAATATAATATCACAAGTAATATATTTATTACCCATTCCTAATGCTAATTTTTAATTTATAACTATATTCTGGCAGATAATTAACTTATTTACTTGCTAAAGAATAAAAAAAAACCTTATAAAGTAAAAAATATGCTAAAATATTTAAGATATATAATATATTAATGAGTAACCTACGGTATTACCGTCCTTCTATAAGAAAAATAAAACTATGAATATATCAAAACTTATTAATCTTACCTATGAAGATATGAAAAAAGTTGATGCTTTTTCATTAAATAATATGCAATGTCATATACCTATGATCGATGAAATAAATGATTATTTATTTTCAGCCAATGGCAAACGTCTAAGGCCGATGCTTACTCTTGCTGCTTCTCGTTGCTGTAACTACCAAGGATCTCATCATATAACCTTAGCTACCGCTATAGAATTTTTACATACAGCTACTTTGTTACATGATGATGTAGTAGATGAAAGTGATATGCGTAGAGGTAAAAAAACAGCCCGTTTATTATGGGGAAACCAAGCAACCGTCTTAGTAGGTGATTTTTTATTAGGGCAAGCTTTCAAAATGATGGTAAACGTCGACAATATTGAAGCATTAAAACTAATATCCAATGCTTCATCTATTATCGCGCAAGGTGAAGTAATGCAGCTTGCCGCAGCTGATAATTTACATACCTCCGAAGCAGAATATATGAAAATAATTTATAATAAAACAGCGATATTATTTGCTGCTGCAACAGAAGTAGGAGCCATACTAGCCAATAAAGAAAACTACAGGGAAGCTTTTAAAAATTATGGTTTAAATTTAGGTTTAGCCTTTCAAATAATGGACGACATCTTAGACTATAAAGGTGACAGTCAAAATCTAGGAAAAAACACTGGCGATGACTTTAGAGAAGGTAAAATAACCTTACCTATAATTCTAAGCTATAAAAATGGCGACACCCAAATTAGAAGTTTTTGGGAAAAGACCTTCAACAATAACATCAAGGATACAGAATCATTACAACAAGCTTTAACTATCTTGAAAAATGGTAAAATATTAGAACAATGTAAAGAAAAAGCTATACAACATGTAATATTAGCTAAAGAATCGCTACAAATATTACCTGAAAATCCATATAAAGTTGCTTTATTAGAAACTGTTGATTTTTGCTTAAATAGAATTAAATAATTTCACCATAAATAAATATAATTGAGGCTTTTATGCAACGTATAAATATTAAATTATCAGTTTTTTTAACTATTTTTATTATTATAACCTCAATTATATTTATTTATAATAATCATATAAATAAATTTATTCTAAAAAATGTAAATATTTCTCCTAGTCGTACTGATAATTATTCTGGCTATATTTTAATAGGTCAAGTTGCAAGCTTTGAGCAGAATATCCCTACTGCTATTAACTCATTTGAACAAGCTCTTATATATCAACCAAATTCATTAGAATTAAAAAGAGATATTTTTTTAAAAAATCTATTAAGTAACAATTTTGAACAAGCTTTAAAATTAGCAACAGATTTGATAAATGATCCTGAAGTAGGTACTTGGGCAAAATTAGCTCTAACTTTACAAGCTATCAAAACCCATGATTATGATAAAGCTTCAAAATATATAAATTTTTCTGATAATCTGTCTCCTATGGAACAAGAAATACAAAAAACCGTCGAGAGCTGGCTTATTTTCGCCAAAGATGGTTATGATAAAGCTATAGCGAGGCTTTTTGCTAAACCAGTAGAAGAATGGAATAAATTTATTATTTATAATCAAGCATTTTACATGGCACAATTAAGCAATAGAACTGAAGATATAATAAAATATTATCAAAAAATAACTAAAAACAAAGATCCTGTTACTACTAATAGTTATCTTAGATCTGTTAGTAATTACATCTTGTTATTGTCTTTACAAAAAAAACACAAGCAAGCAATAAATTTTTTAGGCAAAGTTCCTGATATTGAAGGAAATTTATTATATACGGCGCTTTATACCACTATAGCTAAACAAGATGAAATTCCTCTATTAGTTACTAATAGCACAGAAGCCTTAAGTGAATTTTTTGTTACTTTGGTAGATATTTTGGAAAAATTAAATATTAGATTATTACCATCTATTTATAATAGTTTTAGCCTTGGACTTAACCACAAAAATTCCTTATCATTATTATATAATGGCACAATGATAAGATATTTAGATACACAAAAATCCATATTTTATTTTAATCAAATAACTAAACAAGATCTATATTATGTAGATGCTCAATTAGAGAAAGCTTATAGTTTATCTTTACTAAAAGAATATGATAATGCACTGCAAGTTTTAAATACTCTAGAAAAAGATTATCCTTTCTTACGAGATTTATTAATCTTAAAAGCTAAAATATATATAGAACAACAAAATTATGATAAAGCTTTAGATACATTAACTTCTTATTTAACTAATGTAAAAAAAATATCCACTGAAGATTGGCAATTATATTATCTAACCGCTTTAAGCTATAAACATTTAAAAAATAACATAGCTATGCGAGAAAATTATGAAAAAGCTATTAAGTTATTTCCATCAGATCCGTTACTGCTAGCAGATTACGCTTTAGCTTTATTACAAACAGAGCCAAAACAATATAAAAAAGCATTAACTATGGCAAAGAAAGCTTATAATTTACAATCAGAAAATGGTGCAATAGTAGATACTTTAGGCTGGATATATTATAATATGAAAGATTATAAAAATGCGCAAAAATATCTAGAAGAAGCATTAGTAATCTTACCGAGAAATGCCACTGCTCAAGATCATTTAGGTGACCTATATTGGGCAATAAATAAAAAATTATCTGCTTTATACCAATGGAAGCAAGCTAAAAAACTTGACATATCAGACGAATTGAAAGATTCACTTACGCAAAAAATTAACAATGCACAAAAAGATTTACAATTAAACCAAAATTAAAAATATCCCTTGTTAATTAATTAAAAGTACTTTAATCTAAAGAAAAAATATGAGTATTGTATGTCTAATATCACCAATCTTAACCCTAAAAAATCCTTTCAAGATCTAATATTAACATTGCAAAATTACTGGGCAATGCAAGGATGTGCTATATTACAACCATATGATATGGAAGTAGGAGCCGGTACTTTCCATCCAGCTACCACTCTCAGAGCTCTTGGTTCCAAGCCCTGGAATGCTGCTTATGTACAACCGTGTAGACGACCTACAGACGGTAGATATGGCAAAAACCCTAATCGTTTACAACATTATTATCAATTTCAAGTTATCTTAAAACCATCACCGCCTAATTTACAAGAACTGTATCTTGGCTCCTTAAAAGCAATCGGCTTAGATTTTGCTGTACATGATATCAGATTTGTAGAAGATAACTGGGAAAGCCCTACCCTAGGTGCCTGGGGACTTGGTTGGGAATGCTGGTGTGATGGAATGGAAATATCTCAATTTACTTATTTTCAGCAAGTATGCGGTATTGAATGTACTCCTGTAGCCGGCGAACTTACCTATGGCTTAGAAAGATTAGCAATGTATCTTCAAGGTGTAAATAATGTTTATGAATTAAATTACAATGGTCGCACAGATGAGAATCGACTTAGTTACGGCGATATCTTTCTACAAGCTGAAGAAGAATTTTCACTTTATAATTTCGAATTAGCAAATATAGAAACTCTATTTTCTTTATTTAATCAAGCTGAAGAAGAATGTTTAAATATTTTAAAACTAGGTCAAAATTCGACAGAAATGGATGAACATAAATGTGTCTTACCTGCTTATGACCAATGTATAAAAGCAAGTCATATTTTTAATTTACTGCAAGCACGAGGCGCTATATCTGTTACACAGCGTCAAAGCTATATTTTAAAAATTAGAGACTTAGCACGAAAATGCGGTGAGGCTTTTTTACAAACTAAAGCTGGTGGTTTTAAAAAAAATATTAATATTAACTAACCAAATAAAGGAACTTAAATGTCAGATCTGCTCGTTGAACTCTATAGTGAAGAAATCCCGGCTTCTCTACAGCAAGATGCGGCTTGTCAATTACAAAAAAAATTGACAGATTCTTTAGTAGAACATGGCTTATCCTATCAAACTGCGCAAATTTTTTATACTCCACGTCGTCTGACATTATTTATTCATAATCTTTCTAATCATACTGCTAAGCGTATAGAAGAAAAAAAAGGCCCCTCAACCAAAGCTCCTAAATCAGCGATTGATGGTTTTATCCGTTCTAATGGTTTACAATCTATTGAAGAAGCTACTATAAAAACTGACCCTAAAAAAGGCAGCTATTATTGTGCTACAATTACCTATCCATCTCAACCAGCAAAAGAAATAATTGCACAAATATTACCTGAAATTATTAAAAATTTTTCTTGGGGCAAATCAATGCGCTGGGGCTCTAATTCTATATCACTAAATTCATTAAAATGGATTAGACCATTGCGATCTATTTTATGTATCTTAAGTGATAATGACCAGTCAGAGATAGTTAACTTTAAAGTTGAAGATATAGCCTCAGATAATCTTACTTACGGCCACCCGTTTTTGGGTCAATCTCAAGCAATTGCTGTCAATAATTTTGAAGAATATCAAGATAATTTAGCTAAACAAAAAGTAATTTTAGATGTAAATCAGCGTAAAAATATTATTATTACTGACGCCAAAAATATTGCTTTTGCTAAACAATTAAAAATTGTTGAAGATCAAAATTTATTAGATGAAATAGCAGGATTAGTAGAATATCCAGTTGTCTTTTTAGGAGAATTTGATCCTAAATTTTTAACCATGCCGGCTGAAATTACTAGATTAACAATAAAAGTTCATCAAAAATCCTTTGTTACCTATCAAGGTGATGATATTAATAATTTATCTAACCATTTTATTATTGTAGCAAATATTTTACCCACCGATAAAGGTGAAAAAATTATAACAGGTAATAGCAAAGTAGTTAATGCCCGTCTATCAGATGCATTATATTTTTGGCAAAAAGATCAAGAGCCTTTAACCAATATTGAAAATTCAACCATAATTGCAGAAAGATTTAATTTAGATCTTAGCAAACCCCTAGATCAACGATTAGCCAAATTAATCTCATTAAATGTTATCTTTCACTCTTCATTAGGCACATTAGGTGATAGAATTTTACGCATAATAAAAATGTCCTCTTATATAGCTCCATTACTAGATGCTGATAAAAACTTAGTTGTAAGAGCTGCTATTTTATGCAAAGCAGATCTACAAACTGAAATTGTAGGAGAATTCCCTGAGTTACAAGGTATAATGGGTGGTAAATATGCTAAACTACAAGGCGAAACAGATGCAGTAGCTTCCGCTATTAGTGATCATTATCGTCCTCAGGGTCCAAATGATTATGTACCTACTTCTGCTGTAACTGCAAGTTTATCATTGGCTGATAAAATAGATATTTTATGTAGTTTTTGGTTAATAAATGAAAAACCAACCGGTTCACGTGATCCATTTGCTCTAAGACGTGCAGCATTAGGAGTTATTAGAATATTATTAACTCAAAAGAAATATATTAACTTACTCCCTATCTTACGTCATTCCTTATCAAATATAGCAAAAGATCTTCAATTAACTAAAGCTCCAGATATTGAAAAAACCGCAGATGATTTATTAAAATTCATTCAAGAACGTTTTAAAATTATTTTACTAAGTGAAGGTAAAAAAATAGATCTAATAGATGCTTTAATGCTCAAAGAGAATGATGATCTATATTTAATAGCAGGTCGAATAGATGAATTAGCAAAATGGTTAATAAATAATCCAAACGTAAAAAATTCTCTCTATCGAATCTATAATATATTAAATGAACAAAAATTATCCAATGATTTAACCTTACCTAATATTGATAATTTTACTCATAATGCAGAAAAAGAATTATATAATAAGTTATTAGAGGTCACAAAAAGAATAAATAATTTAAATAAATATGATCATTTATTAATATTAGAAGCTTTAGCTGACTTATCTCCTGCTATTGATAATTTTTTTGAAAATATCTTCATTAATGATCCAAACCCGACCATAAAAAATAATCGTGTTATTTTATTACAATATATTTGGAATATTGCAAAAAGCGTAGCTGATTTTTCTAAAATTATAAAATAACTGAATTATACTAAGATAAGTTAATTTAACTAATTATGGTACATTATGTCACATCTTATTGCTACTAAACGAACTAATCTTATTGATACTAAAGAGCTATCTGGTTTTTTTCCAAAGACTAATAATACGATAGAATGGAAAATTTCTGATCAATTAGTTGATTACCACGAAGCTGTCGAAATAATGGAAGAAAGAGTCTTATCTATACAACAAGGAAAAGCTTGTGAACTTATCTGGCTTTTAGAACATCCACCATTATATAGTGCTGGTACCAGCGCTAAAAATGATGACCTATTATTAAAAGATAAATTTCCAGTATATTATTCTGGACGCGGCGGTGAATTTACTTATCATGGACCTGGTCAACGAATTGTATATATATTATTAGATCTAAAAAACAGACAAACAGATATTAGATTATTCATCGCTTATTTAGAAAAATGGATAATTAATAGTCTAGCCGATTTTAATATAAAGGGTGAAACAAGAGAAGATAGAGTTGGTGTGTGGGTTACTCGCACTGATAAACCACCTTTAGCTAATAATAAAGTTAGAGAAGATAAAATAGCGGCTATAGGAGTTAGAGTAAAAAAATGGGTTACTATGCATGGTTTTGCTATTAATATTAATCCTAATTTAAGTCACTATACAGGTATTATTCCTTGTGGTATATCTGAATATGGTATAACCTCTTTTGAAGATTTAGGTTATCTTACTGATTTAAATGATGTTGATTTATCACTTAAAAAAAACTTTATCCGTCTTTTTACGCATAAAAATAACCTTATAATATAATATATTTATTCTGACGCTATAAGAGGTAACATTTTGAAAAAAAAATCTACAACGTCTAATGATAAGATTGATTTATTTTCATGCCTTGTTAACGAACATGAAAATAAGAAAACAACAGCTGTAAAAACAGACAAATCAGATAATGACTATAATGCCTCATCAATTAAAATATTAGAGGGTTTAGAGCCTGTTCGCTTGCGCCCTGGTATGTATATCGGCGGTACGGATAAAAAAGCACTGCATCATTTATTTGCAGAAGTGATTGACAATGCAATGGATGAAGCAATCGCAGGTCATGCCTCTAAAATATCCGTAACATTAAATGCTGATGGCTCATTAACAGTATCAGATAACGGTAGAGGTATCCCTATTGAGCCCCATCCTCAGATGCCTAATATTTCTACATTAGAAGTAATTATGACTAAATTACATGCTGGAGGTAAATTTGAAGGAAATGCCTATGAAACCTCTGGAGGTCTACATGGGGTTGGTATTTCTGTAGTTAATGCTTTATCAGATTTTCTTACTATAGAAGTAGCGAGAAATAAAAAATTATATCGACAAAATTATTCACGTGGTATTCCACAAACACCATTAGAAGAAATATCTACTACTAAAAACAAAGGGACTTCTATTACCTTCCATCCAGATAGTCAAATATTTGGCTCTCAGAAATTTGACCCTCATTTACTCTTTGAAATGTCGCGCTCGAAAGCTTATCTATTTGGTGGTATAGAAATTACTTGGCAAGATAACTTTTCACAACCAGATGACAAATCTCCTCCGACTAAAGAAGTTTTTCTATTTTCTGGTGGTTTAAAAGATTATCTACTTACAAGAATAAATCCACAAAAACAAATTACCAAAGATATATTTGCTGGTAAAATAGGCAAACCTGGTAAACATGGTTATCTAGAGTGGGCTATATCATGGCAAATAGATGATTCTTTTATTAATTCTTATTGTAATACGGTTCCTACCCGTGAAGGAGGAACACATGAATCTGGGCTACGTTTAGCGCTAACTAAAGGATTAAAAGCATACGGCGAGTTTATTGGTAAAAAAAGAGCAAATAATATCACAACCGAAGATATTTTATCTTCAATAAATGTATTATTATCTGTTTTTGTCAGAGAGCCGGAATTCGTTGGTCAAACAAAAGATCGTTTAGCTACTGTAGAAGCACAAAAGCTAGTAGAAAATTCTTTAAGAGATCCTTTTGATCATTGGCTAGCTCAATCACCTACCGAAGCGAATAAACTGTTAGATTGGATATTAGAACGAGTAGATGAAAGACTTAAAAGACGTCAAGAAAGAGAAGTTAATAGAAAAACAGCGACAAAAAAATTAAGACTTCCTGGCAAATTAGCTGATTGCGTACAATCTGCTACTGAAGGAGCTGAAATATTCATAGTAGAAGGTGATTCTGCAGGAGGATCAGCAAAACAAGCAAGAAATAGAGCTTTTCAAGCCGTTTTACCATTAAGAGGAAAAATTCTTAACGTAGCTAGTGCTAGCCGAGAAAAGCTGTTACATAATCAACAAATACAAGACCTCTTACAAGCGATTGGTGTTCAAACTGGTAGCAAATATCGTGAAGAGGATCTTAGATATGATAAAATTATAATTATGACCGATGCAGATGTAGACGGTGCACATATTGCCTCATTGTTAATTACCTTTTTTTATCAAGAAATTCCTCAAGTTATTGAACATGGTCATTTATATTTAGCTGTACCACCTTTATTTAGATTAAATCAAGGCGGAAAAATTTTCTATGCTCGTGATGAAGAACAAAAACAAGAAATTATTAAAAATATTTTTAAAGGACGTGGAAAAATTGAAATAAATCGCTTTAAAGGCTTAGGTGAAATGAGAGCAGATCAATTGAAACAAACTACCATGGCACCAGAAAATAGAAATTTATTAAAAATCGTAATAGCTGAAAATGATAAAGAAATCACCAAACAAACAATAGATAATTTAATGGGCACTAAACCAGAAACAAGATTTAAATTTATTCAAGAAAATGCAGCATTTGCAAATAACATTGACATCTAATAGATGTAATATTAATTAGCAGTGCGAACATCCACTAGAAAACCTATTACATTTTCTTTAAATTGATAATTATTAATCGATAAATTACAAATAAAATCTAAATAACTACCTTCGTTAGCTAATAAAAATTTTTTTATATCATCCGCTAAAGAATTAAAAGCCATTATCTTTAATTTCTTTTTAAAACCATCCTCTATCATTAAGATTAAATGATCATTAGAAATTACATGTATATTAGCTAATTTATGCGATGCAAATAAAAATAAAGGCTTAGGGTGCCCAGTTCCATATGGTCCAGCCTGTTCTATCATTTTCACTAAGTTCACATTCGCCCCTGAAGCACTTAAAGCTGCATCTATTTTTAACAAACGATTAGATTTAAGATTAGGAATAATCTTAGCTGCTTTTTCTTCAAACCAATTACGGAATTCAGCTATTTTTTCTGGTTTAATTGTTAAACCAGCTGCCATAGCATGACCGCCCCCTTTTTCTAAAAGTTTTAAATTTACCGCCTCTTTAATTACCTTACCTAGATCAAATCCTGCAATAGATCTACCAGATCCAACTGCGGAACCATCGTTTTTTGGTGCAATAACAATTGTAGGTAAAAATAATTTATCCTTGAGCCGAGAAGCAACTAAGCCTATCAAACCTATATGCCAACTTTCATTATAAATCACACAGGAATTCTGTGAATCTTTATTCTCCATACAATCTAACTCTACTAAAGCTTGTTCGATCATTAAATTTTGTATAGATTGACGTTGAAAATTTAATTTATCTAATTTTTCAGCAATATCTTCTACTATATTTTTATCATTGCTAGTTAATAATTTAACTGCTTGAGCCGCATCTCGTAATCTTCCACCAGCATTAATACGAGGACCTAATAAAAAACCACAATGATAAATATTTAAAGGCTCTCCTATTCTTGCTACTTTAGCTAATGCAGCGATTCCTTTATTATGTAGTTTATGCATAATTTTTAGCCCGCTAACCACAAAGCTACGATTTAAACCAACTAAAGTCATCACATCACAAATAGTCGCTAAAGCAACTAAATCTAATAATTCCAATAAATTAGGTAAATTTGTATTAGTACTATTGCGTAACAAGCGCGATATATGCACTAAAACCATAAAAACTACGCCTGCAGCACATAAATTACCTAACCCAGAAAAATCATCTATACGGTTAGGATTTACTACAACAAGATCATCAGGCAAATCATCAATTATTTGATGATGATCTAATACAATAATCTTAATATCGTTCAACTTTTGTACATCACGTAATAAATCAATATTTCCTGAACCGCAATCTACTAATATAATTAACTTATAACCTTTATTTATTAATTCTGTTAAAGCTGTTTCATTAGCGCCATACCCCTCATACATTCGATCAGGTATATATACTTCATGCTCTATAGCAAAATTTTCTAAGAATTTTGATAATATAGAAGATGAACAAACTCCATCCACATCATAATCACCAAATATAGCGATTTTCTGTTTTGATAAAATAGCATTAACCAATATTTCACCACAGCGATCCATATCTTTTAAAGTTAAAGGATCTGGTAAAGTATTTTTTATTTTAGGATCTAAAAAATCTTCTACTTCTGCTTCAGTTACGCCACGAGCGACCAGAATTCGAGCAATAATTTCTGGTATATTTTTTTTCTGGCTAATGGAAAGAGCATAATTAATCTTTTGTTGATCAAGAATCTCTTGCCAAATATATCCTCCTATAGAATTACTTTTATCTTTAATATTTTGCATAATATATAAATCATATATTCCGTTAAACTATTTATTATTTGGATATTTAGTTTCTATAAATTGAATAGTTTTCGTAGCTGAACGCATGACTAGTGTATGAGTCTTTATGTAGTTATCACAAATTTTTACCCCGGATAACATATTTCCATCCGTTACACCGGTAGCAGAAAATATAACATCATCACCTTTAGCTAATTCGTCTGCTTGATATATCTTATTAGGATCTTTAATTCCCATTTGAGCAGCCCTAGCAATTTTTTCATCAGTATCTAAAATTAATCTAGCTTCCATTTGCCCACCTAAACAACGTAAAGCAGCAGCCGCTAGAACACCTTCTGGAGCTCCGCCTATGCCCATATATATATCAATAGTAGATTCTGCTGTCGCTGTATGTATTACTGCAGCAACATCACCATCCCCTATTAATCTTACCCCTGCTCCAGTAGCCCTTATTTCATTTATGATATTTTCATGTCTTGGTCTATCCATCACACAAGCCATAATTTGTGCTGGTGCGACGCCTTTTGCCTTAGCTAAAGCAAGAATATTTTCTGTTGGACTATTATTAAGGCTAACAATATTTTTTGGATATCCTGCACCAATAGCTATTTTTTCCATATATACATCTGGAGCATATAATAAATTTCCTTTTTTAGCTACAGCTACCACAGCTAAGGAATTTGGCATATCTTTAGCACATATTGTAGTGCCCTCAAGAGGATCTAAAGCAATATCAACCGCAATGCCTTTAGTAGTTCCTACTTTCTCTCCAATATATAACATTGGAGCTTCATCTCTTTCCCCTTCACCAATTACTATTGTACCGTCAATATCCAACTGATTTAAAGCATTACGCATTGCATCTACAGCAACTTGATCGGCTGCTTTTTCATCACCTTTACCACACATTCCAACAGCTGCAATAGCCGCTTGTTCAGTGACATAAGCCAAATCAATAATTAAGTTCCTTGAAAGAGAAGTTGATGAATTATGTGACATAATTAGTCCTCATTTATTTATAAAAATAATCCTCTTTTAGCAAGATTTTTGCTAAACTATAATATTTATTAGCATAATAATATAGTTTTCCCCAAGCAAAACAAAAATTATTTTTTTTTAAAAATTATTCTTGCATAATAAAAAAAATAACTTTATAAGAAGAAAATAACCTAGGCGCCCATCGTCTAGCGGTTAGGACGCCGCCCTTTCACGGCGGAAACAGGGGTTCGATTCCCCTTGGGCGTACCAGTGTATTTTAAAAAATACCAGCAAACAATAATATATTCTTGTACTTTATATTAGCCCTCTTTTAAGTCATATCTACAATAAGATATATTATTATATAATAAATTACTCTCTTATAATTATATTTTTATCTTACGTGACATTCTGCTCAAAATTTTATATATAAACAATATATTTAATAAGTTAACTATTACTCATAAAATAATTGATTAAACAATAGAATTAACCTTAAATAGCTTTTATACAAAATATAAAAATATCCAAAAATCAATTATTTACCTTTGTTTAAAATAAAGTGATGTAATATATAAAATAGCATTACATATACTCAAATATTTTTCAAAAAAATTAATAACCTAAAACAAATAGCAACATTAATACCATAGATTGTAATAAAATAATTTTATTACAATCTACCTTATCAACTAAGCAGTAACAGAAACAGACTCAGAAGACTTTTTACTTACCCTAGCACATGTAGCAAAGATCAATGAGCAGCTGAGCATAATAACTCCCACCAATATAGGGTAATTAACAAATATATTATATTTATAGACTATCGGCATAAGTATTCCACCCAAAACATCACCTGATAAATAACAACTTTGAATCAAACCAAATATTGTAGCACTATCATTTTCCTCAGCTATTTTAAGTTCTAATATAGATTCTATAATTCCTTCAATAGAACTAAACATGTTATAAATTAACAAACAAGCTACATATAATATAGCTAACTGCTGTCCTAAAATATAAAATAATAAGGATATAGTAATAGCTTTTAAACAAGCAAAAACCATATATGCAAAAATAGAATCATTAGCAGAAACATACATATAAAGATTTTTAGCGGCTAGAGCACTAACTACAGCTAACGACATAATCATACCTATTGCAGAAATAGAAAAATCTAAATTTTTCAGATAGATAGGTATCAATGGCAAAAAACATGCAAAAAATATTCCTGATATAAAAACATAAGACATTAACGATAAATAAAGAGATTTATTAGCTTTAAAATTCTTAATAAAACTTAAATTTTGTTTATCCTTATTCTTCTGCTTAGGATTATATTTATAAATATCTTCTTTCTTATTAATGAATAAACAACCAGAAAAAGTTATAACACCGGTCAATATAATAGCTAATTGATAATTATATATAGTAAAATAAGCCAAACCAGCAACTAAAAAACCGGCAATAGTGCGGCCTAACATATTAACTATTGCACTAATGTTCCCTATTTTCAAAATGACCTTAGGTCTTACTTCAGAATCAATATTTACCATTAAAGCACTTAAAACTAATCCTACAGCACTTGCTCCTATACCAGCAACTATACCTGTAGTCATTGCTAAATATATATCCACTGGAAATGCTCGTAAAATAAGCCCCACAGCATATAAAATATAACCAAAGGCTAAAGAATAAGCTAAGCCAAATTTTTTAATAACTTTTGCATAAAGGAAAGAAAATGCTCCAACACACGCCATGGTTACATAAGAAATAGAAAATAAATCTAATTTACCTTCCATTTCCCATAAGATAGGAAATAGCATTTTAGAAAGAGCCATAGGTAAAAAATATAATATCCTAAATAAATAAATCTTTTTATACATTCGCACTCATAAAATATTTTTTTTAAAATTTGTAAATTTTCTTTTATATTTTCATCAAAAGAATATAATATATTAACTTTTTCTGGTAATTTTTGTGCATTTCCACCTGCTCAAAAGTTAATTTTTCCGCCTACAAAATTAACCTTTTAGCAAAATCATTTATATTTGCATAAGCCAATACACTAGATAAAAATTCATAAAAGTTAACCTGTAACGGTAAATTTTTATAAATCACATGCTTCCATATGATCATATTTTTATTATTACAACAGACAAGCAAAAAACTTGCTTACGATACATAACTACCAAACATTACTTTAGATTATAATTAAACTGAAAATTTGATTTAAATTACATCAATAATTTTTTCTCTACGGATTTTATTTTATTCATTTTTCATCCTCCCAAAATTTATTGAACTATCTCAGGCTAGTTGATTCTAAATCCATTGTCAACTATAAATTATTTTATAAAAATAAAACCAATAATATAACTTATATTTAAATAGATTATTAAATATAAAAGTAAGTTATACAATATTACATATAAGCATTTATTTGTTACTAATACTGCTTTTCCTTTTTCCTACGCATAATGTAACCAACCCTATAATTTACTGAAAAATATAAAATAGAACAATTGAAGTCTGATTAATTCTTTAACTACAACAATATTTCCAATCACATATCTAGCTTAAGAGACTTTTTATAAAAATTATTTAACTGATTGCTTTAACCTACCCTTATTACCTTTGAACCTTTGATCCATACCAAAAAAACTAATATTAATTGAAATATTTAACGATAATGGCAAGCAAGATCTATCTAAACCAACATTCTGAAAAATTCTAGAATATTATAAGAGCACCTGTAGAACTTTTTAAAAATAATAGTACTACATATATTATTAACTAAAAAAATTAAATTTTACTTTTAATAACCCTAGTGCCGTAAACTCTTTTTGGTAAAAGTAAAAATAGTTATTATATTAGTAATTATTATATGATAAATAGTAATTTTAAGCGAGGTATAAAATGATAAAAATTAAAGTTACAAATCCAGTAGTAGAGCTAGATGGCGATGAAATGACCCGCATTATCTGGCAATTAATTAAAGATAAATTAATAAATCCTTACCTTGACATAGAATTAAAATATTATGATCTTTCAATTGAAAATCGTGATGCAACTGATGACCAAGTTACTATAGACGCCGCAAATGCAATTAAAAAATATGGTGTTGGGGTAAAATGCGCTACAATCACACCTGATGAAGCTAGAGTCAAAGAATTTAATCTTAAAAAAATGTGGAAGTCTCCTAATGGTACTATCAGAAATATTCTAGGAGGAGTTATTTTCAGAGAACCAATTATTGCTAGAAACGTACCACGCATAGTACCTAATTGGACACAACCTATTATCATTGGACGACACGCCTTTGGTGATCAATATAAAGCGACAGATTTCCAATTTCCTGGAAAAGGAAAATTATCAATAAAATTCGTAGGAGATGATGGACAAGTAATCGAACATGAAGTATTTAATGCTCCAAGTAGCGGCGTAGCTTTAGGAATGTATAACCTAGATGAATCTATTAAAGATTTTGCAAGGGCTTCATTTAACTATGGCTTACAACGTAAACTTCCTGTTTATTTATCAACTAAAAATACTATTTTAAAATCTTATGATGGACGGTTTAAAGATATTTTCCAACAAATATTTGATACAGAATTTAAACAAGAGTTTGATAATTTAAAAATCTGGTATGAGCATAGATTAATAGATGATATGGTAGCTTCAGCACTAAAATGGGCTGGTGGATATGTGTGGGCATGTAAAAATTACGACGGTGATGTACAATCAGATATAGTCGCACAAGGCTTTGGCTCACTAGGTTTAATGACATCTGTTCTTATGACACCAGATGGTCAAACAGTAGAATCAGAAGCTGCACATGGTACAGTAACAAGACATTATCGCCAATATCAAAAAGGCGAAGAAACTTCAACCAATTCTATTGCTTCTATCTTTGCTTGGACACGTGGTTTAGCACATAGAGCAAAATTAGATAATAATCAAAAATTAGCAGATTTTTCTAAAACACTAGAAGACGTATGTATAAAAACAGTAGAGCAAGGCTATATGACCAAGGATTTAGCTTTACTAATTGGTCCAGAACAAGAATGGCTATCAACTACTGGATTTATCGATAAAATCGACGAAAATCTTAAAAAAGCTATGTGCCAATAAATCATACTGAATATACTGCAAGTAACATAAATAAATCCCTCTTTAAAGAGGGATTTATTTATAGCTTAACTCTAAACTGCTTTGTTAGTTTCTTTTTCCCAGTTTAATCTAGTTTGCACAAAGAAATCAGCAAATGTTTGCTTCTCAATAGACTCTCTTATTTCTCTCATCAATTGTTGATAATATGCCAAATTATTCCAGGTTAATAACATAGCAGCTAAAGGTTCCCCCGCTTTAACTAAATGATGTAAATAAGCTCTACTATAATCTCTGCTAGCTGGACAATTAGATTCAATATCTAAAGGACGCAAATCTTCAGCATGTTTAGCATTACGCAAGTTTATTTTACCATAACGAGTAAAAGCCAAACCATGACGACCAGCACGAGTAGGCATTACGCAATCAAACATATCCACTCCAACAGCTACGCTTTTTAAGATATCATCAGGTGTACCAACCCCCATTAAATAACGAGGTTTATTCGCTGGTAACAAAGGACAAACTACAGATAATATATCTAACATAACTTCTTGCGTCTCACCTACAGCTAAACCACCTATAGCATAACCTTTAAGATCCATTTCCGTTAACATTTTCGCAGATTCTTCGCGTAACTTATAATTATCACCACCTTGCACAATTCCAAACATAGCCTTATCAGCTTGATCACCAAACGCTTGTTTACATCTATCAGCCCAACGAATAGAAAGATGCATAGCTTTTTCTATCTCGCTAATATCATTAGGTAATGAAACACATTGATCCAATTGCATTTGAATATCAGATCCTAATAAGCCTTGTATTTCAATAGATCTTTCTGGTGACATTTCATAAGCACGACCGTCAATATGAGATTTAAATGTTACACCTTGCTCATTTATTTTCCGCAATGACGCTAATGACATAACTTGAAATCCGCCTGAATCCGTTAAAATAGGCTTAGCCCAACCTATAAAACTATGCAAGCCTCCTAGTTTAGCAATTCTTTCCGCTCCTGGACGCAACATCAAATGATAAGTATTTCCTAAAATAATATCACTTCCTAATTCTTTCACCTGATTAAGATACATAGCTTTAACAGTACCACAAGTTCCTACGGGCATAAAAGCAGGCGTATCAATATTGCCTCGTGGCATTGATATTTTACCCCTACGAGCTTTTGCCGCTTGGTTTAATAATTGGAAACTAAAATTATTGGTTATCATTATCTCTCTCTAGTAAAGAACTATCCCCATATGAATAAAATCTATATCCATTATTAATAGCATATTGATAAATATTTTTTATTTTTTCTATACCGCAAAAAGCAGATACTAACATAAATAAAGTAGATTTAGGTAAATGAAAATTAGTCATTAATAGATCTACAAATTTAAATTTATACCCTGGAGTAATGAATATATCTGTATTACCACTCCAAGCCGTTAAATTGCCCTCTTGAGCGGCTGTTTCTAATAAACGCAAAGATGTAGTACCTACAGCAACTATACGCCCCCCCTGCTGCTTAACCTTATTCAATTCATCAGCAATATGTGCAGATATAACTCCCCACTCAGAATGCATTTTATGATCGTGAATATTATCAACCTTAACAGGCAAAAAAGTTCCTGCTCCTACATGCAAAGTTATAAAATAAATTTTTATATTTTTTTGTTTAATTTTTTGTAATAAATCTTCTGTAAAATGTAATCCAGCAGTTGGAGCTGCTACTGCACCTTTTTCATTAGCATAAATTGTCTGATAGTCATATTGATCTTGCTTATCTTCAGCCCTTTTACTAGCAATATAAGGAGGTAAGGGCATTTTACCTATTTTTTCTAAAGCCTCCCATAAATCTCCCTCAGCCTGAAATTTTAAAATTACTCCACCATCTGTTAATTTTTCTTCTACTTTTGCAACTAATTTAATATCATCCGCCGTGAAGATAATTTCTTCCCCTACCTTTAATCTTTTAGCAGGTCGCACAAAAGCATGCCAGCTAGATAAAGATTTTCTTTGATGTAAAGTTACTGAGATATCTACTATATGCTCTGCTCTAATTCTTTTACCTTGTAATCGAGCAGGAATAACTTTAGTGTCATTCAATACTAAAGCATCGCCCTCCTTTAATAAATCAACAATATCTTTTATTTTAAAGTTACTTGGCGCATTTTTGTTTTTTGGAACATATAATAATTTAGCATTATCCCTAGGATTAGCAGGACGTAAAGCAATCAATTCTTCTGGTAAGCTAAAATCAAATTCATTAACAAGCATAATATTCTCAATTAGATATAAATAATAATTAAGACCCTGTTAGGATCTTAATTATTAAAACAACACTTAAATAAATACCAATAAAAGCTAACCAGCAAAATATGCTTTAACTATTTTATCAGGATCTTGAACTGGCTCACCTCTTTTTAATTTATCAATATTTTCCATGCCTTTAACAACTTTACCCCAAATAGTATATTGTTTATCTAACCAAGGCGCAGATTCAAAACAGATAAAAAACTGAGAATTAGCAGAATTAGGGTTTTGACTTCTAGCCATGGATACTACACCCCTCTCGTGTGATAAATCAGAAAATTCTGCAGCAAGATCACTTTTATCAGATCCTCCCATGCCAACACGTTTCATATCAAAATTACTGCCATCTGTTTTACCAAATTGCACATCACCAGTTTGCGCCATAAAACCTTCAATAACCCGATGAAATACTACATTATCATAGGCACCTTCAGCTACTAACTCTCTAATACGTGTTACATGTTTAGGAGCTACGTCAGGAAATACCTCTATAGTAACCTCTCCTTGAGTTGTTTCCAAGATCAATGTATCTTGAGTAGTTTTATCATTCATTATAATCTCCGTTACTTTAAATAAGCTTTTATAATATGGTCGGGGTCTATTACTGCTCCGTTATTAGCAGTATTACCTTTACGTAATTGATCTATATATTTCATCCCCTTAGTTACTTCCCCTATAATGGTATATTGACCATTTAACCATGGTGCATCACCAAAACAAATAAAAAATTGTGCATTAGCAGAATTAACATCACTACTACGAGCCATTGCTACCACACCGCGCTTGAATGGTTTATCACTAAATTCGGCTGGTAAATTTGCATAATCAGAAACACCTGAACCTACTAATTTATCATTATAACCGTAAATATTACCAAATTGCACATCACCAGTTTGCGCCATAAATCCATCTATCACTCGATGGAATACTACTCCATCGTATGAACCTTCCTCTGCTAATTTTTTAACTCTTTCCACATTTTTAGGGGCAAGCTTACTATCAAGAGTTATTTCAACATTACCATAAGCTAACACTAAAACTAATGTATCTATTTTTGCAGAATTTGACCAAGTTAACGTAATAGAAGCAAAAAATAAAGTAAATAATAAAACAATTTTTCTTAACATATAGAACCTTTCTGAAATTTATTAGCTAAAGCCTGAGCTACAACATTAGGAACAAAAGCAGATACATCACCGCCCATTAAGGCAATTTGTCTTACCAAAGTCGCACTTATTGGACGATGAGTTAAGGAAGAAGCAAATAAAATTGTTTTTAAACCGCTATCTAATAGCGCATTGGTTCCAATTACCTGTAATTCATACTCAAAATCAATAGTATTACGAACACCTCTGACTAAAAAATTAGCTTTTACTTCTTTAGCGGCCTCTACCAATAATTTATCATAAGAAAAAACAACTAACGAATCTTTATAATCTTTTAACTCTTCATCTATTACCTGATTAATAAGACTCATTCTTTCTTCTACTGTAAATAGGCATTTTTTTCTATAGACATTCTTACCTATACCAATCGAAATATGATCAAATAATGACAAAGCCTGCTGTAAAATATCCACATGCCCCCGAGTTAATGGATCAAAAGACCCAGCAAAAATAGCTTTTTTCATATATTCCTCATAGAAAAACAACAGATACCCAAATTAAAACTAGGTTAATCTATTTTCATTTCGTCTATATTGTCATTATCACAATCATTTTCTGATATAGATTCTACTGACACAACTTTTTCATCATCTGCGGTATTAAAGATCTTAACACCCTTACTTGAAGGTCTTGCTATGCGAATATCGGCTACAGGAACCCTTATTAACTGTCCACCATCGGAAACTAGCATAATTTGGTCATCATGTTCAACTGGAAATAAAGATACTAAATTACCGATTTCATTTACCTTATTGAAATCTGTAGACCTGATACCTTTACCACCCCGGCCAGATATTCTAAAACTATAAGAAGAAGATCTTTTTCCATAACCTTGTTCAGTCACGGTAAGTAAAAATTCTTCTTTTTCACGTAATTCCTCATATCTTTCTTTTGATAATTTAAATTTATCTATATTTACATCTTCTGAATTATCATCAGCGTCAATTAATTCTTCATCAATATTCTGTTCTAATTTACGCTCTAATAAAGCTGCTTTTAAGTAAGCCTGGCGTTCTTGATATTCAACATTAATATGTTTAATAACTGCCATGGAGATAACCCTATCTCCTTTTTCTAATCTAATTCCTCTTACCCCTACAGAATTCCTACCAGAGAAAACGCGGACATCATTTACCGGAAAACGCACAGTAAAACCACCAGCAGAAGTTAATAATATATCATCATCAGCAGTACATGTTTGTACTGATAAAATTTTATCCTCTGATGTTTCAAGCTTCATCGCAATTTTTCCATTACGATTAATTTGTACGAAATCACTAAGCTTATTACGCCTTACGGTACCAGATGATGTAGCAAACATCACATCTAACTGGCTCCATTTTTCTTGTTCTTCTGGTAATAATAATATACTGGTTATAGTTTCCCCTTGTGATAAAGGCAATAAATTAATTAAGGCTTTACCTCTTGCTTGCGGCGAACATAATGGTAAACGCCAAACTTTTTCTTTATATACCATTCCTTTAGAGGAGAAAAATAATACTGAAGTATGAGTAGACGAAATAAATAATTTTGTTACTACATCTTCATCTTTAGTAGACATTCCTGAACGACCTTTTCCGCCTCTCTTTTGTGCACGATAAGTAGCTAACGGAACTCTTTTTATATATCCAGCATGACTAACAGTTATTACCATATCTTCACGAGCTATTAGATCTTCATCTTGCACGTCACCAATAGCGCTACCAAAAGTAGTCCGACGTGGTGTAGAAAATTCTTCACTAACCAAGGAGAGCTCTTCTTTTACGATGCTCATAATCCGCTCACGAGAAGCTAAAATTTGTAAATAATCAGAAATTTCTTGACCTAATTTATTGAGATCTTCACCTATTTCATCACATCCTAAAGCTGTTAATCTCTGCAATCTTAAATCTAAGATAGCTTTTGCTTGTTCCTGAGATAATTTATAAGTTTTATCATCTAAAATCTGATGAAGAGGATCATCTATTAATTGTAATAAAGTCTCAACATTTCTAGCATCCCAATTACGCGCTAACAATTGTTCGCGTGCAGCAGCTGGATCTGGTGCATGTCGAATCAGTTGAATAATTTCATCAATATTAGCTACGGCAATGGCTAAACCTACTAAAATATGCGCTTTTTCTCTTGTTTTACGTAATAAATATTTCGTACGTCTACTTACTACTTCTTCTCTAAAATTAATAAAAGCACGTAAAATCGATAATAAAGACATCAATTCTGGTTTACCGCTATTTAAAGCAACCATATTGACACTAAAAGTAGATTGCAAAGGAGTATATTTAAATAATTGATTTAATACAACTTCTGCCACGGCATCACGTTTTAATTCAATCACCACCCTATAACCATCGCGATCAGATTCATCTCTAAGATCTGAAATACCTTCTATTCTTTTACCGCGCACTAATTCCGCGATTTTCTCTATCATAGTTGCTTTATTAACCTGATAAGGAATTTGGGTAATTACTAATCTTTCTCTATCATTAGACATCTGTTCGATATCTACTTTTGCTCGCACTACAATAGAACCCCTACCAGTTTCATATGCTGACCTAATACCAGCCTTTCCTAATATAATACCCGCGGTAGGAAAATCAGGACCAGGAATAAATTCCAATATTTCATCTAATGAAATATTAGGATTATCTATTAATGCCAAACAAGCTTGTAATAACTCTCCTAAATTATGTGGTGGTATATTAGTAGCCATACCCACAGCGATACCACCGGCGCCATTCACCAATAAATTAGGGAATCGTGTTGGTAAAACTACTGGTTCTTGTTCACGACCGTCGTAGTTAGCTTGAAAATCCACAGTGTCTTTATCAATATCATGTAATAGAAATTCACTGATTTTTTCTAATTTACATTCTGTATAACGCATAGCAGCAGCAGAATCACCATCAATTGAACCAAAGTTTCCTTGACCATTAATCAGAGGATCCCGCAAAGAAAATTCCTGCGCCATTCTTACTAAAGCATCATAAATTGATTTATCACCATGCGGATGATATTTACCCATAACCTCACCAACCACACCTGCAGATTTACGGTATGATTTATTCCAATGGAGGCTCATTTCATTCATAGCATATAATATACGTCTATGTACTGGTTTTAATCCATCGCGCACATCCGGCAAAGCCCGTGATACGATAACACTCATCGCATAATCAAGATAAGATCTTTGCATCTCATCAATGATAGATATTTGTTCAATCTCTATAATATTTTCATTATCTAAATTATAGTTTGTCACGCTTTCCCAACTTTCTATTACGAATCGTTATGTTTTATAGCATATTTTACCATTTTTCTAAAATATTTAGGCTAGTAATTATAATTTATGCAACATTTATACAAAAAATATATTATTTTAATAATAATAATAAAATAATAAGTGTAAAAACTAGTAGCTACATATATTTATCTTTACAAGCTGATATAAAAAATATCTTATCTACTGAATTTAAATATAATATAATATAACTTAGTCCTATAATTATTAACTTCACGAGATTATCATGTATAGTTTTGATGCCATTTCTAGTCTTTTTGTAACTTTATTAGTTGTTATTGATCCACCTGCATTAGCTCCGATCTTACTCGGGCTAACTCCAGATATGAGCAACGCACAGCGTAAACAAACCGCTTTTTTTGCTTGTTCTATAGCTTTTTATATATTAATCATTTCTGCCCTATTAGGGTCTAAAATCCTAATGATATTAGGTATTAGTTTTCCAGCTTTTAGAATAGCAGGAGGATTATTATTATTTTGGATCGCATTTGAAATGGTCTTTTCAAAACGAACAGAAAGAAGACAAGAAACTGCTGTAACCGCTATCACCAAAGACCATATTAAAAATATTGCAGCTTTTCCGCTAGCAGTACCTTTAATTGCTGGTCCAGGTGCAATATCTACTAGCATTTTAATGGCCGAACAATCCTCAGGTATTATTGGTGGAATAATTATCATATTCTTAATATTTATAGTGGTAGCCGCTTCTTATACCTGCATGCTATTAGCTGGTTCTATACATAAAGTATTAGGCGAAACGGGTGGAATCTTATTATCACGCTTATTAGGAGTGTTACTCGTTGCTTTATCCATCCAATTAATTGGTGATGGTATACAAGAATTTATATTATTAAAAAGTAATAATATATAATATAATGGGCAGCTAAGCGCCCATTATATTAAAATGGTATTTCATCATCAAAGTCAGCCATTGAATGTTTATTATTCGAATTGTCAGTATTCGTTTTATTTTCGAAATTATTATCAAATCTATTAGTTTGAGAAACAGAATTGTCGCCTTGATTTCGGCTATCTAAAATTTGCAAATCTCCACGAAATCTTGGTATGACAACTTCTGTTGTATATCTATCTTTGCCCTCTTTATCTTGCCATTTACGAGTTTGCAATTGACCTTCCAGATATATTTTATTACCTTTTTTTAGATAAGATTCTGCAAATTTTGCTATTGTTTCATTTAAAACAACAATATTATGCCATTCAGTTTTTTCCCGTTTTTCACCAGATTGCCTATCTTTCCAGGTTTCTGAGGTAGCAATAGAAAAGCTAACCATTAAATCCCCTGATGCAAATCTACGCGATTCTGGATTGGTTCCCAGATTGCCTACTAGAATTACTTTATTTATGCTACCTGCCATTTTACTCTCCGTTAACTAATTTATGCAACTTATATCTTTTATTACCATTAAATGTAAATGACAAATTGTAATAAAAGTTTTTTTTATTTATAAACAATATTACAACTAATACTAAGGATTTTACAATGCCAAATTCCATGATTTCAATCAAAGGAGCAAAAGAGCATAACCTTAAAAACATAAATATAGATATCCCCCGTCATAAATTAATCGTCTTAACTGGGGTTTCCGGCTCAGGAAAATCTTCTTTAGCATTTGACACAATATATTCTGAAGGACAAAGAAGATATGTAGAAAGTCTATCAGCATATGCAAGACAATTTCTAGATAAAGTCCAAAAACCACAAGTTGAACAAATTGAAGGTCTATCTCCGGCTATATCAATTGAACAAAAAACAACTAATCACAATCCTAGATCTACTGTAGGCACTATAACAGAAATATATGATTATTTAAGGCTACTTTTTGCTAGGATTGGCATAGCCCATTCCCCTGCTACGGGACTGCCCATTAAGAGACAGACTGTCTCTGAAATGATAGATATAATTATGGCTATTCCAGTAAATACTAGATTATATCTTTTAGCACCTTGCATCAAAGAACGCAAAGGAGAATTTAAAAAAGAAATAGCAGATTTACAAAAAAAAGGATTCCAAAGATTAAAAGTTAACGGTCAATTTTACGATATTAACGATGTTCCAATCTTAAACAAAAATAAAAAACACGATGTTGATGTTGTTGTTGATCGTCTTGTCATACAAGAAGATATTCAAACTAGATTATCAGATAGTTTAGAAACTGCTTTAGCTTTAACCGATGGAATTGCAGTTATAGAATTTGCCGATGAGCCATTAATAAAACCGGGTAAATTTAAAAATGAAACACATAAAAGAATTACTTTTTCTGAAAAATTTTCCTGCCCAGAATCAGGCTTTACTTTAACGGAGATAGAACCTAGATTATTTTCTTTTAATAGTCCTTTTGGCGCCTGCTCCGGTTGCAATGGTTTAGGGTTCCAACAAAAAATAGATAGTAATCTAATTATAGATAATGATGAAAAAAGTTTAGCGGAAGGAGTGTTAATACCTTGGCAATCTTCTTACCATCAACAAATTTTATCATCATTAGCAAATTTCTACAATTTTGATCTAAAAACCCCATGGAAAGATTTACCTGAACAATATAAAAATATAATTTTACATGGTTCTGGTGAACAAAAAATTCCATTTGATTATAGTAATGAAAAAATCCACTATAAAAATACAAAAGTTTTTGATGGATTAATCACAATCTTAGAAAGAAAGTGGCAAGAAACTGAATCCCCTACAGTAAGAGAAGATATAGAAAAATTTATGACTCGAGTAACTTGCTCCTGCTGTAATGGATATAGATTAACTAAGGAAAGTTTATTCATTAAAATTAATGATCGACATATCGGACAAATAAGTGATATGTCGATAATATCTGCATATGAATGGTTCACAGATTTACCGCAACATTTATCTGATAAAGAAAATACTATAGCTGAACCTATTATAAAAGAAATAACCTCTCGCTTAAAATTTTTAATCAATGTAGGTTTAAACTATTTAACTATTTCAAGAAGTTCAGAAACTTTATCTGGTGGAGAAAGTCAACGTATCAGACTTGCTTCTCAAATAGGATCAGGACTAACTGGAGTATTATATGTATTAGATGAACCATCTATTGGATTACATCAAAGAGATAATGAAAAATTATTAATCACCTTAGAACATCTGCGCAACTTAGGTAACAGTGTATTAGTAGTAGAACATGACGAAGATGCTATTTTAAGAGCTGACCAAGTTATTGACATAGGTCCATTTGCAGGGGAATTTGGTGGACAAATAATTGCCCAAGGCACAGCAGAAGAAATAATGGCTAATAAAGAATCTCTAACTGGTCAATATTTATCTGGACAGTTAAAAATAGAGCGTCAACAAAAAATCTTTAATTTTGAGACACAACCTAAAATTCAAGTTTTTGGAGCTACTGGTAACAATTTAAAAGATATTAATGTGGAAATTCCTTTAGGTGTTTTTACTTGTATTACTGGCGTATCCGGCTCAGGTAAATCCACTTTTTTAATTGAAACCTTAGTTAAAGAAGCACAAAAATATTTATATAACAGCAAAATCTCTTCTGCTCCTCATAAGGAGATTAAAGGATTAGATCAAATAGATAAACTTATTCGTATAGACCAATCTCCTATTGGTCGTACTCCACGTTCTAATCCGGCAACATACACGGGTATTTTTACCCCTATTAGAGAATGGTTCGCTAAATTACCAGAATCAAAAGCCCGCGGTTATACAAGTGGCAGATTTTCTTTTAATGTAAAAGGGGGAAGATGTGAAGCATGTAAAGGTGATGGTTTAATTAAAATAGAAATGCATTTTTTACCAGCCGTATATGTTACTTGTGATATTTGCAAAGGAAAAAGATATAATCGAGAAACCTTAGAAATTACATATAAGAATAAATCTATATCTGATATTTTAAATATGACCGTTTTCGAAGCTGCTGAATTTTTTCAACCGCTTAATTCAATCCGTAGAGAATTAAACGCATTAGAAAGAGTCGGTTTAGGCTATATAAAATTAGGGCAACCATCTACAACTTTATCAGGTGGTGAAGCGCAAAGAATTAAATTTGCGAAAGAATTATCAAAACGCGCTACGGGCAATAGCCTTTATATATTAGATGAACCAACTACCGGTTTACATTTCCATGATATAGCAAAATTATTAGAATTGCTTGACGAATTTGTACAACAGGGTAACAGCGTTATAATAATAGAACATAATTTAGATTTAATAAAAAATGCTGATTGGATTATAGACTTTGGTCCAGAAGGTGGTGACGGAGGCGGAAAAATTATCGCTCAAGGAACTGTTAAAGATATAATAAATTCTAAATTATCTTACACAGGACATTTTTTAAAAATTGCGTTAGATAGGCACAAATGCACCAAAAGTTAAAATGTTAATAAGTCATTAAATTGTAAAAGAACTATTGTCATTAAGATAATTTCTTTATAACCTAACTAGGTTGTAGTTAAATTTAAGGATTGTGCAAATATGATAACAATACCACACCTATTGAACCAAATAAAAGAAAATGAAATTAAATTTGCTGATTTACGCTTTACCGATAGCCGTGGACGATTACACCATATGACTATTGACGAAGCTTTAGTAGATGAAAATTTGTTTGAAAATGGTATGTTGTTTGATGGTTCTTCCATTGATGGTTGGTGTGATATCCATAATTCAGATATGATCCTCATGCCAGACATAAATACTGCACATATTGATTCTTTTTTTGCACAATCAACGATTGTGCTTTTTTGTAATATAATAGATCCTAAAACAGGAAAATATTACAATAAAGATCCACGCAGCGTTGCGCAAAAAGCTGAAGCTTATTTAAAAACCACCGATATAGGTGATACTATTTATGTTGGACCAGAAGCTGAATTCTTCTTATTTGATAATATTCAATTTACCACAGAACCTAATGAAATGTCATTTAAATTGGATTCAATCGAATTACCAGCTAATAATGGCAAAAAATATGATGTTGGAAATTTATCTCATCGCCCTAAAGCTAAAGGAGGATATGCGCCTTTATCGCCTGTGGATACCGGTCAAGATATCCGTTCAGAAATGATAACCATTTTAAAAGAGATGGGCGTAACAGTTGAAAAACACCATCATGAAGTAGCCCCCGCTCAACATGAATTAGGTATTAAATTTGATAATTTATCCAGAATAGCTGATAAATTACAAATACATAAATATGTGGTACATCAAGTAGCTAATGCCTACGGTAAAACGGCAACATTCATGCCAAAGCCTTTATATAAAGATAATGGATCAGGTATGCATGTTAACATGTCTATCTGGAAACAAGATAAACCTATATTCGCAGGAGATAAATATGCAGGTTTATCTCAAGAATGTTTATATTTTATTGGCGGTATTATCAAACATGCTAAAGCATTAAATGCCTTTACAAATGCATCAACTAACTCTTACAAAAGATTAGTACCTGGATATGAAGCTCCAGTATTATTAGCTTATTCAGCTTCTAACCGTTCTGCGTCTTGTCGCATTCCATTTTCAAATTCTGATAAAGAAAAAAGAGTAGAAGTAAGATTCCCTGATTCTACTGCTAATCCATATTTAGCTTTTGCAGCTTTACTTATGGCCGGCTTAGATGGAATTAAAAATAAAATTCACCCCGGTGAACCAATGGATATGGATCTATATAAACTCCCTAAAGAGGAATTAAAAAATATAGCTACTGTAGCCACTTCATTAAGAGAAGCTCTAAATGCCTTAGATCAAGATAGAGAATTTTTAAAAGTCGGCAATGTGTTTGATGACGATATTATTGATAGTTTCATTAACTTAAAAATGCAAGAAGTAGAACAATTCGAAATGGCACCTCACCCTATTGAATTTGAACTTTATTATTCACTATAACTTACATCCTATATCTATAAATGGGTACATTATACCCATTTATAGATTAACTAACAAAATTAATATATAAATTATAATAATGAAATTATTATAATTTATATATTGTTAGCCTTTTAATTAAATAACTACCTGATATTACTCTAATTATAACTAGCCTTAAATAAATTATAAGCAGCAGTTAATTCAGCCAAATTATTTTGCTGAATTTGCTGTTTTTCTTCATCTTTTTTCCATTGATCATCTACCCAATTATCATCTATATTAGAATAATTCCATGCATCTTCTAAGGTTATTTGATCAAATAATAAAGCAGAAGTTAATAGACTAGATTTAAAAATAGAAGTTATCGTGTAAAAAGCAGTTAACGCAAATGGATTGGTTATTTTCTTTAGAAAAGAACCAAATAAAGCAATGGATTCTTTCGGTTGCTGAATAGATATTAATTCTTGCGTTACTAAAAAATCTGCTCCTATTGTATCTTTTACCCAATCTAAAATAGGATCCCATGATTTTTCTTGTAGTTCACGTAATCCTACAGGATAAGGAGCACGGTATAAGATTGAATCATAGCAAGTAAATCTTAATAAATCCTCATAAATAACTTGAGTATCATTAGCTACCCCATCTATAGCTGTATTAACCATTCGTGTTACAAACATTTGCTGTGGCTTTATTTCACTTGTTTGATTAATAAATTCTTGAGCAACTAAATTTGCTATATTCTCATTAGGTAAAATTAATATATTTTTGGCTGGTGTAGTCAAAAATTTATCATCTAAATATATTTTATAACCTCCCTCTGCAGCTGCGATAGTAACTTTATTGTAAAATTTATTTAGCGTCGACTTATTCATCTATTATCCTTAAATATTTTTATCTTCGTCTATATTTTCGTCAAACCCAAATAAATTGAAAGTTTGTTGCATGTGAGCTGGTAAAGGCGCTATTATTTCTAATTTTTTACCAAAAATGTTAGCAAAAAACAATTTTCTAGCATGTAAATGTAATTTATTTTGTATACCACCTGGACAAATCCAATTACTATCAGCATGAAAATATTTAGGATCGCCTATAATAGGATTCCCCATATTAGCTGTATGTATCCTAAGTTGATGCGTACGACCGGTTAATGGCTCTAACTCCATCCAAGAAATACTTTTAGGAATATGATCTATCACCTTATAACAAGTAATAGCATGTTGAGCGTCTGGATCTCCATGTTCACAAACGGTCATATAATCACCTTGTGAACCTGACTTTTTACATAGCCAGTTAGATATTCTTCCAGTTCTTTTTGCAGGAATATCACGCACAATTGCCCAATATGTTTTTTTAACTTCTCTTTTTTTAAAGGCATCTGTTAAAGTTTGCGCTGCTAATCGACTTTTAGCAACTATTAATAACCCAGATGTGTCTTTATCTATACGATGTACTAACCTAGGTTTTTCACCTTTCTTATTACGCCAACTCTCTAACATGCCATCAATATGACGAGTCACTCCAGAACCGCCTTGTACAGATAAACCAGCTGGTTTATTCAAGATATACATATTTTTATCTTCATATAATAACATTTTCTGCAATGCACTATTATCATCATATTGCTTTAATAAATTTTTAGTTAAACTAGGGTTATTTTTGATATCTATATTTAAGGGAGGTATACGAACAATCTGACCGACTTTTAAACGATTATCAGATTTAGCTCTTTTACCATCTACCCTAATTTGTCCAGATCTCAATAACTTTTGCAATGCTCCAAAAGCTAAACCAGAATAATGAATCTTGAACCAACGATCTAAACGCATTTCAGCTTCATCTTGTTGGACTATTTTTTGCTCTACGCCAGTCATTCTTATTCCTTATTATTTTAATTTATGTTTTAGCTATTTTTCACTTAATTAAATATTGATTTATTAAGTATTGCTATTATTTATCTATTTTTAACAAAAAAGTATAATTTTTAAAAGAAAAAATCCTTTAATAACGCTTACCCTCTTCACTTTACTAAAAATTCCACTAAATGCTAAACCAGCTATAAAAATTAAATTATTATATATGATAAAATAAAGGATATACGTATGAATGGTCTTATAATACTCATTATTCAACTTTTAACTGGAGCTGCTGGAGGTAATATTGCCGGTCTTATCCGTAAAATAAGCCTAGGAAGCACTGGAAACACTATTGCAGGAGCTTTAGGTGGAATATTATTATCAAATGTGTTAAGCGTCTGGGGTGTTGGCTATCTTCAAAACTTAGTAAATATATTAATAAGCGGTCTATTAGGTGGTATAATCGTCACTATAATCGCAGGACTAGTACGTAATTTACTGCGCAATTCTTAAAATATAAGGGGAACGTACAATATTATTATATTTCTTTCAGTAAGTAATATAATAATATTGTTACGCTCCTTTTACTGAAAATAAACTATAACCTCAATATAACTTTGCTGCAAACAACAATGTTATATAGTTACCTAACTTTACTACGGTAATAGAAATATTCTTAAGCTACTTAACTAAAAATAATTTATAATCTCAATATAGCCTTGCTACAAGTAACAATATTATATCATCAACCACTTACCACAATAAGCCGTGATATCGCAACACACCTTACTAAATAATTTATAATAGATTAATTTGCTACAAATATTTTACAGCTATATATTACTTTTGTTTATCTAGAATAACTTCTTTAATAGCTTCAATAGCATTTAAAGCATTACTACCATTTGAGCCACCTGCTTGGGCCATATCAGGACGCCCTCCTCCACCCTTGCCCCCTAATATTTCAGCAGCTAATTTAACTAAACTTACAGCAGTGAATTTATCAAGTAAATCAGCTGTAACGCCTACTATTATAGTGGCTTTATTAGTTTCGTCGACAGCAATAAAAGCTACAATACCACTTTTAATTCTAATTTTTGCTGCATCTACTAAAGCTTTCAATTCCTTTACGGACACACCGGATAATATTTTAGATAAAAATTTTATATTTGCAATTTCTTCTATATTATCATTTTTACCATTATTAGTATCATTGCTAGATAATAAAGATTCTTTACGTAACTTAGTTAAATCTCTTTCTAATTTCTTTTTATCTTCTAATAGACTAACTAAACGTTCTGTTAATTTTTCTGGTTGTGTTTTTAATAAACTAGCTGCTTTTTCTGCATAGTCTTCTTGTTGCAATAGATATTCTCTTGCTTTTTCAGAGGTTAAAGCCTCAATACGTCTGACTCCTGCACTCACACCGCTATCAGATATTATATGAAATAAACCGATCTCAGCAGTATTTTCTACATGAGTACCCCCGCATAATTCAGTAGAAAAACAAATATTATCATCACTATCGAACTTATTACCTGATACAGTGACAACACGTACTAAATCAGAATATTTTTCTCCAAACAATGCTACTGCGCCTTTATCAATAGCCTTTTCTTTATCCATTACTGATGTATTTACATTGTTATTCAAAAATATTTGTTGATTAACCAAATTAGAGATATCTATCAATTCTTGTTTAGTCAAAGGTTTTGGATATGAAAAATCAAACCGAAGACGATCAGCAGAAACTAACGATCCTTTTTGCATAACATTATTACCAAGTATCTTACGTAAAGCAGCATGTAATAAATGAGTGGCTGAATGATTGATAGCTGTTTTTTTCCTAAAATCTTTATCAACTATAAAATCTGCTTTCATAGATTTATTAATAATACCACTTCTAACAATACCATAATGACTTATAATACCGGCATGTTTTTTAGTGGTTAACACCTCAAAACTAAAATCATCTCCGTTTATTAAACCTTTATCACCTATTTGCCCACCAGATTCAGGATAAAAACAAGTTTTATCACTGATAATAATTGCTTCTTGTCCTTCGATAATCTTATCGACTAATTTATCTGCACAAATTATATTTTTAATCTCTGAATGACAATGCAAACCTGAATAACCTAAAAATTCTGTTTCACCTAATTGTTCTTGCAATTTAAACCAGATAGAATCAATTGCTTGCTCACCAGATCCTGACCAATTAGAACGAGCATCCTGTTTTTGCTTTTCCATAGCAACTTCAAAAGACTTTACGTCAACTTTGATATTTCTTTTACGTAATACATCTTGAGTTAAATCCAAAGGGAATCCATAAGTATCATAAAGCTTAAAGGCTATATCACCTTGCAATTCATCTCCAGATTTCATGTGTTTTGTAGCTTCATCTAATAACAATAAACCACGATCTAAGGTTCGTCTAAAGCGATCTTCTTCTAACAATAATGTCTCAGAAATTAATGACTCATTATTTGCTAATTCTGGATAAAAATCACCCATCTCCTTTATAAGAGTCGGCACTAAACGCCACATCATAGAATCTTGTACACCAAGTAAATTTATATGACGCATCGCTCTACGCATAATACGGCGTAATATATAACCTCTACCCTCATTTGACGGTAATATACCTTCAGCAATCAAAAAACTCGCTGAACGCAAATGATCAGCAATAACTCTATGACTGATTAAACTATCACCCTTAGCCGCTTTATTTGAGAAGGTCACAGAAGCATCTATTAATTTTTTAAATAAATCTATATCATAATTATCATGCACGCCTTGTAATACAGCAGCTATACGCTCAAGACCCATGCCAGTATCAATAGATGGTTTAGGCAACAGTAGCATTTCACCTCTAGCTGTTTGCTCAAACTGCATAAACACTAAATTCCAAATTTCAACAAAACGATCGCCATCCTCATCGGCACTTCCAGGAGGTCCACCCCATATTTTATCACCATGATCATAAAATATTTCAGAACATGGTCCACAAGGTCCTGTTTCGCCCATCGTCCAAAAATTATCTTTAGTACTAATACGGATTATTTTATCCTCAGATAAATTAGCAATTTTTTTCCAATAATTAATTGATTCTTCATCTGTATGATAAACAGTAACTAACAATTTCTCCTTAGGAAGAGCAAATTCCTTAGTTAATAAATTCCAACTGTGAAATATAGCTTCTTCTTTAAAATAATCCCCAAAAGAAAAATTACCTAACATTTCAAAAAAAGTATGATGTCTGGCAGTATAACCTACATTATCTAAGTCATTATGTTTACCACCAGCCCTAACACATTTCTGCGCAGAAGTAACTCTTTTATCTTTAGGTGTTTCTACACCAGTAAAAAAATTTTTAAAAGGTACCATACCGGCATTGGTAAACATAAGACTAGGATCGTCATGCGTAATAAGAGAAGCAGAATCAACTTTCACATGTCCAACTTTAGCGAAATAATCTAAAAAAACAGACCTAATCTTATTAACGCTATTCATTTTTTTACTCTCTTAAACTAAACACAATAAAAGCTAATTCTATAAATAATTAAATTTTTTAAATATTATTCTTCTAATACTAAATCACTATTAGACGTCAAATCATCTGAACCTTCCATAAGTTTAGTGCTTAATAAACCAGCATTTTCTCTTATAGAATTTTCTATAAATTCAGCTAATTCTGGATTATCACGTAAATATTGTTTAGCATTTTCTTTACCTTGACCTAACCTATTGGAATTACAAGAAAACCAAGCGCCGGATTTTTCAACAATACCAGCTTTTACTCCAAGATCGATTAACTCGCTATACCTAGAAATACCTTCACCATACATGATATCAAATTCCACCTGTTTAAAAGGAGGAGCCATTTTATTTTTAACAACTTTAACTTTAGTTTGATTACCTATAATATTTTCTTTATCTTTTATTTGACCTATACGCCTAATATCTAAACGAACAGATGCATAAAATTTCAATGCATTACCACCTGTAGTAACTTCCGGTGATCCATAAAATACACCTATTTTCATGCGCATTTGATTGATAAAAATCAATACACAATTAGATTTAGATAATGAAGCTGTAATTTTACGTAATGCTTGACTCATAAGACGCGCTTGAGCACCTGGAGCACTATCGCCCATTTCACCTTCAATTTCAGTTTTAGGAGTTAATGCCGCGACTGAATCAACTACTAAAACATCTAAAGCACCTGAACGTATAAGAGTATCTGTTATTTCTAATCCTTGCTCTCCAGTATCAGGCTGTGAAATTAATAAATCTTCTAGATTAACTCCTAATTTACGAGCATAAACAGGATCCAAAGCATGTTCAGCATCTACGAAGCCACACACACCACCCATTTTTTGAGCTTCAGCAATAATATGTAAAGATAGAGTGGTTTTACCTGAACTTTCAGGACCATATATTTCTATTACTCTACCTCTAGGAACACCGCCAATGCCTAAAGCTATATCTAAAGACAAAGATCCGGTAGGAATAACTTCCACTCCCTTAACTTGATCATTTGATCCCATCCGCATAATTGAACCTTTACCAAAAGTTCGCTCAATTTGCGATAATGCTGCTGCTAAAGCTTTTGTCTTATCCGTTGTCATAATATTTACTTTCCAAAGTTCAATATATTAACTATAATCTATTTATACAGGTAATTAATTGTTTATTATGATTGAAATATATATTTCCACAATCATTTTATTAAATTTCATTATTTTTGTTTTTTTTCTCTCTAAGATTATTCCACCAAGATATTCTTTTTTTTACTTCTCTCTCAAACCCGCGCTCAACCGGGTGATAATAAGATTTTCTACCTAGCTCCGTAGGAAAATAATCAGCACCTGAAAAAGCATATTCATAATTATGATCATAATTATAATTAGCACCATAACCTAATTCTTTCATCAATTTAGTAGGTGCATTTAGAATATGAGCGGGTGGAGCATAATGCGAAAATTTTTTAGCGTCTTTCATAGCTTCCTTAAAAGCTTTATATATAGCATTAGACTTTGGCGCAGTAGCTAAATATAAACATGCCTGCGCAATTGCTAATTCTCCTTCAGGAGAACCTAAATGCAAATAACTTTCCCTAGCAGCAATTGAAATAGATAAAGCTTGAGGATCTGCTAAACCTATATCTTCACTAGCTATCCTAATCAAACGCCGTGCTAAATATAAAGGATCTTCACCAGCAGATAACATACGACAAAAATAATATAAAGAAGCATCAGCATCACTACCACGAATAGATTTATGTAAAGCAGAGATTAAATTATAATGTCCGTCACCTGATTTATCATATATAGCAAATTTTTTCTGTAATATTGTTAATAATTGGTCATTAGATAAAATATTTGGATCAGTTCTCGATAAAATTTCTTCAACTAAAGTTAAAAGGAAACGAGCATCACCATTTGCTAAATTAATTAAGATTTTCTTTCCTGTTTCATCTATTGGTAAACAACGATTTTCTGTTTCTTCTACTTGAGTCAATAAATTATCTAAAATCTCCTCGCTAAGAGGTTTAAAAATAATAACACGAGCCCTGGATAATAATGCAGAATTTAAATTAAAAGAAGGATTTTCGGTGGTTGCTCCAATTAAAATAACCGTACCATCTTCCAATACAGGTAAAAAAGAATCTTGCTGCGTTTTATTAAAACGATGTATTTCATCTACAAATAATATTGTTTGTTTATTATTATTTCTATATTCTTTAGCTTTGTCAAAAATTTTCTTTAATTCTGCAACACCAGAAAAAATAGCCGAAATCTGAATAAATTCATACTCATCACGTTGAGATAATAAACGAGCCGCGGTAGTTTTACCTGTTCCAGAAGGGCCCCAAAATATCATAGAGGATAAATGATTACGTTCTAATATTCCATCAGAACCAGTTAAATGTTCCTGCCCTAATAATTGTTGTAAATTTTTAGGACGCATTTTTTCAGCTAAAGGTATATATAATTTACTACCAGAATTATTATCGTCAAAAGGTAAATCTGCAAATAAATTTTCCGGCATTATATTTCCTAATTTTCTATGAGTTACATTAATATAATATAACTCATAGAAAAAAGCTAAAAATTATTTTACAATAACCATAATCTATTATTAAACTATCTGGATAATTAATAATATAAAAGAATAAAGAGACCTCTATAAGGTCTCTTTATTAAATAACAAGTAATTTTAATTACTCAGATACAGGCTCTTCAACGGTATTATTTGCTACACGTTCTTTATCAGCCTTACCTTTTGCATTAACATCTCTGTCAACAAACTCTACAACAGCTAAAGGTGCATTGTCACCATAACGATATCCAGCTTTTACAATACGTAGATATCCGCCTTGTCTAGCAGCATAACGAGGAGCTAAAACATCAAAAAGTTTAGCAACTAAACTAGAATCTTTGACTGAAGCAAGTGCCTGACGACGAGAATGTAAATTTCCTCTTTTACCAAGAGTAACTAATTTCTCAACTATAGGACGAATTTCTTTTGCTTTAGGCAAAGTAGTAACTATTTGCTCATGCTCAATCAATGAGGCAGACATATTACAAAACATCGCTTTACGATGACTAGCTGTACGATTTAGCTTGCGACCTGATTTACCGTGGCGCATAAGCTTTCTCCTTTTCTAATATTAATACTGATCTTCATAACGTCTAGCTAACTCTTCAACATTTTCTGGTGGCCAAGTTGGCACATCCATTCCAAGATGAAGACCCATTGAAACTAGAACTTCTTTAATTTCATTAAGTGATTTACGACCAAAATTAGGCGTTCTTAACATTTCAGATTCTGTTTTTTGAATTAAATCACCAATATAAATAATATTGTCATTTTTCAAACAATTTGCTGAACGCACTGATAATTCTAATTCATCCACTTTTTTCAATAAAGCTGGATTGAAAGATAATTCAGCCACTGAAGTTTCAACAGATTTTTTCTGTGGTTCTTCAAAATTAATAAACACATAAAGCTGTTCTTGCAAAATACGAGCTGCATATGCAATTGCATCTTCACCACTAACTGATCCATTAGTTTCCACAGATAAAATTAATTTATCATAATCAAGAATTTGTCCAGAACGTGTATTTTCAACTTTATAAGAAACTTTTCTAATAGGTGAATAAAGGCTATCAATAGGTATAACTCCTATTGGATCATCTTCAGCTCCATTACGATCAGCTGAAACATAACCTCTACCTTTACCTACCTTAAGTTCCATACGTATTTCAGCACCTTCGTCCAAAGTACATATAACATGTTCAGGATTCAACACCTCAATATCACCAACTAATTGGATGTCACCCGCCATAACAACACCGGGACCTTTTTTATGAAGAACCAAACGTTTTGTATCTTCACCTTCCATCCTTATCGCAACTTCTTTAAGGTTTAAAATGATATCCATGACATCTTCACGCACACCAGCGATAGAAGAAAATTCATGTAAAACACCATCTATCTGAACAGAAGTAATAGCAGCCCCACGTAATGATGAAAGCAACACTCTTCTTAACGCATTTCCAATAGTTAAGCCAAAACCTCTTTCCAAAGGTTCCACCGAAACTGTAACATGTTTATTAGACATATTTTCATGATAAGAAACAACAGCCGGTTTAACTAAATCTTGCCAATTTTTTTCAATCATTATAATACCTTCCTATTTTACCACTATCCTATCGTGGCAACAATACGGGGATCTGTATAGAAGCAATAACCCTTCTATACAAATAATTAAACACGACGACGTTTTGGCAAACGCGTACCATTATGAGGGATAGGCGTAACATCACGTATAGATAAAACTGTAAAACCAGAAGCTTGTAAAGCACGTAACGCTGATTCTCTACCAGAACCAGGACCACAAACTTCAACTTCTAACGTTTTAACTCCGTGTTCTTGTGCTTTTTTCGCACAATCTTCAGCTGCAACTTGAGCTGCAAAAGGTGTTGACTTACGTGAGCCTTTAAAACCCTGCAAACCAGAGGAAGACCAAGCTATGGTATTTCCTTGCGCATCTGTAATAGTAATCATTGTGTTATTAAATGTAGAATTAATGTGAGCAACACCTGAAGATATATTCTTCCGCTCACGACGACGAACACGAGTCGCTTCTTTTGCCATAATTATCACCTTTCATGATCTCAACACCACCGTATCCCCAGTGGCTACACCTACCAGCTAATTTTAGCTGAACTTAATAGGAATTATTTCTTCTTACCTGCTATAGCTTTTGCAGGACCTTTACGGGTACGAGCATTAGTATGAGTACGCTGACCTCTTACTGGTAGCGAACGACGATGCCTTAAACCACGATAACAACCTAAATCCATTAATCGTTTAACATTCATAGAAACTTCACGACGCAAATCGCCTTCTACTTGGTAATCACGATCTATAGCTTCACGGATCCGCAAAATTTCTGCATCGGTTAATTCATTAACACGCTTAGAAGATGGAATGTTAACACTATCCACTATCTTCTGCGAAAAATTAGGTCCAATCCCATGAATATACTGAAGAGCTATAACCACTCTTTTATTCGTAGGGATATTAACGCCAGCAATACGAGCCACGCTTAATCTCCTTTAAATTCTACTCTATCCTAAATAAGGATATACACATATTAAATTACTAGTTCTTACTTTTAACAAATTTTACAAAAAAGTCAATAGAAAGACATAAAATCTTGTTATTTACATCTTTTTTGTATTTTAGCTTCTATAGCCGCGGTGACCTCTGGTATAGTAAGCATTCCGTCAACAACATCCAACTTGCCTAGATTATTATAATAAGCTGCTACTGGTGCTGTTTTACTTCTATATTCAGCTAATCTTTTTTCTAAAACTTCGACAGAATCATCTAACCGCGCTACTTGCCCTGTACTTTGAGCATCTTTAACACGGGATTCAATTCTAGAAAATAAAATATCTTCATCAACGCGAATTTCAATAACTGCATCCAACTTAATATTTTTATCTAAAAATAATTTAGTTAAACCCTCAGCTTGAACTAAATTTCTAGGATAGCCATCTAAAATAAATCCTTTACCTGCAGGTAAATTATTAATAGAATCGGCAATTAATTTTTCAACTATAGCATCAGATATTAACAAACCTTCTTTAATTTTAGCCTCAATATCTTTACCAAATGCATCACCAACCTTTACAGCAGAACGCAACATATCTCCTGTTGATAAATGAGCAACATTATATTTTTCCATTAATATTTTAGCTTGAGTTCCTTTACCAGAACCGGGTGAACCTAATAAAATTATATTCATCTTAAACGTCTTCCTCCTTGACGATTACCCTTCAAACGACTCTTTTTTAATAAACCAGCATATTGTTGTGAGATTAAATGACTTTGAATCTGCGACACTGTATCCAAAGCAACATTAACCATAATTAACAATGATGTACCTCCTAAATGAAGTGGAACACCTGTAGCTGATAATAACAACTCAGGAAACAAAGCAACGCAAACTATATATATAGCACCTAAAACTGTTATTCTGGTCAAAACATAATCAATATATTCCGCTGTCTTTTCGCCTGGTCTTATACCAGGAATAAAACCGGAATGTTGTTTCAATTGGTTAGCTGTATCAGTAGGATTAAAAACAATAGCAGTGTAAAAAAAGCAGAAGAACACCATAAGCACAGCAAATAAGATCATATACAGCAATTGACCATGACTTAATTGACCTAAAATTACTGACAACCATTGAGGAATATTTTCAGCGGAAGTAAAACCAACAATAGTAGTAGGCATCAATAAAATAGCAGAGGCGAATATCGGAGGAATAACACCCGCTGTATTCAACTTTAATGGTAAATGAGATGTCTCACCTTGAAGCAATTGCCTACCAACTTGACGTTTCGGATATTGAATAAGCAAACGACGTTGAGCACGTTCAAAATAAACGATAACACCTATAACTGCAACGATAAATAACAAAATACCTAAAATAGTAAAACTTGATAAAGCACCTGTTCTTCCTAGCTCCATTGTAGCAGAAAAAGCTGCAGGAAGTTCAGCGACTATACCAGCAAAAATTATCAAAGATATACCATTACCAATACCACGAGAAGTTATCTGCTCCCCTAACCACATTAGAAAAACGGTACCGCCAACAATGGTAATAGTAGTAGAAACTATAAAAAAGCTACCAGGGTTTGAAACTAAACCCGCACTAGACTGCAGGCCAAATGATAAACCAACCCCTTGAATAACCGCAAATAAAACCGTCAAATAACGAGTATACTGATTTAACAATTGTCGACCGCTTTCACCATCTTTTTTGATAGCTTCTAACTGCGGTAGCACAGATGAAAGAATTTGTATAATAATTGAGGCAGAAATATAAGGCATAATTCCTAAAGCAAAAATAGCCATACGCCCTATAGCACCACCAGCAAACATATTAAATAGACCTAACACGCCACCAGAATGCTGTGTAAATAAATTATATAAGGCATCAGCATTAATACCTGGAATAGGAACATAAGTTCCAAAACGATATACAATAAGAGCACAAAGGGTAAACCACAAACGTGCTTTTAACTCTTTAGCTTTAGAAAAAGTGGAAAGATTCATATTAGATGCAAGTTGCTCTGCAGATGATGCCATTACTGTACTGTCTCCTATGTTCTTCCTAAAAAATAAATTTTGAGGGAAAACTCCCTCAAAAAACTATACTGTTAATAATTTAATTGATCCGCCAGATTTTTCAATTTTTTGAATCGCAACTTTAGAAGCTCCAGAAACTTCAAAATTTAAAGGTTGCTTTAGATCTCCAGTAGAAAGGATACGAACGCCATCGTTCAAACGACGAATAATTCCTAATTCTTTTAAAAGAGAAGCTGTGATAACTTTATCAATAGTTAAAGAACCAGAATCAACAGCAAATTGAATCCTATCCAAAGAAACAATATTATATTTCTTACTAAATAAGTTATTAAAGCCTCTTTTAGGTAAACGACGATAAATAGGCATCTGACCGCCTTCAAAACCGTTAAGCGAAACACCAGAACGAGACTTCTGACCTTTAACACCACGACCGCCAGTCTTACCTACACCAGAACCTATACCGCGACCAACGCGTTTACGAGACTTTGTAGCACCAAGACAATCACGTAGTTCATTTAATTTCATAATTTCACTCCTACCTTAACGCCCTTCATCCACAATACGGACTAAATGCTCTACTTTTTTGATCATACCTCTAATTGCAGAAGTATCTTCAAGAACACGACGACGATGCATTTTATTCAATCCTAACCCAATAAGGGTAGCTCGCTGAATAGCAGGACGGCGTATAGGACTACCTATCTGCTCCACAGTTAGTGTTTTTAAAGTTTCGTTTTTCTTCTTAACCATAATATCAATTCCTAAAATATAAACTACACTATTATTCTTCAGAACCAATAAGATGCTGACGGCGAGATTGTAATGTGGAATATTTGATACCGCGCTGAGAAGCAACTAACTTAGGATGAACCTGATGACTCAATGCATCAAAAGTAGCTCTCACCATATTATAAGGATTAGACGAACCCAAAGATTTAGCAACAACATCCTGTATACCAACAGCTTCAAAAATAGCACGCATCGGACCACCAGCAATAATACCAGTACCAACAGCAGCTGAACGTAACAATACTTTACCAGCTCCATGACGACCTGAAATATCATGATGCAAAGTACGACCTGAACGCAAAGGAACAAAAATCATACTTTTACGAGCAGCATCGGTAGCTTTTCTAATAGCTTCAGGAACTTCTTTTGCTTTACCATGACCAAAACCGACTCGACCCTTTTGATCACCAACCACAACAAGGGCAGCAAAACCAAAACGGCGACCACCCTTAACAACTTTTGCAACACGATTAATATGAACTAGTTTATCTACTAGATCATTATCACGATCTTCTCTATTTTTCTCTCTCGGTGCCATATCCTATCCTTTTTCTTTTCCGGAAGCACTACTTTGCTAATATTATTAACAAAATATCTTATCAACTAAAACAACAGTCCGCCTTCTCTAGCAGAATCAGCAAGAGCTTTAACGCGACCATGATAAATATAAGATCCACGATCAAAAACAACTTCTTTAATTCCAACAGCTAAAGCACGTTCAGCTATTAACTTTCCTACCGCAGCAGCGGCTGCTTTATCAGCAGAAGATTTCAATTGCCCTTTTAACGAAGCATCTAAAGTTGAACTAGAAACAATTGTATGACCTTTAGAATCATCTATTACTTGAGCATAGATATTTTGATTTGAACGATAAACACTCAAACGCAAACGACCATCTGCAACTGATTTAATTTTACGACGAACCCTTTGAGCACGACGTTGGACTTTTTCTTTCTGAGATGACATTATAACGATCCCTTATTTCTTCTTACCTTCTTTGCGAACAATTTTTTCATTCGCATATCTTACACCCTTACCTTTATAAGGTTCAGGACCACGATACTTCCTTATTTCCGCAGAAACATGACCTACTTGTTGCTTATCGATACCTGAAACAACAATTTCTGTTGGCTTAGGAACTGAAACAACAACACCTGAAGGAACTCTATAAATAACCTCATGACTAAAACCTAAAGAAAGCTGAAGATCTTTACCTTGCATTGCTGCACGATAACCAACCCCACTAATTTCTAAACGTTTTTCAAAGCCATCTTTAACTCCTATGATTATATTTTCAATCATAGAACGAGACATACCCCACTTAGAACGAGCATCTTTAGAATCATCTTTAGGTGATACAGAAATAGAATTTTCTTCAAAATTTATTAAAACCTCATCATTAACAACATAAGACAACTCACCTTTAGAGCCCTTAGCTTTAACAATTTGACCTTCAACGGATATTGTCACACCCTGAGGAATAATAATCGGCTTTTTTCCAATACGAGACATTTTTTAACCTGTCTTTTATTTCCGAGTAAATTTACTCAATTATTACAAACCAACAAGCATCTTAGCAGATTAAAAAATCTGACACAAAAGCTCACCACCAACATTTCGATCACGGGCTTCATGATCTGCCATAACTCCTTGCGAAGTCGACAAAATAGAAATACCCAAACCATTAGCCACATTAGGTATTGCTTTAGCAGAAACATAAACACGACGACCAGGTTTTGAAACACGACTAATCTTACGTATAACAGGAGTACCTTCGTAGTATTTCAACTCAATATCTATCTCAGCTTTACCATGATCTAAATCTTTCCGCTCATAACCACGGATATAACCTTCTGCCTGTAAAACATCTAAAACACGAACACGTAATCCCGAAGCTGGCGTAGATACGCGCAAATGACGACGAGACATTGCATTACGAATTCGTGTCAACATATCTCCAATAGGATCTGAAACAGCCATAATAATACCCTTACCAACTAGACTTAACTAAACCAGGAATACGACCCTGAGACCCAAGCTCACGAAGTGCTATACGTGACATCCTAAGCTTACGATAATAAGCCCTTGGACGACCTGTAACTTCACAACGATTATGAACCCTATTCTCAGCAGAATTGCGTGGCAACTCTGCCAATTTTAAATTTGCGCGAAAACGCTCATCTAAAGAAAGATTACGATCCATAACGATCGCTTTCAAGCGTGAACGCTTAGACTTATAGAGTTTTACTAACTCCATTCGACGTTTATTCTTTTCAACGGCACTAACTTTTGCCATAATATACCTCGCTACGATTGCCGTTACTTAGAAAAGGGAAAATTCAAACAACGTAATAATTCACGTGCTTCAACATCCGTTTTCGCTGTCGTACAAACGATTATATCCATACCCCAGATCTGACTAACTTTATCATAGTTAATCTCTGGGAACACAATATGCTCTTTAAGTCCCATGGCAAAATTACCACGACCATCAAAGCTTTTTGGGTTTAAACCCCTAAAGTCACGAACCCTTGGTAACGCAACATTTATTAAGCGATCCAAAAATTCGTACATTTTTTCACGACGAAGGGTAACTTTTGCACCTATTGGCATACCTTCGCGAACCTTAAAAGTTGCAACAGAACGACGAGCTCTAGTAACAACAGCACGCTGACCAACTATCAAAGATAAATCAGCAGCAGCAGATGCTGGTTTTTTAGAATCAGCCGTTGCTTCACCTACACCCATATTGATAACTATCTTATCAACCCTAGGTATTGACATAGGATTACTATAGTTAAACTGAGATAAAAGATCCTGCCTAACAACTTCATTATAATATTTTCTCAAACGAGGTTCTAATTTTACATCAGCCATCGATCAATTCTCCTGAACGCCTAGCCACACGAACCTTCTTTCCTTCAGAATTGATGCGGAAACCAACACGAGTGGCTTTGCCATCTTTAGGATCCAAAAGCGCTAAATTAGATAAATGAATAGGGGCTTCTTTTGGAATAATACCCCCTTCAGAATCACGAGTTGGCTTTTGATGACGCTTTACAATATTAATTCCACGAACCAAAGCTAAACCTTCTTTAGGCATAACCTTAAGCACTTCACTAACCTGACCTTTATCCTTACCAGTAAGAACAACGACCTTATCATTTTTACGTATCTTATTCATCCTAAACCCCTACAAGACTTCAGGCGCCAATGAAAGAATCTTCATATGACTCTTAGCGCGCAATTCACGTGGAACAGGTCCAAAAATACGTGTACCTATAGGCTCTTTTTTATTATCTATTAGAACCGCCGCATTCTTATCAAAACGAATAACACTACCATCTAACCGACGTATATCCTTCGCTGTACGAACAACAACAGCTTTCATCACATCACCTTTTTTAACGCGCCCTCGTGGAATAGCCTCTTTAACGGAGACAACTATAATATCTCCTACTGATGCATATCTACGTTTAGAGCCGCCTAAAACTTTGATGCACATGACACGACGGGCTCCGGAGTTGTCCGCAACGTCGAGGTTTGTTTGCATCTGTATCATGACTGGTCGCCTTCTTTACTTAACAAAATAAACTAACAAGCAAATATGAACATCCTTTTCGCACATTCGTAACCACTTGTCAAATAACCTTTAAATATTTTATAAAATTTATCACATATTTTTATAAATTTTATAAATATCTAACACTCAATATAGAATTATTGATTATTCCACAACAATCCAACATTTATCTTTAGAGATAGGTGCTGATTCTTCAATAGAAACTACATCACCTACTTTAAAACGATTATTTTCATCATGTGCTTTATATTTACGAGATTGACGAACAATCTTCTGAAGCAAAGGATGAGAATAACGACGCTCTACTCTAACTACTACGGTTTTGTCGCTTTTATCACTAACAACAACACCTTGCAAAATGCGTTTTGGCATCTTCTTAATTCCTTAATTTAGTTTTTAGCCGCTCTTTCACGCATAATAGTTTTTATACGTGAAATATCACGACGAACTTGCTTAACACGAGAAATCTTTTCCAACTGACCGGTTGCCTGCTGAAAACGCAAATTAAATTGCTCTTTCTTGAGATGACCTAATTCTTCAATTAACTCATCTTGCGTCTTAGCTCTTACATCTGAAGCCTTCATAAATAAACTCCTTAGTCTGAAATACGCTGAATAAACCTCGTTTTAACTGGTAACTTAGCAGCACCAAGACGAAAAGCTTCTCTAGCGATCTCTTCAGAAACACCATCTAATTCAAACATTATACGACCCGGAGCAACGCGGGCTGCCCAATAGTCAACACTGCCCTTACCTTTACCCATACGAACTTCTGTCGGCTTACTTGTAACTGGAAGATCTGGAAAAATACGTATCCAAACCCGGCCAGCACGCTTCATATGACGAGTGATAGCGCGACGTGCAGCTTCTATTTGACGCGCAGTTACACGCTCGGGCTCTAAAGCCTTTAATCCATATGTACCAAAATTAAGATCCGTTCCACCCTTCGAAGCACCGTGAATACGACCCTTGAATTGCTTACGAAACTTTGTGCGCTTAGGCTGCAACATGATTCTTACTCCAATTCATTATATTAAGCATTATCTTTACGACGAGGAGAAAAACCTTTATTATTCTCCAAAGAGCGACGCTCTGATGCCATCGGATCATGCTCTAAAATTTCACCTTTAAAAACCCAAACTTTAACACCACAAATACCATATGCGGTTAAAGCTTCTGCTGTACCATAATCTATATCAGCACGAAGTGTATGCAAAGGAACACGACCTTCACGATACCACTCCATACGAGCAATCTCAGCTCCACCTAAACGACCGGAACAATTAATACGGATACCTTCTGCGCCCAAACGTAACGCTGATTGAACAGCCCGTTTCATTGCACGACGAAAAGCTACACGACGTTCTAATTGTTGTGCTATGGACTGAGCTATTAATACTGCATCTGTCTCTGGTTTACGAACCTCTACAATACTTAGCATTGTCTCTGAATCAGTCATCTTTGAAATTTTGGCACGTAATTTCTCAATATCAGCACCTTTTTTACCAATGATCAAACCAGGACGACCGGCATGAATGATAACACGGCATTTTTTATGAGGACGCTCAACAACAACTTTAGAAATACCAGCAACCTTCAATTCCTTTACAAGAAAATCTCTGATTTTAATATCTTCTTGTAAAAGCTTACCATATTCACCTGTATTAGCATACCAGCGAGAATCCCAAGTACGATTAACACCTAAACGAAGCGCTACTGGATTAACTTTCTGACCCATTATGCTGCCTCCTCTTTATTTAATACTTCACGGACGACAATCGTCAAATTTGAAAAAGGCTTTTCTATACGGCTAGAACGACCACGACCACGAACATGAAATCTCTTCATAACCATTGCCTTACCTACATAAGCTTCAGAAACAACCAAAGAATCGATATTTAAATCATGATTATTCTCTGCATTAGCTATAGCAGATTCCAAGGTCTTTTTAACTGTAGCAGCTATACGTTTACGGGAAAAAGTTAAGTCTGCCAAAGCTTTCTCGACCTTTTTACCACGAATTAAAGTAGCAACCAAATTTAATTTCTGAGGACTAATTCTTATCATACGAGTAACTGCCTTAGCCTCATTCTCAGCAAGTTGACGTGGGGTTTTAGATTTACCCATCTTTATTTCCTCTTAGCCTTCTTGTCTGCACCATGTCCATAATAAGTACGAGTTGGAGCAAATTCTCCAAATTTATGACCTATCATTTCCTCTGAAACCAAGACTGGTACATGTTTATTACCATTATATACACCAAAGGTCAAGCCAACAAATTGAGGTAAAATAGTAGAGCGACGGCTCCATATTTTAATCACTTCATTGCGACCACTTTCGCGAACCTTCTCAGCCTTCTTTAGAAGATAGCCGTCAACAAAAGGTCCTTTCCAAACTGAACGAGCCATAGTAGCTTCCTCTCCTATTTCTTGCGCTGATGACGTGAGCGCATGATAAATTTATCTGTCGTTTTATTTGAACGAGTTCTCTTACCCTTTGTAGGTTTACCCCAAGGAGAAACAGGATGACGTCCACCAGATGTACGACCTTCACCACCACCATGTGGGTGATCAATAGGATTCATAGCAACACCGCGAACATGAGGACGCTTACCACGCCACCGAGAGCGACCTGCCTTCCCATCTTTAATATTTAAATGATCAGGATTAGAAACAGCACCAACAGTTGCATAACAAAGACTAGAAACTAAACGCTGCTCACCAGAATTCAAACGTAAAATTACCATACCTTGATCTCTACCAACTAACTGGACATAAGAACCAGCTGAACGGGCAATTTGACCACCTTTACCAGGTTTTAATTCAACATTATGAACTATAGTACCTACAGGTATTGACCCTAAAGGCATTGCATTACCGGGCTTCACATCAGCAACAGCCCCAGAAACAACAACATCACCAACAGCCAAACGTTGCGGAGCTAATATATAACTTAATTCTCCATCTTCGTAACGAATTAACGCTATAAAAGAAGTGCGATTAGGATCATACTCAATACGCTCAACACAAGCTTTAACATCAGCTTTACGACGTTTAAAATCTATTAATCGGTAAGTGCGTTTATGACCACCACCTTGAAAACGTGCAGTGATACGACCTAGATTATTACGACCACCTTTAGATTGCAAACCTTCTGTTAATTTTTTAACCGGTTTTCCTTTATACAAAGAAGAACGATCTACAATAACAAGTTGTCGTTGCCCGGGTGTGGTCGGATTAAAACTTTTTAATGCCATTTTATCTACTCCTAAACCTGCCTAAAGATTGCTCGATACGTCGATTACATCGCCATCAGCAAGTTTAACTATAGCCTTCTTTTCATCAGAACGACGTCCTAACAGCCCACGAAAGCGCTTTTCTTTCCCTTTACGAACCAACGTATTAACTGAAAGCACCTTAACACCAAATAAAGACTCAATTGCGGCCTTAATTTCAGGTTTAGTTGCCTTTTTAGATACATTGAAAATAACTTGATTATGTTCACTAACCAAAGTTGATTTTTCCGTAACAACAGGGCTTAATATTACATCATAATGTTTAAGATCTGTCATTGAAACGCTCCTCAAGTAAATCTAAAGCTGATTTAGACAATACTAATTTAGTACGTCGCAATATATCATATACATTAATACCTTGTACAGGTAATATATCTATATTAGGGATATTTCTTGCCGCACGAGAAAAATTAGTATCAATTACCTTACCATCAATGAAAAGAGCATTTTCAAAACCTAATTTAGTTAATTGATTCCGTAAAAATTTAGTCTTTTCATCACTTGCTGCAAAACTATCAACAATAACTAAATCTGAAGACTTAAGTTTTGCAGACAAAGCATGTCGTAAACCTAAAGCCCGTAGCTTTTTAGGCAAATCATGAGCATGGCTACGAACCACAGGACCATGAGCTTTACCACCACCACGAAACTGAGGAGCTCTAGCAGAAGAATGCCTAGCACGACCTGTACCTTTTTGCTTATACATTTTAGAACCAGTACGAGCGATATCAGCTCTACCTAAAACACTATGTGTTCCCTGCTGACGACGAGCTAACTGCCAACGAACAACACGTTGGAGTATGTCCTCACGAGGCTCTAAACCAAATAAATGCTCTGACAATTCAACTTTACCTGAAGTAGAACCATCAAGTGTTGTAACCTCAAAATTCATTATTCAGCTCCTTCACTAGTTTGCGAAATAACGTCATCAGAAGCTCGATCATTATTATTTTCATTTGATAAATTCTCATCTTTCACTAGCTGACGAAGACCAGCTGGCTTCGGAGCATTCTCAGGCAAAGGACTTTTAACAGCATCTTTAACTAAAATCCACCCACCAGCAGAACCAGGAACTGAACCACGAACTAAGATAAGACCTCTAGCCACATCAGTAGAAATAACTTCTAAATTCTGTGTTGTAACACGTACATTACCCATCTGACCAGCCATCTTCTTGCCCTTGAAAACTTTACCAGGGTCTTGACACTGACCAGTTGAACCATGAGCTCGATGAGTAATAGAGTTACCATGAGATGCTCTATGACCACCAAAATTATGACGTTTCATAACACCAGCGAAACCCTTACCAACGGAGGTACCAACAACATCAACTTTTTGTCCAACGACAAAATGTTCAGCTGTCAATTCAGCACCAACCTCTAGCAGATTTTCAGCAGAAACTCTAAATTCTGCAAATTTCGCTTTTGGCTCAACTGAAGCTTTCGCAAAATGTCCACGAAGAGCTTTAGTTACATTTTTAACTTTAGATACACCAGCACCTAATTGGACTGCTATATATCCATTTTTTTCAATTGTTCTCTGGGCTAATACCTGACAAGACTCCATTTGAAGAACTGTCACCGGTATATGTTCTCCCGCATCATTATATATACGAGTCATTCCCATTTTTTTTGCAATAACACCTGAACGCATAGGGTTCGTTCCTTCCGCCATCACCTGCTTACAGCTTAATTTCAACATCAACACCAGCAGACAAATCTAGCTTCATTAAAGCATCAACTGTCTGAGGAGTTGGATCAACGATATCAAGAAGACGTTTATGTGTACGCACCTCAAATTGCTCACGACTCTTCTTGTTTCCATGAGGTCCACGGTTAACCGTGAACTTCTCTATACGTGTTGGTAGTGGAATAGGACCACGTACATTAGCCCCAGTACGTTTTGCCGTAGAGACAATCTCACGGGTTGACGCATCTAGTATCCTATGGTCAAACGCTTTTAAGCGAATACGAATATTTTGACCGTTCATTTTACTACATCCCTTAATTGAGTGCTATAACATAGCACCATTACCATTATTATTCAATAATTTTAGATACAACACCTGCACCAACAGTACGACCACCTTCACGAATAGCAAAACGAAGTTTTTCTTCCATTGCTATAGGAGAAATAAGAGTAACATCCATTGCAACATTATCACCTGGCATAACCATTTCAACATTTGCTGGAAGAGTAACAACGCCAGTAACATCGGTTGTACGGAAATAAAACTGTGGACGATAATTAGTTAAAAATGGTGTATGACGACCACCTTCTTCTTTTGTTAGAATATAAGCTTCTGCCTGGAATTTAGTATGAGGAGTAACACTACCAGGTTTAGCTAAAACCTGACCACGCTCAACACCTTCACGGTCAATACCACGCAATAAAGCGCCTACATTATCACCTGCTTGACCTTGATCAAGAAGCTTACGGAACATTTCAACACCTGTGATAGTAGTTTTAACTGTATCACGGATACCTAAAATTTCAACTTCCTCACCAACCTTAATAACACCACGCTCAATACGACCGGTAACAACTGTACCGCGACCAGAAATAGAAAATACATCTTCTATAGGCATTAAGAACGGCTGATCAATTGGACGTTCAGGAATAGGAATGTAAGAATCAATAGCAGCAACTAATGCACGAATAGCATCTTCACCTATTGTCTTATCACTATCTTCTAAAGCTGCAAGAGCTGAACCTCTAATAATTGGAATTTCATCACCAGGAAAATCATAATTAGTTAAAAGTTCACGTAACTCTAATTCTACTAATTCTAATAATTCTTCATCATCAACCTGGTCAACCTTATTCATGAAGACAACCATAGCTGGAACACCAACTTGGTGAGCTAGCAAAATATGTTCACGTGTCTGCGGCATTGGACCATCGGCTGCTGAAACAACGAGAATAGCGCCATCCATTTGAGCCGCACCAGTAATCATATTTTTTACATAATCTGCGTGACCTGGACAATCAACGTGGGCATAGTGACGATTCTCTGTCTCATATTCAACATGGGCTGCTGAAATAGTTATACCACGTGCTTTTTCTTCTGGTGCAGCATCAATTTGATCATAAGCTCTAAACTCACCAAAGTATTTTGTAATCGCAGCGGTTAATGAGGTCTTACCATGGTCAACGTGACCAATAGTACCAACATTTACGTGCGGCTTTGTTCTCTCAAATTTACTTTTAGCCATTGGGCTTCTCCATTACTTTCTTCGCTATCAACGATTAATCTTCACACCTAATCTTAGGCAAACTTCTTCTGAATCTCCTGCGCAACCGCTGGAGGAACCGGATCATAATGATCAAATTGCATGGTATATTGTGCACGACCTTGGCTCATAGAACGCAAATTATTTACGTAACCGAACATATTAGCAAGCGGAACCATCGCATTAATGACAGTCGCAATACCACGAGAATCTGTACCAGAAATTTGTCCACGGCGAGAATTTAAATCACCAATAACATCACCTACATAATCTTCTGGCGTTACTACTTCAACTTTCATAATAGGCTCTAACAATTGAGCACCTGTTTTTTGCGCACTTTCACGGAAAGCTGCACGAGCTGCAATTTCAAATGCTAACACAGAAGAATCAACATCATGATAAGCACCATCAATTAAAGTAGCTTTCACACCTAACATAGGGAAACCAGCTAACGGACCTGAACCCATCACACTAGCTATACCCTTTTCAACACCAGGAATATATTCCTTAGGTACAGCACCACCAACGATTTTAGACTCAAATAAGAAATCATCCTCATCATGTGGTTCAAAAATAATTTTAACACGTGCAAATTGACCTGACCCACCAGATTGCTTCTTATGAGTATAGTCAACTTCTGCTTGACGAGTAATCGTCTCACGATAAGCAACTTGCGGTTGACCTATATTAGCCTCAACTTTAAATTCACGCTTCATACGATCAACAATAATATCCAAATGCAACTCGCCCATACCAGCTATGATAGTTTGACCTGATTCTGTATCTGACTTAACACGGAAAGAAGGATCCTCAGCAGCTAAACGATTTAGCGCTAAACCCATTTTCTCCTGATCAGCTTTAGTCTTTGGCTCAATAGCAATTTCAATAACCGGCTCAGGAAATTCCATACGTTCCAAAATAACCGGCTTTAAAGGATCGCACAAAGTATCACCTGTGGTAGTCTCTTTAAGTCCAGCAAAGGCAACAATATCACCTGCAAACGCTTCTTCAATATCTTCACGTGAATTAGAGTGCATCTGCAACATACGTCCAATTCTTTCCCTTTTACCTTTTACAGTATTTTCTAAAGATACACCTTTAGTTAAACGACCTGAGTAAATACGGCAAAAAGTTAAAGAACCAACAAATGGATCATTCATAATCTTAAAAGCAAGCATTGATAATGGAGCTTCATCAGAAGATTCGCGAGTAATTTCAGCATCTGTCTTTGGATCAATACCCTTAATTGCAGGAACATCTACAGGAGAAGGCAAATAATCTATAACAGCATCCAATAAAGGCTGAACACCTTTATTTTTAAAAGCAGAACCACAAAATACAGGATGAAAATCAACACTACAAGTGCCACGACGAATTAAATCTCTTAGAGTATCATTATCAGGAGTATTACCTTCTAAATAAGATTCCATTGCAGCCTCATCAACTTCAACAGCCATCTCAATTAGCTTTTCACGATATTTCTCAGCATCAGACATATATTCAGCAGGAATATCAAGAACATCCCAAGATGCACCTAAACTTTCATCACGCCAAATAAGTGCTTTCATTTCTATTAAATCAATAACACCTTTAAAATCGTTTTCCGCACCAATAGGCAACTGCATTACCAAAGCCTTAGCACCTAAACGACTACCTATCATTTCAACAGAACGAAAAAAATCCGCACCAATTTTGTCCATTTTATTAACAAAAATCATACGCGGAACACAATATTTCGCTGCTTGACGCCAAACAGTTTCTGTTTGGGGCTCAACACCAGCATTAGCATCTAAAAGAGCTATAGCACCATCCAAAACACGCAAAGAACGTTCAACTTCAATAGTAAAATCAACGTGCCCTGGAGTATCAATAATATTAAATCTACACTCTTTACCGTTACGACCTTTCCAAAAAGTCGTTGTAGCTGCAGAAGTAATAGTAATACCACGCTCCTGCTCCTGCTCCATCCAGTCCATGGTAGCAGCACCATCATGAACCTCACCGATTTTATGAGACTTACCAGTATAATATAATATACGCTCTGTAGTGGTAGTCTTTCCCGCATCAATATGCGCCATAATACCGAAGTTACGGTAGTCTTCTATTTTATACTCACGAGCCATCTAAAATCACCCTACAATTAAACTACCAACGATAATGAGCAAAAGCACGATTAGCCTCTGCCATTTTACGAACATCTTCACGCTTCTTAACTGCAGCACCGCGATTATTGGAAGCATCTAAAAATTCACCACATAAACGCTCCATCATTGTTGTCTCACCACGTGAACGCGCAGCAGAAACCAACCAGCGTATAGCAAGCGCCTGACGTCGATCAGCTCTAACATCTACAGGAACCTGATAAGTAGCACCACCAACACGGCGAGAGCGAACTTCTAAATGAGGGGCAACATTCTCTAGTGCACGATGAAAAACCTCTAACGGATCTTTTTTGCTCTTTTCTTCAACCAAATCCAGCGCACCATAAACAATACGCTCAGCTACAGATTTCTTTCCATCAAGCATAATTGAATTCATAAATTTACCAATAACCACATCTCCAAACTTTGGATCTGGATTTATTTCTCTTTTTTCTGCTCTATGACGTCGGGACATATTTCTGGTCTCTCAATTATTTAGGACGCTTCGCACCATATTTGGAGCGACGTTGCTTACGATTTTTAACACCTTGTGTATCTAAAACACCACGAATTACATGATAACGAACACCTGGTAAGTCTTTAACACGACCACCGCGTAGCATAACTACAGAGTGCTCTTGCAAGTTATGACCCTCTCCAGGTATATAACCAATAACCTCAAAGCCGTTAGTTAAACGAACCTTCGCAACTTTACGAAGAGCCGAATTAGGCTTTTTAGGTGTAGTTGTATAAACACGAGTACAAACTCCACGTTTTTGTGGGTTTGCTTGCAATGCCGGAACTTTATTACGCTTAACTGGCGCAATACGTGGCTTACGAATCAACTGGTTTACGGTAGGCATTCAACCTTCCTTCTTCTATTACATTTACCTAAAAGGTTACAATTCAATATATAAAAAAACATGGCATTCGCAATAACGAAAAAACCAACAAAAGCAGAGGAGACTAAAAGTCTCATACATCTAACAATGTTTTATTTTTTTACTTATAAGCTGTGTTTGAGGAATATCTTTAAAAAAAGGCTTTTTAAAATAAATTGCTCACATCAGCTTATGATTATCAATAACGATATTTTTTTCATTCGTCAAGATTAATATTATAATTTATACATTTTTTTTAAAAAAAATAATATTATTAATAATTAAATAAGAAAAATGCCTTAATAATATTATTATTAATAATTGTGAGTATGATAATGACAAAAATAAGAATAGCCTCTTGGAATATAAATGGAATCAAAGCCAGAGCACAAAATTTAATAGAATGGCTAAAAAATGAACAGCCTGATATTTTGTGTTTACAAGAAATTAAATCTACTGATGAAAATTTTCCTGTCGAACTTTTTGCCGATCTGGGTTACCACATTGAAACATACGGACAAAAATCATTCAATGGCGTTGCTATTTTTTCTAAAAGCTCTCCAATTGAAGTAAAAAAAGGATTAGATCAATATGATCATAATCAACAAGCAAGATATATAGAAGCCTTATTTGATATAAATAACTTTATTATAAGAATAGCTTCAATATATTGCCCAAATGGAAATCCGATAGAATCAGAAAAATATCACTATAAATGCGACTGGATGGAAAATTTTATCGAATATGCGACAAAACTAATAAAGCTAGAAGAGAAATTAATACTTATAGGTGACTATAATATTATACCAACTGAAAAAGATGCAAAATATCCTGAAAGATGGACACAAGATGCCGTATTTTTACCAAAATCTAGAAGTTACTACCACAAACTACTCAATCTAGGCTTTATTGACGCTATTCGCGCAAAAAGCGACGACGAAATTTATACTTTCTGGGATTATCAAGCACGATCATGGGAAAAAAATAACGGCATTAGAATAGATCACGCTTTAGTATCTCCAGAAGTAATAAATAAATTAAAAGACGCTTATGCTCAAAAAGAAACAAGAGCAAAAGAAAAACCCTCAGATCATGTACCAATATGGCTCATATTAGAAAAGTAAACTTAATTTAAATAAAACCAGCTAGGGCTCTAGATAAAGCCTCTATCTCTACATCTAACGCATTCAACCTATTTTTATCATTGCTAATGACTATCTCTGAAGCATTAGCGATAAATTTAGGATTTTCTAACTTAGCCATTAACTTCATACGCTCAGCTAATAATTTATCTTTTTTCTTTTGCAATCTGGCTTTTTCTACATCTAGATCAATAAATTCACCTACTAAAATATTGTAACTATCTCCACCTACTATTATTTGTAAGGCATCTTTTGCTGGCGCAGTAGAGGAAATTATCTCACTAACTCTAGCTAACCTCTTAATTAACAATTCATATCTACTAAGAAAATTCTGCAGATCCTGATTTAAATTCACCGCCCACAAAGGAACTTGCGCGCTAGCTGGAACATTCATCTGCGCCCTAGCAGAACGAATAACACTAATCAAATCAATCAAATAAGTTAATTCAGTTTTAGACTCAGGATAATCAAAACTATAATTTGGCCATGAAACTAGAGCTAATATTTTTTCTCTTTTTCCCTCTACCAATGTATTATTCCATAAAAATTCTGTTACAAAAGGCATAAAAGGATGCAATAATTTATATACAGCCTCTAAACAAAAACGCAAGCACCCCCTAACCTCATCACGATCTAAATGATTTTCATCCATTAAAATTGGCTTAGCTAACTCAATATACCAATCACAAAGACTATTCCAAGTAAATCTATATAACGCTAATGATGCCTCGTTAAATTTATAAGCTTCTAAAGCTGTTTCAACCTGTAATCTAGTGTTAGATAATTCGGTTAATATCCACTGATTAATAGCTAATTTAGCGGCAGAAGGATTAAAATCATCTACGGAAAAACAATCATGCATCTCTGCAAATCTAGTAGCATTCCATAATTTAGTAATAAAATTACGATATCCCTCTACCCTTGATTCATCCAATCTTACATCTCGACCCTGTACTGACATAATTGCTAAAGTGAATCTAAGCGAATCCGTACCATAACTATCCATTAGCGCTAAAGGATCTATCACATTACCCTTTGACTTAGACATTTTAGCCCCGTATTTATCCCTAAGCAATGGATGAAGATAAATATTTTTAAATGGCACTTTACCAATAAAGTAAAGACCCATCATCATCATTCTAGCTACCCAAAAAAATATTATATCAAAAGCCGTCACTAAAACATTAGTAGGATAATATTGATTCAACACTTCCGTATTATTAGGCCATCCTAAAGTCGAAAAAGGCCACAAAGAGGAAGAAAACCAAGTATCTAAAACATCTGGATCTCTCACTAAGCTGACCTTAGTTCCATAATATTCTAACGCCGCCTTATTGGCCATATCTTCTGTTTCTTCTACAAATATTTTACCATCAGGGCCATACCAAGCAGGAATTTGATGCCCCCACCATAATTGTCGAGAAATACACCAAGGACGAATTTCATTAAGCCAATTATAATAAGTTTTATCCCAACTTGAAGGAATAAATTTGCTATCACCATCTTTTACAGCCTTCAAAGCCTGTTTAGACATAGAATCAACATTAAGATACCATTGCTCTGTTAGATATGGCTCTATCACCACACCACTACGATCGCCATGAGGAACTTTATGAATATGTTCTTCAACTTTTTCTATATATTCATATTTAGTTAATAACTCTACTAATATATTACGCGCATCAGTAGTTGATTTACCTTCTAATTGAGTAATTAAAGATTGTAAATTATCGTTCAGCTCTAAACCTTGTAAAAATTCATCATTATCAACTAACTTTAATTTTGCCTCTTCCGTTAATATATTAATAACAGATAAATTATGACGCTCACCCACCTCAAAATCATTAAAATCATGCGCCGGAGTCATTTTCACTACTCCAGACCCAGATTCAATAGAAACATATTCATCAGCCACTATAGGAAGACAACGTCCAACCAATGGTAATATTGCTAACTTATTAACAATATGCTGATAACGATCATCATTCGGATTAACCGCTAAACCACTATCACCTAATAAAGTTTCCGGTCGAGTAGTAGCCACTACCACGTAAGTTGTATCGTCTAAAGGATTAAATACTTTATCTTTTAATGGATATCTGACATACCATAAATGACCTTTCACCTCTTTTACTTCGACCTCAAGATCAGAAATAGCTGTAAGTAATTTAGGATCCCAATTAACCAATCTCTTATTTTTATAAATCAATCCATCTTTGTATAAGGTGACAAATACTTTAATAACAGCCTCACTACTACCCTTATCCATAGTAAAACGTTGCCGACTCCAATCACAAGAGACACCTAAACGACTATATTGATTAACTATCTGCCCCCCAAAATCCTCTTTCCACTGCCAAATTTTTTCTATAAATTTCTCGCGCCCTAGCTCATATCTATCTGGCTCACCCTGCGCAGCTAACTGCCTCTCTACAACCATCTGTGTAGCGATACCGGCATGATCTAAGCCCGGTTGGAATAAAATATTTTTTCCGCGCATTCTTTCAAATCTAACCAGAATATCTTGAATGGTTCCATTTAACGCATGACCAACATGAAGATTACCGGTTACATTAGGCGGCGGCATAATTACAGAATAATTATTAGCAGGATCTATATTTGGAGAATTTGTTACAAAAGCATTCTCTTTCTCCCATAAAGAAATTATTTCCTGTTCGAATTTTTTAAAGTCATATATTTTATCTACCATCAATACGCCTATTTATTTATGTTTATTCTTTGGCTTTAAAAATTTTAGAGAGTTTTTCTTGAACTTCTTCCCTAATAACTCTTTCCATTATTTTAGAAGAATGCATTTTAATCCATTCTTGTATAAGATACATAAGATCCGCTTCTTTACTATTGATAAATTTTTCAATTGACTTTTCTAAAGCATTCTCTAGGTACCTAGTTTGGTTTTCTCTATCATCTTCTGATATTTGTCTTGAAAAATTATTCTCTCTATTTGATATTTCATCTGGAAAATCTTTAGAGAATAAATTTTCAAATAATCTTTTCTCATTCTCTTGTTCATCATTAATAATAACATTTCTGATATTATTATCTTGTTTACGATTCTCATCTACCAGATTAGCATTATTAATGAACCGCTGCTCTTCATATCCAAGCTTATTATGATCTGACTTTAAACCTACATGGCGCAGATCCGTCGTGCGATTATCTGGTTGATTGTGAATATTTTTAAATATTTCCTTATTATTAGAATATTCTGCAATAGAATTATTATTGATATAACCAAAATCTCTACTAGCTTCACTATAGGCTAAATTTTGCTTATGATTATCATCTCTGACAACATAATCTAACGTGTCTTTCTTTTTGCTATGTGAGTGATCAGCGCCAATATTTTTATTATTATCTTGCCAAGCCTTATCATCTTCTATAGCTTTTCTGATAGATTTAAGTAATACTTCAATAGATTGATCAGAATCTTCACGGTTCTTAGCCATTATGCGCAACTTTCATTATAACAATTATAATTTCCCGCTCTGATTAAAATAACAAACTAACCCTAACAAACAAAGTACCAAACCACTAAGCGATCGATATTAATTAAGTTTTACACAAAAAAGAGCTTACTTCAATCTATTTATCAGATATCTTTCCAATTAAGAATAACAATAAAAAAATCTTTTAAATTATCCAAATCATTATTACTAATTAATAGGCAAGCTACCCGCTTATAAACTTACGCGGTGAATATCAAAAATCATATATCTAGGTTATGTCGCATCAGGATCGTATCTCTCTACATTCAAGCCGATCACCTCTACTGTAAATTGCCCCATAGCGGCCAACAAATTATAACTAGCTATAATAATATCTCTTTGATTATTAATATAAGCTATTCGTGCATCAGTTAAAGAATTTCTCTGCACTAATACATCTAAAGTAGAAGCCTCGCCGACTTTATTTTGAGCGAGAACACCCTCCATAGCAATCTTACTAGCTTCTATATTCGCCTTATTAGCAACCAAAGCAGCCTTAGCCCCTTGCAACTTTGACCATGCCTCTATTACTGATTGCCTCACAGACAAACGAGCAGCATCAAGATCAAATATCGCAGCAGACAAATTTTGTTTAGCTTTTCTAACTTGAGCAGTAGAACGACCACCTTGATACAGAGGAATTACAACATTAACACCTACACTCGAAGTTACTTTATCTGTCCAATTTGCATCTATAAAAGCATTATTTCGATAATCAACCCCTGCAGAAACATTTACTGACGGAAGCAGACGCCCTATATTAGCTTTCACTACATGCTCTAAGGACCGCACAACAAACCCAGAGGAAACAACCGCTGGATGATTTGTTAAAGCAATTTCTATCATTTCCTCAAGACTATTAGGAAGACTAAAATAAACTTTAGGAGGATCTAATTTGCCAGGCTTAACCCCTATGATTTGCTGATAACTTGCTTCTAATGAATCTAGCGTGGCTAACGATTGACTTAGCGCAGCTCGAGATCTAGCGAGAGCAGCCTCAGCCTGTGAAACTGCTGTTCTTGTACCCTCACCTATACTAAAGCTAGCTTTATTCGATTGAACTCTAGCCTTCATTGCTTCAACATCTTTTTTACGAATATCTATAATATCTCTCATACTAGCAACATTCGCATAAGTAGATAAAGCAAGTAATAATTGATCCTGCTCCAGCTTTCGCAGCTTAGCTTGTTTAGCTAACACTTGCATTTGAGTCGCAGAAAGATTGTTCACATCAGCAAAGCCCGCAAAAATATTTTGCGAAATGCTAATATTAGCGACTGGCCCCACATTATAACCGCTCGCAGCATTCTTACCAGTTCCACTAACGCCCGCTGTTAGCTGTATAGCGGGTCTAAATGCCGCTTGAGCAATTGCTATATCTTCATCAGAGGCACGCAATGAAGCTCTAAATGATAAAATTGTTGGATTATTTCTGTAAACTAAAGACAAAGCATCTTTTAGGGTATCAGCCGCGACAGATACCGGCGCTAATAAGCCGAAAACAATAACAAATTGACTCAAAAAATTTAATTTATTCTTTCTCACTCTTAATCGTCTCCAACCTAAACATTCACTAGACTAACAAATGTTTTTCCTAAAAGCAATTATTTAGGAAAACCATTCAGCTAAAATAATCAACACTTAGAATCATTAAATTAGCTATAAAATAAGCAGGTAATTTATTATAAATTTTCTATATAGAATCCCTTTTCCAGTTTTCCATAAGATTTTATATTAATACTATTAAACTTTAGTTACTTAAAATAAATTTTATGTAATAATCTACCAAACCTACTATTATGATAGCATAATAACTTGTTTTATTTTTATTAACATAAAAATAATTATTAATTAACAAAATACTACCCGATTTACTTAGAGATAATTTAAAAGATTATATTATTATTTTTCTTTACAATAACCACATATTCCACCAAAGACAATAGATAGTTGCGAAACATGCAATATTAACACCTCTCAATAAGAGCCGTTCATCATCTGACACAAAACAATATCTTACAAAATTATATTAAAGAAATACCTATCTTTTGGACTAGCTAAAAGCATATCGCAATAATTATATACTAATATTTTATAATTTGAGAAAAAATCTTACTATACCAACCGCTAAAATCGGTCAATAATTTAAGGTTCATTACGTTATCTAACAAGTAATCATATTATTACCAAAACTAGATTACCAAAACCACCTAAAATTAGGTTAACATATAGCCTTAAAACTAAAATCTGGAGGCCCCGCCCAGAATCGAACTGGGATACAAGGATTTGCAGTCCTCTGCGTAACCATTCCGCCACAGGGCCTTTCATATATCGTTTAAGCTAACTGAACTAATACGTCAAGATAATTTAATAAAATTTAACATTTTATCATCAATTATTTATTCTTAAATTATTTAAAATTTAATTTTTTAAAAGTTTATATATTTTTTTACCTAATTTACTATCTAAAAATAAAATAAGTAACCCAACTATAATCAACATCACTCTAACGATAAAAAATAGACCTATCACCCCTAACATTATCAAGAAAACTCCTAATAATTGCCGGTGAAACTTTCTTTTAGGAATTATCCTAGATAACATAACACACAACCTAACTAATAAAATTATTTATATATCCACAATATAGATTAGAAAAATTAAAAAAAAAATTGCAATAGATTATTACATATGATATCAACCTGATATAACTTAAATTGTTCCTCGGTAGCTCAGCGGTAGAGCAATCGGCTGTTAACCGATCGGTCGCTGGTTCGAATCCGGCCCGAGGAGCCATAAGATGTTAGCCTAATATCTTTGTATCTTTAGTTCTAAAATTTTCATTATAAGTTAAAACTCCTTTATAAAAAAACAGAGAGATTATAAATCTCTCTGCTAATATGGTGGACAAAAGTTAAAATACCATGCCTTGCATAGCTTTACACACACTAACCTTTTATATAGAGCAATAACAATAAATTTATAGATATAATAATTATTATATCTTTTTATTTTTGTATTTTCTACTGGAACTAGATCTATTATTAGTTTTCTTTACCTTAACTGAAAATTCTTCCGGTATTTTTTCTTCTTTAATTTTTTCTTTAATTAATTTCTCTATAGCTATCAATTTATCTTTTTCTTTTTCAAGATCACATAAAGTAATAGCTACCCCAGATTTTTCGTTTCTAGCTGTACGACCTATACGATGAACATAATTATCTGCTTGATCAGGTAGATCATAATTAATAACTAAATCTACCCCTGCTATATCTATTCCTCTTGCGACTATATCAGTTGCTATTAAAATTCTACTAAGACCATTCTTAAAATTATTTAAATTATCCTGTCTTGCTTTTTGACTTTTATTCCCATGTATAACAGACGAATTGAAACCATATTTTGCTAATATACGAGCTAATCCATCCGCAGAATATTTAGTACGCACAAATATTATTATTGATTTCCAACTTGGCTTACTTAATAAAAAAGCTAAAAATTGCTTCTTTAATACATGTGGTAAATAATATATTTTTTGTTCTATCGTTTTTTTAACACTCCCTTGCGGAGATACTTCTACGTAAACTGCTTGTTTTACTATCTGTTTAGATAATTTTACTATCTCTGTTGGCATAGTTGCTGAAAAAAGAAGTTTTTGACTATCTTTTTTAACATATTTTAATATTTTTAAAATATCAGGAATAAAGCCCATATCCAACATACGATCTGCTTCATCTAATACTAAAAAATTTACTTCATCTAACTTTACATGTTGCTCTTGTAATAAATCTAACAATCTTCCAGGCGTAGCTACCAAAATATCAGTACCAGTAGAAATCTTTTTAATTTGTGGTATTTTTGAAATCCCACCAACCATCAATGTTAAAGATAAATGAGTACCATTTATAAATGACTTTATATCATTTTCTATCTGCATCGCCAATTCTCTAGTTGGTACTAATATCAACGCATATGATGTTTTTTCTTTTCTTTTCGCTCCCATTAATAATAAATTATTAATTATTGGCAAACAAAAAGCAGCTGTTTTACCTGAGCCCGTCTGCGCAACGGCTACAATATCTTTTCCAGCTAAAATTAATGGTATTGCCTGTTTTTGTATATCTTTTAAAGAATGAAAGCCAACTTTCTGTAAATTATGTAATAATTTACTATTAAAATTAAACTTACTAAAACAATCTTCTGATTCTTTGATTGTTATTCTCCTTATAATTGACATCGAAACTACTCAAGATACAGCTTATTACATGTTAATTCGGACTAACATATAATAATAAATATATCAACTATTATTTCTCTGAATTATCGCACTAACAAAAGATCTATTTTTTATTTATAATATTGCTATATATTTGATTTACAGTTTACTAAAATTTGAAATTATCTAACCTTAGTTACAGTTAAAAAAATAATAGCAGACGTCTTTAACTCTATCATTAATTTAATTGAGCAATCAAGTTAACTATTAAAAATAACCAGTAACTTCTTATTAAGATGCCACATATAATAATCTGTAAAATAATATATTTAGATAAATTAAAGCATATATTGATTAGTAAATCTTTTCATATTGTAATATGTTTTTTCTACCTGCGTGCATAGCTGATCTTTTGGACGCTATATTATTAAATAAAATAGTCCCATAAAATAATGTATCAGGAGAATAATGTAAAGACAGCTTTTGCGCTAACATCATTTGCATTAAAGATGCAAACCTACGACCTTGAAATTCGGGCAAAATAACCTCTTCAGCCACGTAAAGACCATTCATAAAACCCACTCGTTTTTCTTCACAAGCTATAAAACCTACTTTTGTATCTAAATAACATAAAATATATAATTGTTTTTTATTTACCCAGTCAGGTATGTCGTCTGCTGTAGCTGGTGATAAAGACATATTATCTGCATTAGCAATATTAGCATATGCTTTATACAAGGCATCTAAAAGAAAAGATAAATGTTCTGGCTTAGCAAGCTTAATTGATAAGTCAGTAATACTAGTTTTAGATTGCATTTCTTGTAAATTAGCAGCCCATATTTCTTGATCTATATCTGCATGAACTTTATCTGAACTTATTAAATTTCTTATAAATAGAGGCTTTATTTCCTTCCAATCCTCTATTAAAATTTCTTTAACGTCCTGGCTGATATCCATCTGGACAGAGCTGGTAGCTAATAATTCTATAAAAGGCTTAGTAATATCCTTAGAGATATAACGAGCTCCGGTAAGATAGGTTACACCTTTATAATTAATTATTTTTTGTAAAAAATAATTCTTAGGCAGCTGCAATTCTTGCCAAGGGTACATATTAGCAAAATTCAAATCCTGACAACGTTGTAAATTTTCTTCTATATATTCTGTTACGTAATGACTAAGTATCTTTTTAGCTATCCCTATATTTGAAAATTTATCGCAAGTTTTTTGTATTAAATTATCTTTAAACATAAAATTTCTTTTCCTTTTATTAGATCCCAATATCAATAATATTTGTAATTAAAATAGCACTTAATTAATCTGTTTGTAATCAAAGACACATATCTATTAGCCTGAGTTTAAATGATAAATTTTTCAACTAAACTATTTAATAGTTATTTATGACAGTTTAATTTTTTTATAATTTCTTAATATGATATAGACACCAACTACCACAAATATTCTATTAATATAAATAATCGTTAATATAACCCCATTATATATAATACAGTTATAAACAATTAATATTAGAGATATCTAAATAATACTTTATACTTTAGTATAAACATTATTGTTATAAAATAACTAATATTATTTATACTGGATAATCAAAATGAAAAAAATATTTTATTTAATATTAAGCTTTATGTTAGTAGCCCTAGCGCCTAGCATAACTTACGCACACGATAAAGAAATTTTAAGCCAAATAGGAAAAGACATTACTATCAATGGTATAAAAACTAAAGCTGTTAATCTTGGTGGTAGAAATCATCTTGTTATATCACCTGGAATCATGTCACACATAAAGAAGGGTAAATCCACTACCGTATCTCCTGTTCTAGGATTAACCTTGGGTTATACTCAAGATATAAATTTTATTTCTGTAGGATCAGAAATTGGTTTTGATGTCGCTTATCCTCGTGACGATAGCCATCCTTATGTTACTCTAAAATATGGAGTAATAAGCCGATTAGCGATACCAGAATCTTCTTTCCTAGGAGGAGTTTCATTTGTTGTAGGTGGAGCTGCATCCTTTAGTAAAGAAGAAATACATATTGAACCTTATATGTCGTTGGGAGTAGAAAGTGCTACTTTTGCTGATAAATACGCAATAAAATTTAATACTGAGCACTATTTTCTATCTAAAGTTGTTAATCTAAAACTAGAATTAGTCTATAAATTCTAAACTAGAAAATCTAAGTTGATAAGCTAAATATTTTCTATAAATTTTAATATAAGAGGTCTCATTTATTGAGGCCTTTTATATTAAAATAAGATTGCTGTTATTAACCACTAATAATAAATATACCTAACACAGCAAGTAAAAATTTCCCTATCTTTGCAACAACCATTAATAATATTACAATAAGTATAAAATTTCACCTTAATTTATAAAATTATCCTCTATTACAATTACACAAACTTTAACCAAAATAATAACATATCAAAAATACGCTTTAAAAAGTAATTCTGATAAACTAATTAAACTTTCTTAGTTGTATAATATTACGTTAAGATACATTGAGATAAAACGCATTATAGCAAATCCTAAAAAATTATTCATACCTTGCTAAGGTTGTTATAGTTACTTTTTGCTCTTTAGTTAAAGCCGCAATTAGGACAGCAGAACTAATGAAAAAAATAATAGATCTTTACATTTTAAAAATACTCAATGTAAAAATAAGATTAATCAAAAATTACTATATTTTAAAATATCCTATAAGCTGCCTATCTACTAAAATAGATTGTCTAAAGCTAATGCCTAGCTTTTTGTTTAAGCAAATACACAATAAAAACCAAACCAACAATTAATTTTATTTACTCTAATTTATCAAAATAAAATATTCAGACTCGATTGATTCTAAACTAACAAAAATATTTTATTAAAATATAGACTAAAGTTTATAACTATATTTTGTGCTTAAAAGCATAGAAACTTATAAATTACAAATAAAAAAGCTACCTTTAGTAACACAAGAGAAACTAATGTTAAAAATTCCACTAATAGCTACAACCTTTAAATTTTATTCGTTAAAAACAAGCTATTATTATTTTGTCATTATTATGAAAATGCTTAAGCTACAGACAATATATTGAAATAAATCAACTACTATAAATGATAAATTTCTAAATACATACAAAATCTTACCGCTGATTCCCAAACTCAAGAGCAAGTGAAAAGCTTATATAACAATCTAAAATATGCTGTAAATGATTGCTTTAATTATATTTTTTAAAAATATTGGTACGGATGGAGGGACTCGAACCCCCACGGTTTCCCGCCAGAACCTAAATCTGGTGCGTCTACCAATTTCGCCACATCCGCAAATTAATTATTAGGTGTATAACATTTTAAATGTTATTTTAAAAGCTTTTTTTTAACTATAAAATAAATTTACACACAATAACTTAAGCTAAGGTAAAATAATGTCTAACAAGGAATCCAATATACTACATATCATTGGAGCTGGATTAGCTGGTTCTGAAGCTGCAGCACAAGCTGCAAAAGCTGGTATTAACGTAATATTACATGAAATGCGACCCAAAGTAATGACACCAGCGCATAAAACTGAATCATTCGCTGAATTAGTCTGCTCAAATTCTTTTCGGAGCGATGATTCTGAAAATAATGCGGTAGGATTATTACATGAAGAATTACGCAAAGCTAACTCTATAATTATGCAAACAGCTGATAAATGTAAAGTACCAGCCGGAACTGCGTTAGCGGTAGATAGAGAAAATTTTTCTAAATTAATTACCGAACAATTAAAAGCAATGCCTAACGTAACTATCGTTAATGAAGAAATTACGCAAATACCAGAAGACTGGAAAAATGTAATAATCGCGACTGGACCGTTAACGTCACCAGCACTAGCAGAACAAATACAAAATGTAGCAGGTGCAAATTCTTTAGCCTTTTTTGACGCAATCGCTCCTATAATATACTACAACAGCTTAGACATGGATATATGTTGGTTTCAATCTAGATACGATAAAAAAGGTACAAATGGAACCGGAAAAGATTATATAAACTGTCCTCTAGATAAAAATGATTATAATAATTTTATCGATGCTTTATTAGAAAGTGAAACAGTTGATTTCCACCAATGGGAAGAAACACCCTATTTCGATGGTTGCCTTCCAATAGAAGAAATGGCGAAACGTGGTAGAGAAACCTTAAGACATGGTCCGATGAAACCAAGAGGATTAACTAACGCACATCAACCAGATATAAAACCATATGCTGTGCTACAATTACGACAAGATAACGCCTTAGGAACCCTATATAATATGGTAGGATTTCAAACAAAATTAAAATATAAAGAACAAACTAAAATATTTCGCCAAATACCAGGTTTAGAAAAAGCAGAATTTGCTCGCTTAGGAGGTTTACATCGCAATAGTTATTTAAATTCTCCACTACTATTAAATCAAACATTACAATTAAAAAATAACATTAATTGGCGTTTTGCTGGACAAATCACCGGCTGTGAAGGCTATGTAGAATCTACTACAATTGGCTGGTTAGCAGCATATTTTGCTATCGCTAATATCTATAATAAAAAGATAACTTTACCACCAATAACATCAGCTTTTGGAGCATTACTTAACCATATAACTAAAGGTCATCTAATAGATAATAGTGAGGGAAAAAGATCGTTTCAACCAATGAATATTAATTTCGGATTATTTCCAGAAATAGAATTGCTAACTGGAACAGAAAAAAAATTAAAAGGAAAAGAAAAAAATATTCAAAAAAGACAATTGATAACTACAAGAGCAAAAGAAGATTTTACTAAGTGGTTAAATGATATAAAGTTATAAAAAAAAGCCTGCATTACTGCAGGCTTTTTTAAATATTAAAGATAATTATTTTTGCACGGCATCTTTTAAGTTTTTGCCAGCAGAAAAGCGCGGTACGCGACGAGCAGGAATAACAATCTCTGCTCCTGTCGCAGGATTTCTTCCTTTAGATTCAGCGCGATCTGAAACACTAAAATTACCAAACCCAGGGATTCTAATATCTTCACCTTTTGCTAACGCAGAAGTGATACAAGCTAAAACTACATCTACAGCTTTAGTTGCTTCAGTTTTAGATAAACCACCTTCTTCAGCGACAAAATTCACAAATTCTGTTTTATTCATTAATAGTTCCTTTCTTACATATAATAACTATAATGTACATATACCTTAATATCTTTATAAATTATTAGACAATAGTCCAACCAATTTTTTTTCAAAAACAACATATAATTCACAGAAAAACACCAATAATCAACCTAATGCGCAGTAGTAGAGGTAGCTAGATCATCATCAATCGGAAAAATAATTTCATTATCTGGAATTATTAATTCATTTTCATCTAATTTCAAAGCATGATATTTACGTGTTAAAGCATGATCTAAAACCTCAGATGCATTAGACACAGGTATAATTTCTAAACTATTTTTTACCTTAGCTGGAATTTCACTTAAATCTTTTAAATTATCGTATGGAATTAAAACTTTCTTTATTCCACCTCTAACAGCAGCTAATAATTTTTCTTTGAGTCCTCCTATAGGTAATATTCTACCTCTTAAAGTAATCTCACCGGTCATAGCAACATCTTTATTAATTGGTATTCCTGTTAAAATAGATACAATAACTGTCATCATCGCAACCCCCGCAGAAGGACCATCCTTAGGAATCGCACCTTCAGGAACATGCATGTGAATATCATATTTATAAAAATCTTTCGGATGAATACCAAAATCTAAACAACGTGATCTAACATAGGAATTAGCCGCAAAAATAGATTCTTTCATCACTTCCTTTAAATTTCCTGTTACAGTCATACGACCTTTACCCGCAACAGAAACACCCTCAATAGTTAATAATTCGCCACCGACTTGTGTCCAAGCCAAACCAGTAACTATACCTACTAAATCAGCTTTTTCTATCTGACCAAATAAATAACGTTTTGGACCTAAGAAATCCGCTAATTTTTTATCTGTGATATTAATTGATTTCTTTTTATGTTGTAAAATTTCAGTCAAAGACTTACGTACAATTTTCATAATTTCTCTTTGTAAATTACGTACACCAGCCTCTTTAGTATAATCTTGCACTATTTTTTCCATAATATGATCTTCTAAAGATAATTCACCTTTTTTTAGACCATGATCACTTATAGCTTTAGGTAACAAATACCTATTAGCTATTTCAATTTTTTCATCTTCAGTATATCCTGATAACCTAACAATTTCCATTCTATCCAATAAAGCAGGAGGAATATCTAAAGTATTAGCCGTCGTAATAAACATAACATTAGATAAATCATATTCCACTTCTAAATAATGATCTACAAAAGTAGAATTTTGTGCTGGATCTAACACCTCTAACAAAGCAGAAGCTGGATCACCTCTAAAATCCTGCCCCATTTTATCTATTTCATCTAATAAAATAAGTGGATTATTAGTAGCAGCCTTCTTCATTACTTGTATGATTTTACCAGGCATAGCACCAATATAAGTACGTCTATGCCCTCTAATTTCAGACTCATCTCTTACACCACCTAAAGCTATACGTGCAAAGCTCCTACCGGTCGCTTTAGCTATAGATGCAGCTAAAGAAGTTTTTCCTACTCCAGGAGGACCCACAAAACATAAAATAGGTCCTTTTAATTTTTTTGCTCTTGCCTGTACTGATAAATATTCTAAAATTCTTTGCTTAACTTCTTCTAAGCCGTAATGTTCAGCATCTAAAATTTTAGCAGCAACAGTAAGATCTTTTTTAATTTTACTCTTTACATTCCAAGGTACATTTAATAACCAATCTAAATAATTACGTACCACCGCCGCCTCAGCTGACATAGCTGACATATTCTTTAATTTTTTAATTTCTGCGTTAGCTTTATTTTTAGCTTCTTCACTTAAATTAACAGTAGCAATTTGTTTTTTTAAAGCTGAAATTTCATCTTCAGTGTCATCACCATTGTTCAACTCTTTTTGAATTGCTTTCATTTGCTCATTAAGATAATATTCTCGTTGTGTTTTTTCCATTTGGTTTTTAACACGCGAACGAATTTTTTTCTCCATATGCAAAATTGATATTTCATTTTGCATTACCTCTAAGATACGCTCAAACCTAACTAATAAATCAATAGTAGAAAGTAACTCTTGTTTTTCTGACAATTTTATTTGCAAATAAGAAGCTATAGTATCAGCTAATTTATCATAGTCATCGATATTATTTAAACCATCTATTACTTCTACGGAAATTTTTTTATTCAATTGTACATATTCAGCAAAGTCATTAATAACTGCTCTAGACAAAGCTTCTAACTGCACAAAATTTTCTACAGGGGTTTTAATAATTTCTACTTTTGCTTTATAATATGGTCCATCAGCATTGAAAGAATCTAATTTAGCCCTACCTAATCCCTCAACTAAAACTTTAACGGTTCCATCCGGCAATTTTAACATTTGCAAGACATTAGCTAAAGTGCCATATTCGTATAAATCATCTATTGTTGGAGTATCTTCTAAAGAATCTTTTTGCGCAACCAGAAATATTTTCTGATCGTTATGCATAATTTCTTCTAACGCTGCGATAGATTTTTTTCTACCGACGAATAAAGGAGATATCATATTAGGAAAAACAACAATATCGCGCAAAGGTAGCATTGGATAAATATATTCTTCCTGTATAGAACAATCTAAGTTATTTTCTTCCATAATACTACCTTTCTTATCTAAATTAAGGCGATTAATAATCACAGCTACACAATATATAAATATTAATGTTAAATTATTTAAGTACCTGTTTTCAATTTTTTAACGGCAGAAATTTTTGATTTATTTTTTGTCACATTCACACTGTCAATAGTTTCAAGTGAAACCTTCGCTTTTTTATAAACGTATGTAGGTTTTTCTTCACCTTCTACCACGGCTTTTGATACAATAATTTCTACCACATTTTCTAAGTTTGGTAATTCAAACATTGTATCTAACAATATTTTCTCTAATATAGAACGTAATCCTCTGGCTCCAGTCTTTCTTTCCAAAGCCTTTTTAGCTATAGCAAATAGAGCATCTTCTTCGAAAGTTAAATTAATATTCTCCATATTAAATAATTTTTGATATTGTTTCACCAAAGCATTCTTAGGTTTAGATAATATAGCAACTAAAGTATCTAAATCTAAATCATCTAAAGTTGCTACTATTGGCAATCTACCAATAAATTCTGGAATAAGACCAAATTTAGTTAAATCTTCAGGCTCTATATCTCTAAAAATATCTCCTAATCTTCTATCTTCTGGTGATTGTACGTTAGCACTAAAACCAATAGATGATGGATAACCTCTAGCAGAAATAAATTTTTCAAGACCAGCAAAAGCTCCGCCACAAATAAATAATATATTAGTAGTATCTACTTGCACAAATTCCTGTTGCGGATGTTTTCTTCCACCTTGCGGAGGCACAGAAGCAACAGTACCTTCCATTATCTTAAGCAAAGCTTGCTGTACACCCTCACCTGAAACATCTCTAGTTATAGAAGGATTTTCGGCTTTACGAGTAATTTTATCTACTTCATCAATGTAAATTATACCTTTTTGAGCTCTTTCTACATTATAATCAGCAGCCTGTAACAATTTTAAAATAATATTTTCGACATCTTCCCCTACATAACCAGCCTCAGTTAAAGTAGTAGCATCAGCCATAGTAAAAGGAACATCAATGATACGTGCTAAAGTTTGCGCCAGGTACGTTTTACCCGATCCTGTAGGTCCAACTAACAGAATATTAGATTTAGCTAACTCTACATCTTGATTCTTGTCAGTACAGCTATTAGCTAATCTTTTATAGTGATTATGAACAGCGACCGCTAAAACTTTTTTAGCATAGCTTTGACCTATAACATAATCATCTAATACGGCGACAATTTCCTTAGGCGTAGGGAGACCTTCCTGAGTCTTTTCTTTATTTATTTGCAATTCTTCACGCATGATATCTGTACATAGCTCAATACATTCATCGCAAATAAAGACTGTTGGTCCGGCTATTAATTTACGGACTTCTGACTCACTTTTTCCGCAAAAGGAACAATAGAGTTTATCTTTATCTTTTCCATTTTTGCTCATTTATTTGTCCTTTTCCTAATTACAACCCTATAATATACCTTGAATTAATATTAATTGATACTAAAATATCAATTAAGGCATTAATTACATCTATATTGTTGTATTTTCAGTCACCAGTTGAGGTCTTTTAGTTAATATTTCATCAATTAGACCGAAAGATTTTGCTTCCTCAGCAGTCATAAAATGATCTCTATCAAGAGTTTTTTCTATAATTTCATAAGATTGCCCAGTATGATGTACATATGTTTCATTAAGGCGTTTCTTTAATTTCAAAATATCTTGAGCATGCCGTTCAATATCAGAAGCCTGACCTTGAAAACCACCAGAAGGTTGATGAACCATAATTCTAGCATTTGGTAAACAATATCTTTTCCCTGGCGCACCCGCACATAACAAAAGAGACCCCATAGAGGCTGCCTGCCCCATACATAATGTAGTTACTTCTGGACGAATAAATTGCATAGTATCATAAATTGCCATACCAGCGGTTACAACGCCACCAGGAGAATTAATATATAAAGAAATTTCTTTTTTAGGATTCTCAGCTTCAAGAAATAACAATTGAGCACAAACCACAACTGCCATATTATCTTCAACTGGACCATTAACAAATATAATTCTCTCTTTTAGCAAGCGTGAAAAAATATCATAAGATCTCTCTCCATTAGCACTACGTTCAACGACCATAGGGACTAATGTCATTGCTGTTTCTATCATTTTATTCATTTTAAATTCCTAAAGAAAAACATTGTTAACATTATCTGTTTTACAGAGTACACCATATATATGGAATTTATTAACGATTCCACAACAAGTTTTTCTTACATATATCAAAAGATTTTGATTATACTAACATAATTTTATCTAAATTAAAAGATTTTATACTAATCAGTTATTAGTATTAATAACTGATTAGTAATCAAAAAGCTTAACCTTTTTTAATTAATCTATTGATCGGAATCGCAACTAAGATCAATATTATAGCACAAACTACTAAGGCGACTACAACTGATCCAAATAAATTAGGTAGATCATTTATAGAATCAGCATGTACATTTCCACCTATTAATCCTGCTATTACATTACCTAAAGCGCTACCGCCAAACCATAAGCCCATCATTTGACTTTTCATTGAAGACGGCGCTAACTCAGACATTGCTGATAAACCAATAGGACTTAGTAACAACTCTCCACATGTCAGTAAAAACAAGCTAACTACTATCCACAACAAGGAAACCGAAGCTCCTGAAGAGATCACTTGCAGCGCTGCAAACAACATAACAGTGAAACCTAATGCTCCACAAATTAAAGCAGCAACAAATTTAGCAGTAAAACTAAAATTCACATTGCGACGCTCTAAAGCAAACCAAATATAAGCAAATAAAGGAGCTAAACTAATCACAAACAATGAATTTATCGATTGAATCCAGCCCACCGGCACAGTAAAACCAAAATAAACTAAATTCGTATAATGTTCTGCAAATAAATTATAAGAAGTTGGTTGCTGTTCGAAAGCGGCCCAAAAACACGCTGCAGTAACTAATAAGGCCAAACATAGCCATAGTTTTTTTCTTTCCATAGATGTTAATTTACCAAAGATCATAATTGTGAAAAAATAAACTAAGATAAATACACCTGTTAAGACTGCTAACCAACTAGCTACTAAAACTGGATTAAATGTAAAATAACCAGTATCTAATAAATACACATAAACTATGAATGCTAACGTTAGCCCGGTTAATATAGGCGCCACTAAAGGAGAATAATTTTTTGGACGTCCCCAGAATTCATCTCCTTTAAGGATTTTATTATACCGCTCGATGTATGGAATCGCAAAAACTCTAAAAATTATTAAAGCTATTAGCATACCAAGACCACCAATACCAAATCCAATATGCCATTGATTACGAGCCGCAAACCATCCGGTTAGCAAGGGCGCAATAAATGCTCCTAGATTAATACCCATGTAAAAAATTGAAAATCCTGCATCTCTACGAGAGTCACCTTCTTTATATAAGGAACCAACCATAACACTAATACATGTCTTAAATAAACCAGACCCCAAACAGATCAACACTAAGCCAATGTAAAACATCCTAGTACCGGCTATACCCATCAAAGCAATAGATAAATGACCAAAAGCCATTAGAACACTACCATACCATATAGCTCTACGTTGCCCCAACCAATTATCAGCTAACCAACCACCAGGCAAAGCCACTAAATAAACCGAACCAGCAAAAATACCGATTATAGCTCCAGCAGAATGTGCATCTAGTCCTAAACCGCCGTTACGAATTAAAGCAGTCATAAAAAGAACTAGAATAGCCCGAATACCATAAAAAGAGAAACGCTCCCAAAATTCAGTAAAAAATAGAGGTCTTAATGGACGGGGGTGCCCCATAAAACCATTTACCTCACGATTATAATTTACATCTTTTGTATTATCTATAGGATTCACAGTAAAATCTCCTAACTATTTCTATTAAAATATTTAAGAGTATAAACATTTTTTATATAAATGCAAACGCAAATAAGAGTTAACTAATTTTATATAAATGTAAACACAAATAAAAGTAAGTTAATAAAATAATACTAGAAATTTAAACTAAAAATATTTAGAATACGCTGATTATTAATGAGGCAAAAAAATGAGGCTAACAAAACAAACTAATTATGCTATACGAATTCTTATGTATTGTGCAACTAACAATGAATCATTAAGCCGAATTTCTGAAATAGCTAAATCATATTCTACTTCAGAACTTTTTATGTTTAAAATATTACCCCCTTTAGTAGAACATGGATTTATAAAAACTACACGAGGAAGAAATGGTGGCATAACCTTAGCTAAAGCACCAAATAAAATTACTTTAGCAGATGTTATTAAAGTAACAGAAGAAAATTTTGCTTTATCCGAATGTTTAGCAACAGAAGAGATGGATTGCCCGCTAATAAATTCATGTGGTTTAAAACAAGCACTGTCCACTGCACTTAATGCCTTTTTTGATAGTTTAAATAAGGTAACTCTTGCTGACTTAATAGACAAAAAATATAATCTAAAAAAACGACTCAAAATATGTAATAATGATAATGAATAATATTACTAATAAAAAAATAGCGGCTATAATTTTAGCTGCTGGAACAGGCAGTAGAGCTAACAGTCCTTATGGAGCAAAGCAATATCACTTAATAAATAATAAAACTATTTTAGAATATAATTTAGATCTTTTTACCAATATAAACTATATTAATGAAATAATCTTAGTGGTAAATCCTAAAGATCTTACTTTATATCAACCTATTATTAAAAAATATCAAAATAAAATAATTTTAGTCAATGGTGGAGAAACCCGACAAAAATCAACTTACCTAGCTTTACAATATTTAAGCAATGGATCTCCTGATTATGTTTTTATACATGATAGCGCTAGACCATTTATCACTGAAAAATTATTAGATAATCTAATAATAAAGGCTGATAAAAATGGAGTTATTCCAATTCTACCTATTAGAGATACCGTTAAAAAGATTGACTTAAACAAACAAATTGTAAATACTATAAATCGTGATATACTTGCTATTTCACAAACTCCACAATTATTTTATTTTCCATTAATATTAAAAGCACATATTGCGGCTAATAATAATTTACAACAGACTTTCACTGATGATGCTTCTATAGCTGAATTTTACAATATTCCAATGGTGACAATTATGGGTGAGCCCCAAAATATCAAAATTACTTTTCCAGAAGATTTAGAAAAACATAAAAATTATTTTCCTGATATTCGCACCGCTATGGGATATGATATACATAAATTAGTTAAAGGTGATAAAGTTATTCTTTGTGGGGTTTCTATACCTCATTCACAAAAACTAGAAGGACATTCAGATGCTGATGTTATCCTACATGCTTTAGCAGATGCGCTATTAGCTACCGCAGGTGAAAAAGACATTGGTGTACATTTCCCCCCTTCAGACCAACAATGGAAAAATGCACCCTCAAAAATTTTTGTAGAATTTGCTGCTAATAAAATTAAACAAAAAAATGGCATAATTAATAATATAGATATAACCTTGATTTGTGAAGAACCAAAAATTGCTCCTTATGTAGAACAAATGAAGGAATTTTTACAAAATTTATTAACTATTAAACAAGATAAAATCTCAATTAAAGCTACCACGAACGAAACATTAGGATTTATAGGACGCAAAGAAGGTATTGCCGCTTTTGCAAATGTTACTGTTTATTTTTTCTGAGAAATACAATGATTCAAAATTCAATTATTAACAAACAAATAAAATATCTAGTAGAATTATGTTTAAAATATAATATCAAAATTACCACTGCAGAATCATGCACCGGAGGATTATTAGCAGCTTATCTCACTAATATTTCAGGTGTATCAAAAATCTTTGATCAAGGATATATAACATATTCTAACGATGCTAAAATAAATTTACTTGATGTAAAATCAGAAATTTTACAAAAATATGGAGCCGTAGCCGAGCAAACAGCTACAGCTATGGCTGAAGGCGCCTTAAAAAAAGCTAATGCAACTTTAGCATTTGCTATTACAGGAATTGCAGGTCCAACTGGTGGAACTGATGAAAAACCAGTAGGCTTAATTTATATAGCTATTGCAGTAAAATCATACAAAACTAAGGTTAAAAAATTACTGCTAGGCAACAAAACAAGAGATACATTAAGAGAAATGGCCATAGAACATATTCTAGCCTTAGCAATTGAAGAAATAGAACATAACTTAATATAAAATTATTACTTAATACCATATAAAAAGTCAGCTCTTTGTTCAAATACTTCTGAAAAATTTTTAAAAATTTTATCAAAAATACCACTTAAAGCAAAATTCAATAATTTATTCTTAAATTCATATTCTATAAAAAATTCTACTTGACATGTATTAATATCGTTATCATCTTTAAACGACCAATAATTATGCAAATATTTAAATGGACCATCTATATATTCTACATTAATAAGATGATTTATTTTATCTAAGGTAACTTGAGAAGTAAACGTTTCTTCAAAACCTTTATAATTTACTGTCATGTCAGCAACTAAAAAAACTTTATCATCTTCTGTATAACTATCCGTTATAATTAGCTTTTTACACATAGGTAAAAATTCAGGATATTTTTCCACATCAGCAACTAAATTAAACATTTGCTCACTTTTGTGTCTAACTAAATGGGTAGTATGAAATTTACTCATAAATCTTCCTAACAAACTATACTTTCTGATGTAATAATGTAACTACACCTATTTTAACTTTACAAAATCTTTACCAGCTTAAGATAAAGACTTGATTAAAAACTAAAATTCACAGATAAAAAACCTTTAGTTTACCAATAACAACATAAGATTTAAAATTATCTAATGCTGTACTTTTCTGGTTAACTAAACAGCTAATATAAATTACTTAATAAACTATACTGTCTGATTTAACAATCGTAATCGCGCCTCTTTTAACTTTACAAAATCTTCACCAGCGTGATGTGAAGATCTAGTTAAAGGACTAGAACTCATATGTAAAAAACCTTTAGTTTTACCAATAACTGCATAAGATTCAAATTCCTCTGGCGGTACAAATCTTATTACTGGATGGTGCTTTCTAGTAGGCTGTAAATATTGACCTATAGTCATAAAATCTACATCTGCGCTACGTAAATCATCCATAAGTTGCAACACTTCATTTCGTTCTTCACCTAATCCTAACATGATACCAGACTTAGTAAATAATGATGGAGATAATTCTTTAGCTCTTTGCAGCAACCTTATGGAATGAAAATATCTTGCTCCTGGACGAACCTTTAAATAATTAGAAGCTACCGTTTCAAGATTATGATTAAAAACATCCGGCGCAGCTTCTACAACTATTTCTAACGCACCATCTTTTCTTAAAAAATCTGGTGTTAATACTTCAACTGTAGTCTCAGGTGATATTTCTCTTATCTGTTTAATTACTTGAGCAAATTGTTTTGCTCCGCCATCGGGTAAATCATCTCTATCCACCGAAGTAATAACCACATGTTTAAGCCCCATAACCGCCACAGCTTCAGCAACTCTTTTTGGCTCATCTTGATCAACTGCTCCGGGCAATCCTGTTGTGACATTACAAAAGGCGCATGCCCTAGTGCATATTTCTCCTAAGATCATAAAACTCGCATGTTTTTGAGTCCAACATTCACCTATATTAGGACAGCCGGCCTCTTCACACACTGTCACCAATTTTTTCTGTTTTACTATATCCCTTGTTTCTTTATAACCTAAAGAAGTAGGAGCTTTTACTCTTATCCAAGCAGGTTTTTGCATCAATGGACTATTTGGTTTATTAGCTTTTTCTGGATGTCTTACTTTTCTATTAGTAATATTATCAACCACTGTAACCATGATGATTCCTTAATATTTATAATGAATAACTAAAATATACAGTTAAGATAACACATCAACTTTATATAAGTTAAGCATTTATTACTTTTCCATAAGCATCTAAAACAGCTTCTTTCATCATTTCTGACAAAGTTGGATGAGGGAAAACGCTATGCATTAGTTCCTCTTCAGTAGTTTCCAAATTCATGGCAACAACAAAGCCTTGAATAAGTTCGGTCACTTCTGCTCCAACCATATGAGCACCTAATAATTGTCCGGTTTTTTTATCAAAAATAACCTTAACCAATCCTTTATCTTCACCTAAAGCAATAGCTTTACCATTAGCAGCAAATTGATAACGTCCTACGCGTATTTCGTAACCCGCAGCTTTAGCTTTTTCCTCTGTTAAACCAACAGATGCTACTTGAGGATTACAATAAGTACAACCAGGAATTTTAGAACGATCTAACGGATGTACATTAGGTAAATTAGCTATTTTTTCTACACATAATACTCCTTCATGTTCCGCTTTATGCGCTAACATAGGTGCCCCGGCAACATCTCCAATAGCATAAATACCATTAACATTAGTACGGCAAAATTCATCTACTACTATAGATGACTTATCAGTCTTTACCCCTAATTGCTCTAGACCTAAATTTTCAATATTTCCTTGAACTCCAACCGCAGAAAGCAAGACATCAGCTGTTAATGATTGAGTTTTACCAGCTATATCCACATCCAAGGTAACATTATTACTATTTTTAACTACTTTATTAACTTTAGCATTTGTTAAAAATTTCATTCCTCGATTTTCTAAATTTTTACGAGCAAATACTGATATTTCAGCATCTTCTACCGGTAAAATATTTGCCATTTGTTCTATTACAGTAACCTCGCATCCCAAGTCTAAATAGAAGGAAGCAAATTCAATTCCTATAGCACCAGAACCAATAACAGCTAAAGATTTAGGCATAGCTTTCGGTACTAAAGCATCGAAATAAGTCCATATCAATTTACCATCTGGTTCTATTGATGGTAAAATTCGTGGTCTAGCTCCCGTAGCTAAAATTACATGTTTTGCTTGATATTTTCCTATAGGCAAAATATTAGTAGGTATATTAGCTTGAGGTTGACGTATTTCTTTATTACTTTTAGCAACTTCTATTACTGCCGGAGAATTTTTATCTGTGGCTTTTAATATTTTTGCCTCGCCCCAAATTATATCAATTTTATTTTTCTTCATTAAAAAACCAACACCGGCATTTAATCTACTAGAAATACCTCTAGATCTAGTTACAATATTATTGATATCTGCCTTAATATTACCATTAATTTCTAAACCATAATCTTTAGCATTTTCAGCAAAATGCTTAATTTCTGCAGAACGCAACAAGGCTTTTGTAGGGATACAACCCCAGTTTAAACAAATACCACCTAAATGCTCTCGTTCTACGATAGCAGTTTTAAAACCTAATTGAGCTGCACGTATAGCTGTTACATAACCACCTGGACCAGAGCCAACTATAATAATATCATAAACTTTTGACAAACAACTCTCCCTAATCATACAACATATTTTATAATAATAAGCTTAACGGTTTTTCAATATAACCTTTAAATATCTTAGCTAATTCAGCAGCCAATGCACCATCTACTGACCGATGATCACTAGAGATGGTCACTGACATAATATTAGCTATTGCAATAGAATCATTTTTAATGATCGGTCTTTTTTCACCGGCTCCAATAGCAAAAATGGTTGATTGCGGCGGGTTAACAATAGCAGAAAATTGTTTAACGCCAAACATACCCAAATTAGATACAGAAGTCGTACCACCTTGATATTCCTGAGGTTTAAGTTTACGATCTCTAGCACGTTTAGCTAAATCTTGCATTTCCTTCGAAATAACTATTAAATTTTTCTCTTCTGCTTTCCTTATGATAGGCGTTATTAATCCACCTTCGATAGAAACAGCAACACCGATATCAACGTGTTTATGGTGTATCATACCACTATCTAACCATGATACATTAGCTGCAGGTAAATCACGTAAAGACAAAGCAACAGCCCTTAATACCATATCATTAACAGATATCTTATATGCAGGAACATTACCTTTCTCAGTAGCTATGATTGGTGCATCTGCATTTATTTCTTGTCTAAGTGATAATAATTTATCTAACTCACAATCAATAGTTAAATAAAAATGTGGTACAGTTAATTTAGATTCTAATAATCTTTTAGCTATAGTTTTTCGCATATTATCATGCGGTATGATATTATAATTTTCTGGATCAAATAAACTTAAAATATCTTTTTCAGAAGCAGTTGCTAAAGGAATATTATTAGACATAGTTGCTTGATTACGAGCGTTTTCTACATCAACTTTAATAATTCTACCTTTAGGTCCTGTAGCCTGTATCGCACTTAACTCTAGACCATATTCCTTAGCTAATCTTCTAGCTAAAGGAGAAGCAAAAATCTTTCCAGAATGATTATTTACAAGCTTATCATTATTATTTACCGTTACAGTCACTTCTTTATTTGTTTTTTCTATAGTATCTGTTAACGGCTTTGCTTCTGTTCCAGTAGTTGCATTATTTGCCGGCGCCTCTGCTTTTGTTGCTGTATTAACCGCTGCTGTTGGTGCGTCCAACTCGGCTATTACCTGCTCAATTTCTTCACCATCTTCTGCTAAAACAGCTAACAAGCTATTAACTTTTACAGCCTGTGCTCCTTCTGCTATTAAGATTTTAGCAACTATACCTTCATCAATAGACTCTAATTCCATAGTTGCTTTGTCAGTTTCTATTTCTGCAATAATATCACCAGAATTTACTTTATCACCTTCTTTAACTAACCATTTTGCTAGGTTTCCTATTTCCATAGTAGGTGAAAGTGCTGGCATTAAAATTTTTATCGACATAGCAATCTCCTTAAAGCTTATACATGACACTTTTAACAGCGGTTACTACTTCTTCCACAGAAGGTAAAGCCAGTTTTTCTAAATTAGCCGCATAAGGCATTGGTACATCTTTACCTGCAATAGTTAATATAGGTGCATCTAAATAATCAAAAGCTTCTTGCATAATAAGAGTTGCTACTTCCTTACCTACAGAAGACTGAGGAAATCCTTCTTCTACCGTGACACAACGACCTGTCTTTTTCACTGATGTAATCACCGTTGGTAAATCAAGCGGTCTTATAGTTCTTAAGTCTATAAGTTCCACATCAATACCCTCTTTAGCTAAAATATCAGCTGCATCACAAGCATAAACCATTCCCATACCACAAGCAACTACAGTTACATCTTTACCTTTTCTTTCAATTCTAGCTTTTCCTATTGGTAACAGATATTCATCTAATTGCGGTACTAAAAACTTTTTACCATATAATAATTCATTCTCTAAAAAAATTACCGGATTTGGATCACGTATAGCAGACTTTAATAATCCTTTAGCATCAGCAGCGCTACAAGGCATCACAACTTTCAAACCAGGAATATGACCATACCAAGCAGCATAACATTGTGAATGTTGTGCACCTACACGAGCCGCAGCTCCATTAGGTCCTCTGAATACTATCGGTGCTCCCATTTGACCACCAGACATATAAAGAGTTTTAGCAGCAGAATTAACTATATGATCAATCGCCTGCATAGAAAAGTTAAAAGTCATAAATTCTAATATCGGTTTTAAACCAGTGAATGCAGCGCCAACAGCTAACCCAGCAAAACCATGTTCTGTTATCGGTGTATCAATAACGCGTCTTGGTCCAAATTCATCTAACAATCCTTGTGATACTTTATAAGCTCCATTATATTCAGCAACCTCTTCACCCATTAAAAATACATCTTCATCGCGACGCATTTCCTCTTGTATAGCTTGCCTTAAAGCTTCTCTAACTGTCATTTCCACCATTTCTGTCCCTGCTGGAATATCTGGATCTAACAAAGTTACTGACATTGGTGCTGCTTTTACTACTGGATCAACGGCAGATTCAGCTTCAATTTTCGATTCAACCGCAGAATTATCCTGCATCTGAGCTACATTATCTGATTGACTATCTTTTTGCGCCATATCTTCTATTGCACTTTCTAGAGTTTCCCCTTCTTGCAATAAAATCGCTATTACGCTATTAACTTTTATATTTTCAGTACCTTCTTTAACTAATATTTTGCCGATTACACCTTCATCGACAGATTCAATCTCCATTGTAGCCTTATCAGTTTCTATCTCTGCAATGATATCACCGATATTTACTTGATCACCTTCTTTTTTGTTCCATTTAGCTAATTTACCTTCTTCCATAGTAGGAGAAAGTGCCGGCATTAAAATTTTTATTGACATAGCAAATCCTTTAAAGAAAAATATCTGTATACAACTCTGAAGCATCTGGCTCTGGATCATTTTTAGCAAATTCTACTGCATCCAGAACTATTTTCCTTACTTCTTTATCTATATCTTTAATGTCCTCCTCAGACATTTTCCAATCAGACAACAATAACTCCCTAATATTTTCAATTGGGTCATGATGTTCTCTCATATCCTGTAATTCATCTTTACTACGATAATTGGCTGGATCTGACATAGAATGACCACGATATCTATATGTTTCCATTTCTATTACAATTGGACCATTTCCCCCTCTAACCCAAGCTACAGCCTCATCAGCAGCAGCTTTTACTGCACGAACATTCATACCGTCAACACGTTTACCTATAATACCAAAGGGCAAACCGCGTGCAGCAAAACCAGGACCAGCAGCAGCTCTAGCAACAGAAGTACCCATAGCATATTTATTATTCTCTATAATATATATTACTGGTAACTTCCATAAGGCAGCCATATTAAAACTTTCATATACTTGACCTTGGTTAGCAGCACCATCACCTATATAAGCTACACATAAATTATTATTTCCACGATATTTATTGGCAAAAGCAATACCTGTACCTAGAGCAATTTGAGCTCCTACAATTCCATGACCGCCGTAAAAATTCTTTTCTCGAGAAAACATATGCATAGAACCGCCTTTACCTTTAGAAAAGCCATTTCTACGTCCAGTTAATTCAGCCATAACCCCTTTAGCATCCATTCCGCAAGCTAACATATGACCATGATCTCTATAAGAGGTAATTACTTGATCACCTTCTATCAATGCCATTTGTATGCCTACTACAACAGCCTCTTGTCCAATATACAAATGACAAAAACCACCTATAAGACCCATACCATATAATTGACCTGCTCTCTCTTCAAAGCGCCTAATTAAACTCATATCTCTATAAGCATATATAGCCTCCTCTTTTGAGAAAGAAGCAACTGCGGTTTCTATTGGAATTTCCATTTTAATAATATCATTCATATCTGACGTCAGACTTTTTGTTTGCTTTTTCATATATTTCTCCTTAAAGCGGCAAATTAATTTACCACATCCTAAGTCCAGGTTAATTACTAAACTACTACCTTAAGCCATCAGTGTTATAGTTATCCATCATAATTACAAGCTCTTTCTTACCCATAAAAGCATTACTACGTCTTATATATTCATCTAAAGTATCATAATCAATGGTACCATCCCGAAGTAAATTTACTCTATGCTGCCAAAAAGCTAATTCTTGTTTTAACTCAATCAGTTTTTGTTCAGTTTTAATTATTTCTGTATCAACATATTTCTGTGCATTAACTCCTAAATCGCCTTGGTAAATATGATAACAAAAATATAAAATAATAGCAAAAATTAAGATAATTAAACTAACAGGCCAAAATTTACTAAGTGTTTTTTGTTCTGTCTGAATAACCATGCAATACCTAGTGATTTAACGATTTAAAAGCTGTAATTCCAGCATAATTAGCCATATTGCCAAGATCTTCTTCTATCCGTAATAATTGATTATATTTAGCTAATCTATCTGATCTAGCTAAAGATCCTGTTTTGATTTGCCCACAATTTAATGCTACTGCTAAATCAGCTATAGTTACATCTTCTGTCTCACCTGATCTATGCGACATAACACTTGTATAACCAGATCTATGCGCTAAAGAAACGGCTTCTATAGTCTCAGTCAATGTGCCTATTTGATTAACTTTAACCAATAAAGAATTTGCAACAGATTTTTCTATGCCGATTTGCAAACGTTTTTTATTAGTTACAAAAAGATCATCACCAACTAACTGACATTTATGTCCTATAGTATCAGTTAGAAGTTTCCACCCTTCCCAATCATCTTCAGCCATTCCATCTTCTATGGTAATTATAGGATAATTATTCACCAAATCTGCTAGATAAGCTACTTGATCTTCTCTAGTTCTACTTACATTTTCTCCGCTATATTGATAAAGATTATTTTTATAAAATTCTGTAGATGCACAATCCAAACCAAGATATATTTCTTTACCTGCGCTAAAGCCAGCCTTTTCAATAGCTTGCAACAAAATATCTAAAGCTTGTTTTGTATCTTTAAGTTCTGGAGCGAAACCACCCTCATCACCTACATTAATGTTAAAACCACCAGACTTTAACTCACTTTTTAATACATGAAATATCTCTGCTCCAAAGCGCAACGCCTCTTTAAAAGAACCAGCCCCTACCGGAAGTATCATAAATTCTTGAAAATCGATCAGATTATCTGCATGAACTCCACCATTAATAACATTCATCATCGGGGTAGGTAATATATTAGCAGCTACCCCACCAATATAACGGTAAAGAGGCAAACCAGTAAAAGCAGCACCAGCATGAGCAACAGCTAACGAAACACCTAATATTGCATTAGCGCCTAAATTTTCCTTATTCTCTGTACCATCCAATTCAATCAACATTCTATCAATTAGTAATTGATCACAAGCATCCATTCCAGCAATATGTTCAAATATCTGACTATTAACTAATGAAACTGCTTGCGCAACACCCTTACCACCGTAACGATTATCATTATCACGTAATTCCACGGCTTCATAAGCTCCGGTTGATGCTCCTGAAGGAACTGCAGCACGACCCCACGCACCATTTTCTAGAGTTACTTCCACTTCTATAGTTGGATTACCACGACTATCTAAAATTTCTCTTGCTAGAACATCTAAAATCGCCGACATATTATTCTCCTAACTGATAGCTATATTTTAAAGCAGCCTCTATAAAAGAAGCGAATAAAGGGTGTACATCAAACGGGCGAGATTTCAATTCTGGATGATATTGCACACCAATAAACCAAGGATGGTCTACATATTCAACGGTCTCTGGTAATATCCCATCTGGAGACATACCTGCAAATATAAATCCTACCTGCGCTAGATCTTCAATATATTTACTATTTACCTCATACCTATGTCTATGTCGTTCTGATATATCAGTAGTACCATAAATGCTGGCTATTTTACTATTTGACAATAATTTGGCATCGTAAGCGCCTAAACGCATAGTACCACCTAAATTACTAGTAATAGTACGTTTTTCTAAAATACCGTCATTAATCCATTCTGTCATTAGGCCTATTACGGGCTCATCTGTAGGACCAAACTCGCTTGAAGACGCTTTTTCACGACCTAACAAATTACGAACAGCTTCAATTACAGCCATTTGCATACCAAAACAAATTCCAAAAAAAGGTATTTTATTTAAACGAGCATAAGATATAGCTTTAATTTTACCTTCGGAGCCTCGGTAACCGAAACCACCAGGTACTAGAATAGCATGAATATCCTTCAATATATCTTGTGGATTATCATTAACTAAAGACTCAGAATCCACCCAAACAAGATTAACTTTTATTTTATTAGCTATGCCCCCATGAACTAAAGCTTCCATCAAAGACTTATATGCATCTTTTAACTCAATATATTTACCAACTATAGCTATATTAACTTGTCCGTCAAAATTATTGATTCTATTTGAAACTTCTGTCCATCTACTCATATCTAAATTAGGACAGACATTCATACCAAAAGCGTTTAATACTTCTATATCAAGACCCTCTTTATGATAAGATAACGGCACATCATAGATTGACTTAACATCTAAAGCTTGAATTACTGAAGACAATCTAACATTACAAAATAAGGATAATTTTGCCCGCTCCACTTCTGGAATATCTCTATCTGATCTAACTAACAATATATCAGGAAAAATACCTAAAGAGCGTAATTCTTTCACTGAATGTTGAGTAGGTTTAGTTTTTAATTCACCTGCAGATGGGATAAAAGGCATTAAAGTTAAATGAATATATAACAATGAGCCCCGCTCTAACTCATTTCCTAATTGTCTAATTGACTCTAAAAAGGGCATGGCTTCTATATCACCAACTGTGCCACCTATTTCACAAATAACAAAATCATACGATTCATTATCAGCTACAATAAATTCTTTAATAACATCAGTTACATGAGGAATCACTTGAACCGTAGCCCCGAGATAATCACCTCTACGCTCTTTTTCAATAATTTTCTGATAGATGCGACCTGTAGTAATATTATCATTTTTACAAGCAGGACGACCAGTAAAGCGCTCATAGTGACCCAGATCTAAATCTGTTTCAGCACCGTCATCGGTAACGAAAACTTCACCATGTTGATATGGCGACATTGTACCAGGATCCACATTGAGATATGGATCTAGTTTTTTAATACGAACTTTATAACCTCTAGCCTGTAACAAAGCGCCTAAGGCTGCCGCAGCTACGCCTTTACCTAATGATGAAACAACACCACCTGTAATAAAAATATAACGAACCATACATAAACTCTATCATAATATTAAGTGAGGATTATTACAATCCTGTTGGTACTCCAGAAGAATCTTTATCCTTCTCTTTAATTTTTGGAACCGATTTTTTTGCCGGTGACTTTTCATCCATTTGTGGTATCTTATCAACAGCGGAATCCGGCACACCACCTAATTGCTCTATTAAGGTCTCATTATTTTCTGGCAATAAGTCATGTAAAGATTTATCTTTATGACTAACGCTATCTATTATTAACAAAATTATCGCCAAACCAAAAAATAAAGTTGCTAAAATTGCGGTAAGACGAGACATAAAACTCTTACTACCTCTGCTAGCATTAAAATTATTGCTACCAAAACCACCGCCATCAGATTTTTGCAAAAGTATCACTGATATTAGTGCTAGAACCACAAAAAGATATATTATAACAACAAATATTTGCATAAAATTTCTCGCTTATTAAATTATATATCGACTAATAACATATTTTTTAAGTCAATATAAGTATGTTTAATCATTAATTAGTTAAATTTACAAATTTTTAAGAATTCTTCAGCTTGCAAGCTTGCTTTCCCTACTAATAAACCATTAACATCTTTAATATTCAGGATATTAGCTGCATTTTTACTAGTCACAGACCCCCCATATAATAACCGAATATTTTGTGCTGCCTTACCTAATTTTTCTATAAGAAAAGAACGAATAAAATTATATATTTCATCAAGTTCTACTAAAGTAGGAATTTTACCAGTACCTATAGACCATATTGGTTCATAAGCTACAGTTAATTTATCAATATTAGCAGAATCACTTAATACTTGCTCTAATTGTTTAGTTAAAAACTCTAAAGTTTCCCCTTTTTCATAAACGTCTATCGATTCTCCAATACATAAAATAGTATTTAAATCACTTTCCCAAGCTTGTGCTAATTTATTTGCAATTTGCGGATTAGTTTCATGGTGATTTAATCGTCTTTCAGAATGACCTATAATAACCCAGCTAGCTCCTACATCTTTAAGCTGCTCTGCTGAGATATCTCCTGTATAAGCCCCGTTATTTTCATGACAACAATTTTGAGCACCTAATTGCAAAATATGTAGATTCAATTGATTAGCAGCAAAAATTAAGGTATCAGGCAGACAAAAAATTACTTCAAACGGTAAATTTTTATCGGCTGAGCTTAAAGATGACTCTATAGTAACTAACTCCTCTAGGGAATTAAGAAAACCATTCATTTTCCAATTACCCACAATAAGATTTTTTACATTTTGCATAAGATTCCTCTTTTGTGTATATATTGTAAGTATACATAGTAGATATACATATTAAAATGCAAGTTTTTTACACTTAATAAAACAAAAAGTTGAGCCAAACAGACAGAATAAAACATAGGGTAATTTTCATGATAACTAAACTGCGTGCAGCAAAAAACTCTTTACTTATAAAAATTTTTCTTACTATCACAGCTTTAGGTTTATTAGGATGGAATATCCCCCAATTATTTTCTTCTGCAACTAACTCTAACTATATTCTTAAAGCGGGCAAAAGCAAAATAACATTACCAGAATATCAAATATTATTAAATCAATGGAATCTAATTATAGCCAAACAATATGGACTACAAAGACCTTTGACAATTGAAGAAATGGAGCAAATGGGCTTACTAGATTATGTATATAATAATACCAAAGCTCAATTATTGCTTGCAGAAGCAGCTAGATCACAAGGTCTAACAGTCTCATCAAAAGCCTTTGTAGAATTTATTCAACAAAATAATTTATTTAAAAATAATAATGGTGTTTTTAGTCGCAGTAGATTCGAAAATTTTTTAAACCAGTTACAGATTTCCGCCAATCAATATTTTGCAGCAACCAAAAATGAAGTGCTCACCAAACAACTAATTTACCCTTTATCAGATTCATTACATGTATCTGATAAAATACTTAAAGCTTTAGAAACAGGTTATACACAAAAAAATAACTTTGCTTATTACGAAATAACAGCTGAAGATTATAAAAAAATTGCTAAACCAAGTGAAGAAACACTAAAAGAATATTTTGAAACAACAAAATATAACTTTTTATCGCCTGAATATAGACAATTAAGTTACTTCATCCAAGACGACACTAATCAAAATTTATATGCTGAAATTAATAATGCACGTGCAGATGGATTAACAGTTCCTGACTTAGCAAAGAATTTTAACTTTAAGCTACATTCTATTACCATAGATAAAAATGGCAAGAATAACAAAGGAATACAAATAACCACGCCACAAGAAAAATCTTTATTAGATAAAGCCTTTGAAATAGAAGAAAAAGACTTATATCTACCCACTACCATAAATATGGGCAATAAAACAATATGGTTTCAAATAGAAGAAATAATTGAAGCAACACCAAAAGCATACGATGAAGTAAAATCAGAAGTTTTAGTAACATGGCAAAAAGAACAAACTCAACAGAAGTTTTTTCAGCAGTTACAATCATTAATGCCAGAAATAGAAAAAAATGAATCCATAGAGCAATTTGCGAAAAAACACAATCAAAAATTAAAATATTTAAATAACGTTAGCTTCGCTAACACCGCCGAAAAAGCAGATAAAAATTTATCACAAGAACAACTACAATATTTAACTATAATGCCTGTTAATAAATTACTATTAATACCTGATGCTACTGGTAAAAAAGCTATAATTATAGCTAAAACAGAGACAAAAAAATCAACTGAACATTATAATATGTCAGACGAAGAAAAAGAAAAAATACGACAAGCGATAAAAAATAACATCTTAAACAGCTTATTAAAATATTATTCTAATTTATATCCTATAAAAGAAGCTAACAATTAATATAGCTATAAATATAATCAGAAATTTACGCTCTGTTTCAATACCTTTCGTAAACGTCCCATATATCAGTAGACTATTAATCTTTTAATAATTTACTGGTATATGGAAAATTCAAATATAGGTTATATTTACATCTAATTTCTTCTAAATGCACTGTGCAAATAGATAGAGAAAACGATCCGTTAACTTAATTTCTATGTAAAAAATACTTACAGCAAAGAGATATGCTGCTAAGCGCTAATACAAAAATAAAGAAGCAAATAAACTATAACACAAGCTAATAATTTAGAAAAATCATTCAGAATTTATTCAAAAATAAGAAAACTTCTTTTAAAGAATAACAATAAATCTAGCTAATGTAATAGATCGGATTTTCATTTATTACCTAAAATAGGAAATTTACCAAGATAAAAGCTAGAAAAATAAATAAGCTGACTTTTTAATTTAGATATAGATAAAAAATTAACTAAATCTTTTTTATCAAACTTATGACAATTATCATAATATCCTTTAGTTAAAGAAATAGGTAAAAATAAAAAATTAGCCTCTTTCAATAAAACATCTGTTATCATAGTAAAATCTTTATAATTACTAAAGATAAATTCACACAAGATTTTATAAATTTTTTTCTGTTCCGCCTCAGACAATTGGAGAATGGTTAAATTACTATCAATAGCAACAGCTTTAAATAAGATTTCTGGTATTAATCTTCTAGTATAAGGATGATAAAAATTACGCAGAATATCTTGTCCTAATAATATTATAGCAGCTTTAGTAATTATATTATTAATGGAATCAAAGGAAAGATTATTTTTTCTATTTAATAAAAATATTCTAATAGCTAAATATAAAATATTTCCCCTTGTTTTTTCAGCATATATTGTAAAATCTTCAATATCCTTCATTTCGCTATTCATAGATAACTGTGAATTACAATATTCAATAAATTTTTCTACAGGTAATTGATAATCATTAATAAGTAAATTTATCTTTTTTACCAAGGGTGTATAGCTGCTAACATTTTCGTTATTTTTTAATTTTTCAAAAATATCTATCCACCATTGCACTTTAATTTTAGCTAAATCACGATTAGAGGTTTGATATAATAAACGAGAGATTTCATAATGAAAATTATATAATATTGCTAGAGGCTCACGCAATTTTATTGGAGCATATAATAGAGCAAGATATTGATGATATTGAGCGTCTTTCAACTGACGCAAAAAAGATACTGACATAATTTAATCTACAGCATAAAAAGCAGCAGCCACGGCTCTATCTTCAGCTAACAATACATTATAAGTACGCACTGCAGCACCTGTATTCATAGCATCTGCAGATATATTAAATTTTTGCAATTGTTTCTTTAACTCATTATTGACAGGGTGAAGCTCTTTACCTGTACCCAATAATAAAATTTCTATTTGATCTGCTTCTAAAAAAACACGATCTAACATTTCAATAGTAAAATTACAAGAAGTAGGTGACCAACTATAAATACCTGAAGGCAAACAAATTATCGACCCTTTATGTGACATTTTAGCAAAACTAAAACCCCCATTACCATAACTATCGATAGGAGTTGTCCCAGGCAAATATGCCTCGCGTATATTAATAGCCGATCCCATTTCTTTCATAAATTATTCTTCAGTTTTTTTACGAGTTTTTTTGCTAGCAGGTTTTTTAACTTCTTTATTAGTTGTTTCTACATCAGTTATAACATCACCTTTTACGCGAACATCAGCAACAGAATAACGAGTTACACGTACACGTACACCTTCTGCTATTTCCACCTCTAGCTCATTAGATTCATCTATAACTTTCGTAACTTTGCCAACGACTCCACCACCAGTGACTACAGTATCACCACGACGAATAGCTGCTAATTGTTCTTGTCTTTTTTTCATTTGAATACGTTGTGGACGCACAATTAAAAAATACATTATTGCAATTATTGGCACAAAAGGTAACAGAGTGAATAAAATAGAACTTTGTCCAGCCCCTGCATCAACTGTAGCATTAGCATATGATATAAACATATAACTCTCCTAAATAGATTAATATATTAATTCACTGATGTTCTCATAGCATAATTGTCTAGATTATACAATAAACATCAACTTACAAATAAGTTATCCATATTATAAAGATTTTTTTTAATAATACAATTTAAATATGTTATAAGAAAATTATGACAAAATTAGACTTTTTTCAATCTGAGCTACTTAACCGCCTAGATAAAATAATAACATCTATTGAAAATATTTCCTCGCCTCATGTCAGAGATCCTAGCGAAATTTTAAAATTATCAGATAATTTTATTTGGGATGCTCAAACAATTTCGTTAATACCAATAAATAACAAAAAATATCTACAATTAGATCTGCTAAAAACAATTGATAGTGCTAAAGAATTATTATACCAAAATACCCTACAATTTGCACAAGGATATAATGCGAATAATTGTCTATTATGGGGTGCAAGAGGAATGGGTAAATCTTCTTTAGTAAAAGCGGTACATACAGAAATAACAAAAATACATAAAATAAAATTAATAGAAATTTATAAAAATGATCTAAATTCCTTATCTTTATTACTCAGATTGTTAGCAGATCAACCTTATAGATTTATTCTTTTTTGCGATGATTTATCTTTTGACTCACAAGATCAAAATTATAAATTTTTAAAATCCATCTTAGAAGGTGGACTCATCCAAAGCCCTGAAAATTTAATTGTTTATGCAACTTCTAATCGAAAACATTTACTTGCTAGAGAAATAATTGAAAATCAACAAGCAAATGCTATAAATAATACTGAAGTATTAGATGAAAAAATTTCTCTAGCTGATCGTTTTGGCCTATGGATAGGGTTTCACAAAATCAGTCAAACAGAATATTTGCAAATTATCGACCATTATGTAGAATATTTTAAATTACCAATCCCTGATAATTATAATTTACACCAAGAAGCACTTATGTGGTCAATAACTAGAGCTAGCAGATCAGGTAGAACAGCTTGGCAATTTATTCAAAATTTAGCTGGCTTAATAAAATATAAATTACCCTAGATTATAGTATCCTAGCACAACCGCTAGTTAAAAATTGATATCTAACATTCATTATAGTTTCGCCATCTTCAATTGCACTACTATTATTATATAATTTTAATTTTTGCACGTTATATTCATTACCTAAAGCAAATATCATTTTACCAGTATTTAATAAATTCTTTTTTAAATATGCAGGAAAATGCGGAAATGCTCCCCAAACTATAATGCGATCAAATAATGGATCAGGTAAAATCTTTAATGCATCTGCTTGTTTTATAAAAATATTCTTGATCAGAAACTTTTCAAATTTTTTTTTTGCTAGCTCTACTAAAGTTTTATATCTGTCTATAGTTACCACTTGTTTAGCTAATTGTGATATTATAGCTGCTGTAAATCCAGAACCTGTTCCTATTTCTAAAACATTATGATTATTCTGTATATCTAATTTATCGATGGCTATCATTTGCTCATCAAAATTTTCCATATATTGACCGCATTCAATTGGAATAATACCATTATGATAAATACTATCATATTTTATTGGTATAAAACTTTGCCTTGGATAGATCTCTAATGCTGAAAAAATTTCCTTATTTTGAACACCTAAACTTCTTAATTGTAAAATAATCCTAGCAAATTCTTCATATTTACTAATATAACAAGGTGTATCTTTTCTCATAACTCACCAAACTTAAGCAAATAGTTTTTGCAAATTATTTAAAGACTTTTCTGCAAATCCGTAAAAAGAAAAAGGTGTAATAGATATTTTATTTTCGGATAATATACTAACATCTGTATCTTGCTCTGCAATAACTTTAGCGGGCATAGGCTGTAACCATAGCACCGGACGCAATAAAGGATCTTTACTCTCTGTTACATTTATTTCATAGCCTAGATTTTTTGAAGGACTACCAACCTTTACACCAGTTACCTCACTTATTTTACAAGCTGGAAAATTCAAATTAAATAACATATTTTCAACTAAATTAGCCTCTAACAGTCTATTAATTATCTTTTCTAAAAAATATTCTGCTACTTCATAAGAAGTAAATAGAGTACGTTTCTCAGAATTATAATAAGAAGCTTGCGATATTGCTAAAGACAATATTCCATTCACCATTCCTTCTCTAGCAGCTGCATATGTGCCTGAATAAGCCATAGCATGACCAATATTTGCACCATCATTTATTCCTGATAAAATAAGATCAGGTTTGTGTGGCATTAAATGTTTAAGAGCAACTAAAATACAATCTACCGGTGTCCCCGTGAGAGCAAATTGATATTTATCTAATTGTCGTAATCTCAATGGATTAGACATACTGATAGCATGTCCGATTCCACTTTGATCACATTCTGGTGCTACTACCCATACTTCATGACCTATTTTTTCCGCGATAGATTTTAATATCTTTAAACCATTAGCATGTATATTATCATCATTGGTTATTAAAATACGCATTGCTATCCTATCTATATAAGCCCTTAGCTTTTTTGATCACAGTAAGATTATTCATATAGGGTTGTAAAACTTCTGGTACAATAATACTACCGTCTCGTTGTTGATAATTTTCCATTACCGCTATTAAAGTCCTCCCTATAGCAAGACCAGAACCATTTAAACTATGCACAAAAGATATTTCTTTATTATCAGAATGACGATATTTAGCATCCATTCTTCTAGCTTGAAAATCACCACAAACTGAACAACTAGAAATTTCTCGATAACTATTTTGACCCGGTAACCACGCTTCTAAATCATAAGTTTTCCTAGCTGAAGCCCCCATATCTCCAGTACATAATAACATTTTACGATATGGTATTTCGAGCCTTTTTAATATTTCCTCAGCACATAATGTCATACGTTCAAGTTCTTCTATAGATGAATCAGCATCAGTTATAGATACCAATTCTACTTTAGAAAATTGATGTTGTCTTAACATACCTCTTGTATCACGCCCCGCAGCACCGGCCTCTGATCTAAAACATTGGCTCAATGCAGTAAAACGTAGTGGCAATTGCTCTTGTTTTAATATTTCTTCTCTAACTAAATTAGTTAAAGATATTTCACTAGTAGAAATTAGCCAACGATCATCGGTCGTTTTAAAAAGATCCTCTGCAAATTTAGGTAACTGACCAGTACCATACATAGCCTCTGACCTAACTAATGTAGGAACTACTACCTCACGGTAACCATGCTCTTTAACATGAACATCTAACATAAACTGACCTAAAGCACGCTCTAATAACGCTAATTCATCTGATAAAACCACAAAACGCGCTCCAGCTATTTGAGCGGCTTTTTCAAAATGCATCATGCCTAGATTTTCCCCTAATTCATAATGTTGTTTAGGTTCAAAATCTAGATTTCTAATTTTTCCATGACATAATATTTCAAGATTATCTGTTTCATCCACCCCTATAGGAACATCAGCTAACGGAATATTAGGCAAAGATGTTAAATATTTATTACGCTCTTCTTCTACTTCTTTTCGCTGAGCTTGCAACATAGATAATTCATCTTTTAATAAAGATACTTCTTTTTTTAATTGATCAGCTTCGTTAATCGCCTTTTGTGCTAACATCGCAGCTATTTGTCGAGATTTTTCATTACGCTGTTCTTGTAAAATTTGTAATTTAGACAAAATTTGTCTAAATTCATTGTCCACATTTAACAATTCTTGAGTTACAAGAGGCACTCCCCTTGCTTTTAAAGCATTTTCAAATAACTCAATGTTATCTCTTATCCATTTTATATCTAACATGTCTCACCTAATTATTATTTTTTAAATCTTTTAGCAATTAAAATAGTAATTTCATAAAGTAATATAGCTGGCAGTGCTAATGTTATTTGGCTAATTAAATCAGGTGGTGTCACAATAGCAGCAACAATAAAAATTACTAGAATTACATACTTACGTAATTTTACTAAAGAATTAACTGTAAGTATACCTTTAACTATTAATAATAGCAAGATGATAGGTAATTGAAAAATTAAACCAAAAACCACTATCATCCGTAACAATAAATCTATATAGCTCGAAACATTCGCTAAATACTCAATATTTACCGTGCTTCCATCTAATTGTTGCATATTTAATGCTAAAAATATCACCGCTGGCATTAAGATGAAATATACGATTAAGCCTCCAACAATAAATAAAATTATCGAAGCCACCGCAAAAACTAAACAAAAAAATTTTTCATTAACATATAAAGCAGGAGATAAAAAATTAGCTACATGCCAGATAAAAAAAGGTAAAGAAATAACCAAAGCAACGGCAAAAGATACATTTAACTGATTTATTAAATATTCAAATGGAGCAAGATATATTAACCTCGCTGCTACATTGAGAGAAGTTTGACTATAAGTAAGATAAGCTGTTTCAAAAGGAAAAAGTAAAATATTAATAAGATTATTAGCATAAAAAAAACAGAGGCAAAAAATTAACACAAAAGTTACGATAAAATAGATTAACCGATATTTTATCTCTGTTAGATATTTATTATAATTTTGCCATGAATTATTAAAAGAAGTTGGATTATTTTCTAAACATAAGTTATGATTAGCTTCTTCGTTATTTATAGTTATTCCATTTTCTTTTGCCAGATGATTCATCGTTTGTATTTCAATATCATTTACAAAGTTATTGAAATAATTATTAATCTTCAAACGATAAAAACGCACATATTGAATAAAACGTGCTAAAGATCGCATAATAACAGGTAAGTCATCTGATCTAACTAAAAATAATATTAATGCCGTAATTAATATTATTTTTGCCATAGAAAAATTAAACATTATTTCTTATTGTCAGGTTCATCATTCAATTCGGCTGGTTTTTCTTCCATAGTTTGCCTAAAAACTTTAATTCCTTTTGCTAAATCTGTCATCAGACTAGTTATACGACGTCCTCCAAATAGCAATAAAAATACTAATAATATAATTAATAGTTGCGAAAAACTTAAACCTTGCATTATAACAACTCCTATAGCTATAAACATTATACCTATTTAACTAAAATTATACAATTATTTATTATTAGAGAGTATAAATGAATTATCGCCATATTTATCATGCAGGAAATTTTGCTGATATATTTAAACATATCATTCTGACCCGCATTATTATTTATCTACAACGTAAAGCAACCGCTTTTCGTATTTTAGATACACATTCAGGCCCTGCGTTATATAATTTAACCAGTGAATTATCGCAAAAAACACAAGAATGGAAACAAGGTATTGGTATGTTTCTCCCTAATTTACCTGCACTAACTGATCAGGAAATGGAGCTATTAACTCCATGGTTAGATGTTATTAAATCAGTTAATGAAGAGGAGAAATTACAATTTTATCCTGGATCTCCACTAATCAGTAGAAAATTAATGCGCCCTCAAGATAGATTATCCGCCATTGAACTACATCCTGAAGACTTTAAAAAATTAAAAAAACTTTTTGCTAATGATTATCAAACTAAAACTATTCTTTTAGATGGATGGCTTGCTTTAAAAGGTCATTTACCACCTAAAGAAAAAAGAGGGCTTATTTTGATTGATCCACCCTTTGAACAAAAGAATGAATTTGACGTTATCATTGATGGACTTAAACAAGCTTTAAGGAAATTCCGTCATGGTGTATATGCAATTTGGTATCCTATTAAAAATTACAAAATGGTTAATGAATTTACAAAAATGCTAAAGAGTTTAGAATTACCTGAAACCCTGAAATTGGAAATCTGTAATATTACACCTTCCTCTACCCCCAAATTAGATGGATGTGGTATGATAGTTATTAATCCTCCTTATAATTTAGCTGATGATATCAAAAAATTAACCCCATTATTAGAAAATTTATTATCTCAAACTGTAACCAAAAAAATATCTATAACTTATCTAAAAAATACTTATTAATATGAATGAATCTGATAATAAAAATAACTCTGATGAAATTGCTGGATTTCCTTACAATCAGTATAATGAGGCAGAAAATCTCTTTAACCAAAAATACTTAAGCAAAATAAAATGGGAACAAGTAGAAAATAGCTTTGAAAAAAGCCATAAGCATAAAAATTTAACTGGATATCAAATTATTGCTGAATGCGTTAAACATTTACCTTTAGCTGCTGGTGTTTATCGTATGCTTAATAAAAAATCTGAAGTATTATACGTAGGTAAAGCTCGACAACTAAAAAAAAGAGTGCAAAATTATACTTCTCCAGTAAGAAACACAAAACGCATAAATAATATGATATCTGAAACTTATCATATGGAATTTATTATTACCAATACTGAAACGGAAGCATTATTACTAGAAGCTAATTTAATTAAACAGTTACAACCTAAATATAATTTTTTATTAAGAGATGATAAATCATTTCCATATATATTTATTAATAATATTCATAACTACCCCGGCATTTTCAAACACAGAGGTAGCAAATCTAAAAATGGTAAATATTATGGGCCTTTTGCTTCCGTTAGCGCTGTAAACCAAACTATATTAATGTTGCAGAAAGCCTTTTTATTAAGGACTTGTAATGACGCGATTTTCAAAACCCGTAAGCGTCCATGTTTATTATATCAAATCAAAAGATGTTCAGCACCTTGTGATGACAAGATATCAGATGAAAATTATAATAAGCTAGTGCAAGAAGCTACTGCCGTATTAGCTGGAAAAAGCCAAAAAATTCAAGAAGATTTATCAAAAGCTATGCTAATAGCAGCAGAAAATAAACAATATGAAACAGCAGCCTTATATAGAGATAGATTAGCAGCTCTATCTCATATTCAATCGCATCAGAAAATAAATATCAAAAATCTACATGACACTGATGTAATAGTATTAGCAGAAAAATCAGGACATATTTGCATACAAATATTCTTTTTTAGACTAGAACAAAATTGGGGCAATAGAAGTTATTTTCCTAAAGCAGATCAAGAAATACCATCTAAATATATATTAACAGACTTTATCACGCAATTTTATAGTGATAAATATATCCCTAAAGAAATTTTAATATCTGATCTTCCACATGAGAATGATCTTATTGAGCAAGCTTTAACACTTCAAAAAGGTAAAAAAGTTACTATCAATTGTCCAATAAGGGGCAGTAAACAAGATATAGTTGAACAATGTAAAAAAAATGCAGAAGAGGCGTTAAATAGAAAATTATCACAAGATATAATTCAACACGAGCTACTTAATTCTTTTGCAAAAATATTTAATATCAAACAAGAAATTAAAAGGATAGAAATTTACGATAATTCACATTTTTCTGGTAGTCATCCAGTAGGAGTGATGGTCGTAGCTGGTAAAGAAGGTTTTATTAAAAATCAATATAGAAAATATAATATAAAATCAACTGATATGAAACCTGGTGATGACCTAGCTATGATGAAAGAAGTCTTATCACGCAGAATAAAATCTTTATTAAATAATAAAAATGATGAAATACCTGATGTACTGCTAATAGATGGCGGAAAAACCCAATTAAATGCAGTATTATCAGTATTAGAAGAATTTAAAATCAAACAACAATTAACTGTTATAGCTATAGCTAAAGGAAAACATAGGAATGCTGGCAGAGAAAAATTTTTCATGGAAAGTAAAGAGCCTTTTACCCTACCGCATAATGATCCTACTTTGTTTTTTATTCAGAGACTAAGAGACGAAGCGCATAGATTTGCTATAGAAACTCAAAAAAATAAAAGGAAAATATTTGCCCTTCAAAACCCCTTAGATGAAATAAAAGGAATAGGTGCAAAAAGAAAAAAAGCTCTATTAGAACATTTTGGTACGACTAAAGCTATAGCTAAAGCCGCAATAGAAGATCTTCAGAAAGTCAATTTTATATCCAAAACTACGGCTAAATTAATTCATGATTGGTTTCAAAAAAAATAACGGCGCGCGAATTTACTCTTGTCGTTTCCACAGAATTGTTATAAATAGTAATAAATGTAATTTATTAGGACAAAAAATTTTATGGCAAAAAATACCTACTCATTACCAAATATTCTAACTTACCTACGAATAGTGATAGTTCCTTTATTTGTAGCATGTTATTTTTTAGAAGGCAAGTTGCAAACTACTGACACAGCAAGACTGCTAAGTTTGATTATTTTTGCTTTCGCTTGTGTAACTGATTTCTTAGATGGTTATTTAGCACGTATTTGGAAACAAACCTCTAACATTGGTCGTATTTTTGATCCTATAGCTGACAAATTAATAATTGTCAGCGCACTGTTATTATTAGCTGCTAACGGTACTATCGCAGGCTGGAGTTTATGGGCCGCAATAATTATCCTATGCAGAGAAATCCTAGTATCAGGATTAAGAGAATATCTAAGTGATATTCATATAAATATACCAGTATCTAACTTAGCAAAATATAAAACCACTATACAAATGATAGCCATAGGATGCCTATTAATAGGTCCTACTGGTGATAGTTTATTAAATCTAGATGTAATTTTTAATGAAAAAAATATATTTTTAACAATAGGTTTAACATTATTATGGGTAGCTGCTTTATTTACTCTAATAACTGGCTGGAGTTATTTAAAACAAAGTCTAAGCTCGATTAATGAAGAATAACTATAATTATAGTATAATAATAACTATGGTTATCAGATATAACTAACGTTAGCAAAATATATATTAATTAGAATAAAATTCCAGCTAAAAACAGCTAAACAAAATTATTCTTATTATAGATAACCATTTATTTACTCTAATCACGGTCTAGAGTTATCTAAACAAAGCCTAAGCTCGATTAATGAAGAATAACTATAATCATAGTATAATAATAACTATGGTTATCAGATATAACTAACGTTAGCAAAATATATTAATTAGAATAAAATTCCAGCTAAAAACAGCTAAACAAAATTATTCTTATTATAGATAACCATTTATTTACTCTAATCACGGTCTAGAGTTATCTAAACAAAGCCTAAGCTCGATTAATGAAGAATAACTATAATCATAGTATAATAATAACTATGGTTATCAGATATAACTAACGTTAGCAAAATATATTAATTAGAATAAAATTCCAGCTAAAAACAGCTAAACAAAATTATTCTTATTATAGATAACCATTTATTTACTCTAATCACGGTCTAGAGTTATCTAAACAAAGCCTAAGCTCGATTAATGAAGAATAACTATAATCATAGTATAATAATAACTATGGTTATCAGATATAACTACCATTAACAAAATATATTAATTAGAATAAAATTCTAGCTAAAGAACATCTAAACAAAATTATTCTTATTATAGATAATCATTTATTTACTCTAATAACTGGCTGGAGTTATTTAAACAAAGCTTAAGATCAATTGATAAAATAAAAAAATAACCATAGAAAATAATATAACTATGGTTATCAAATAATGTTAATATCAGAAAAAGCTGTATTAATTATAAAAATAATTATCTAAGTAATTCTACGCCTGCAAACCAATAAGCAATTTCTATTTTTGCAGTTTCTGGAGAATCAGAAGCATGCACAGAATTCTCACCTACAGACAAAGCGAATTTTTTACGGATAGTTCCTTCTGCTGCTTCCGCTGGATTAGTAGCGCCTATTACTTCTCTCGTCTTAGCAATAGCATTTTCACCTTCAAGAACTTGTACAATAGTAGGGCCTGCTGTCATACTATCAATTAATTCTTGAAAGAATGGTCTTTCAGAATGAACAGCATAAAATTCAGCTGCTTGTTTTTCACTTATCCAGACACGTTTTGAAGCTATTACAGTTAAATCTGATTCTTCTAATTGCTTTGTTATAGCACCTATCAAGTTACGACGGGTAGCATCTGGTTTTATCATAGAAAAAGTACGCTCAATTGCCATATTTACACCTATATATTATAATATCAAATTTATTTAACTAACGTTTTAATATCTTGAATGGATTGTTGTAAGATATTTTTTTGTACATTATTATTTACTTCTGTAGATAAAATATCTTCTGCTACCTTTCCAGATAATTTTATTACTAAATTTCTTACTTCTTTACAGGCTTCCATTTCAGCATACTCAATCTTATTCTTTGCTAACTGCATAGATTTTGCTAAATATTGCTCCATTTCTACTTCTGCCTCAGTAACAATTCTAGCAGCCTCACTACGAGCATAAGCAATTAACTCTTCCGCTTCTTGCTTCGCTTTTTCACTCTGAGCTTTATATGTTTCTAATAACTCATTCGCTTCTTGTTTCAAACGTTGAGCTTCATTTAAATCACTAGCAATACGTTTCGCTCTATCATCTAAAAAGCATTTTATAGCTTTTGGAACACCCAAAAAAATCAGCATAATTATGAATAAAATAAGAGCTATCAATGACCATAAACTAGCATCGATCATATTTTTTCTCCTACTTTCAATTTTTCTATAACAGAAGATATTTTTTCGTTACTAATTTTATTAGATCCTATTAACTTATCTATTATATCAGTAGAAATATCTGCTACCATACCTTTAACATTGGTAAGAGCCTGTTGTTTATTTTGATCTAATAAGTTTAGCCCTTCAGTCAAAGTATTTTTAACTTTTCTTTCAATTATTTGCCTTTTCTCCTGAACTTCTAATCTAGCCTTTAAAAGCGAATCAGTTGCTATTTCCCTAGCTTCTATTTTAGCTTCTTCCAATGATTTCTGATAATTTTTTATTAACTCATCAACTTTCTCTTTATTTTCAGCTGCTAAATTAAGATCATCTTCAATCAATTTTCTACGATTAGCAATAATAGAAGTTAACCGTGGTAATAACAATCGAGAAATAAAAAGATAAAATAATCCAAAACTAATTATCAACCAAAATATATGTGATACGAAATAGCTTGAATCAAAAGGAGGAAAAGCTCTATTTTCGTGAGTTTTCACCACTTCATTATTCATCATCTTAGCTGAGGAATTATTATAAGATAATAATGTAGATATTTCTGTAGTTTCGTTCATTTTGGCTATAACAATTGAATTATCAGATTTTATAGACAAATTATCTAACGATAAATTTTGACTATATTTTACAGATTGATTATTTTTTACTATCTCTGCATCTAACATAGGGGTTTTCCTAATGAATGAAGACCATTGAAAGTTATAACTTTCAATGGTCTATATTATTAAACTGCAAATAAAAGTAATAAAGCAATAAGCAATGAGAAAATACCCAATGCTTCAGTAACAGCAAAACCAAAAACCAAACGACCAAATTGACTGTCAGCGGCAGATGGATTACGTAAAGCACCTGATAAATAACTACCAAATATATTGCCTAAACCTAAAGCGGTCCCAGCCATACCTAAACAGGCTAAACCTGCACCTATATATTTTGCTGCTTCAGCTTCCATAATTATTCTCCTTCAATGAATAAATTAATTGTTACTATTAATGTTCTGGATGAACTGCATCATTTAGATACATACAAGCTAATACGGTAAATACATACGCTTGCAAGAAAGCAACTAAAACCTCTAATGCGGTAATAGCTACTGTCATTATCAGAGGAAGAATTGCACCTCCAATTCCCCAAAAACCCAATGCGGATAAAGAGACAATAAAACCAGCAAAGACCTTTAAAGTTATATGACCAGCTAACATATTTGCAAATAAACGAACTGATAAACTTATCGGACGTGACAAAAATGAAACCACCTCAATACAACTAATTAACGGTAATATAGCTATTGGCACCCCACGCGGCACAAATAAACGTAAGAACCGCCAGCCATGTTTGGTAATACCATATATAACAACTGTCAATATAACTAACATAGCTAAAGCAAAAGTAACTATAATCTGACTTGTTATTGTATAAAAATACGGGAACATACCTAAAAGATTAGCTATCAATATAAACATAAATAAAGAAAAAATTAAAGGTAAAAAAACCCTACCACGAGAACCTACCGATTCCCTTAGTAAATTCTCTACAAATTCGTAAGGTATTTCAGCTAAAGATTGCCACCTTGTAGGAATTAAGCGACCTGAACGAGAAAATAAATAAATCAGACCGCTAGTCAATATTACAGTTAAAAACATATAAGCCGAAACATTAGTAAAAGATAAGTCCACACCACCTACTTTTAACGAAGCTAACTTATAAACTTCAAACTGATGTACTGGATCTTGTGCCACCTGGTAACCCCATTTAATATTAATATTCAAACTAATAAAATTAAGTAATTTATTTTATATCTATATCTTTATCCTTATCTAACTTATTTAACGCAGAAAAGGAAGTAGAAATATTATTTATTATACGTAAAATATTAAATATCCCTGCAAAAAAACCTAAAAATAAGAAAAAAAACATTCCCCAAGGAGCACTATTAAAAAAAACATCGAACGCCCATCCTAAAGCAAGTCCAACCAAAATAGCCGAAATAAATTCACTTAATAAGCGCAAACCAAATGATATACCAGCTAATGAAGATTTTTTCTCAGATTTTTTATTAAATTTATATTTTTTATCTGCTTCTTTTTCAAATTCAGAAATATTTTTTTCTAATTTATCTAACCGATCTGATAAATTTTTATCTTCAGTTAACTTAGTAGTTGAGGTTAGTTTATTTTTTTTCATATATTAAAATCCATCAATTAGGTTTTCCTTGCCTTATGGGCATAAGGATTAATAGAAGAATGCAATGAAATTCGAATAGGAACCCCTAAAATATTAAAATCTTCACCTAAACGATTCATTAAATATCTAACATATGATTGCGGCATAGCCTCTGGTCGAGAACAAGACAAAACAAATGAAGGTGGACGAGATTTAACTTGAGTAATATATTTCACCTTCAACCTACGACCCGATACGGCTGGAGGCGGATGTGCGGCAGTAACTTTTTCTAACCAACGATTTAATTTTCCGGTTGATATACGTTCATTCCAAACCTTATAAGATAAAAAGATATTCTCCATTAATTTCGATATATTTTTACCCTGCACACCAGAAATTGGAACAGCACGAATACCCTTAACTTGCGGTAACAACCGCTCTAATCTTTCATATAAGTCACTTAAAAGTAAATTCGGCTCTTCAATGAGATCCCATTTATTAAAAGCTACTATTGGCACACGCCCTTCTCTAATCACTAAATCAATAATTTGCATATCCTGCTTATCAAGAGGCATAGTAGAATCTAATATAATAACAACCACTTCTGCAAATTTAATTGCTCTCAAAGTATCTGCTACTGATAATTTCTCTAATTTTTTATCAACTTTAGCCTTACGTCTTAAGCCAGCTGTATCAAATAACTTAATTTTACGCCCACGCCACGTCCAATCAACTGAAATCGAATCACGAGTTAAGCCAGCCTCACAGCCGGTTAATAATCTATCTTCTCCAATAATATTATTTATCAACGTAGATTTACCAACATTAGGACGACCAACTATAGCTACATGTAATGGTTTGTTAAGATCAGAATGATGATTATCCGCAGCGTCTAATATTCTCTCACCGTCATCTATATTAACAGAAGTGGTATCAGATGCAGAAACTGTATTTTCAGCTACAGAGTTAGTATTTTGCTTAGATATATTATTCATAACATTAAGCAAAGCATCACGCAAATCAACTAATCCTAAACCATGTTCAGCAGAAATTAGCACCGGCTCCCCTAAACCAAGTCTCCATCCCTCATATAAATTTGTAGTTGCAAATCTAGATTCTGACTTATTGCCTACCAATATTATTGGTTTATTACATCCACGCAAACTATTAGCAAATTCTTCATCAGCAGCCGTAATACCAGAACGCGTATCAAAAACAAATAATAAAATATCTGCTTCCTCTACTGCAATTTGCGTTTGCATACGCATACGACCTGGTAAACTGGTTATTACTCCTGTTTCTAACCCCGCTGTATCAATAACGGTAAAATCTAAACCATGTAAACGGGCTTCATGCTCACGTCTATCACGAGTTACTCCAGGGGTATCATCAACTATCGCCAATCTACGACCCACTAATTTATTAAATAATGTTGATTTACCAACATTTGGGCGACCAATAATAGCGACCTTAAATGACATTTTTAACCTATTTATTTGTTGAAGATAACTGCATCAACATTAGTCCAGCACGATTTGTTAAATCTGGATCCTCTGAATTTAAATCTACTATTTGCTTAAATAAATCATAAGCCTGTTTATAATCACCATTAAAATAAGCAGCATAAGCTAACAATTCTATAGCTAAAAATTCTAATGGATTACCTACGACGGCTAAATCACCGACTTTGTCATGTATTTCATCATAAGTAGCATCATCTAAAAGCAAATAACCAGCATTAACTCTAGCAATATTTCTTAACATAGGACTTATAGATGTATCTGCAAGAATATTTTCAAATATATTCAAAGCCGTTTTTTTATCATTATTAGCTATTAATAAAGCAGCATATTTAAAATTTGCTAAAGTAGGATATGCTCCAATTTTATAATCTTTTATTTGTTGTAATTGCACTAAAAACTCAGGAGTGATCTCAGTAGCATCAGACATTACTAGCAATAATTCACTTGATTTTTCTGCTTTTTGCAATTGAAAATATTTATAACTTTGATGAACAGCAGCCGCAAAGATAATTAACCCTACAAAAAACACAATATAAATAGCATAACGATGCCAAAAACTAATAATTTTGTCTTTGCGCAACTCTTCATTCACTTCTCGGATAAAACCATCATCAGACATCATTCACCTATTAATCGTTTTTTTTATCTAAATTTTTTATACCTTCATGATCTACCTCAAAAGGAGATATCCGCATAAGGAAACGCTCGAATTTATCAAAATAGGTGATAATAACAGGTACAACCAATAGCGTCAATAGAGTAGAAGATATTAAACCACCTATAACCGCATGTGCCATAGGAGCGATAATATCACCACCTTCACCTCCTCCTATAGCTATCGGCGTCATTCCTAAAATCATCGCCATACTAGTCATAATAATAGGACGAAATCTCACTTTACCAGCGGCTATTAAACTTTCATTTAATTCAACTCCATCGCTACGCAACTTATTAGAATAATCTATCAATAAAATAGAATTTTTTGTCACTAAACCCATAAGCAATAAAAATCCTATAATAGATAACATATTTATACTAGACCCCATAACCAATAGACCTAATACTACACCTATTAAAGACAAGGGTAGAGCTACCATTATGGAGAAAGGCTGTATAAAGGAACCGAACTGAGAAGCAAGAATCAAGTATAACAATATAACTATTAAATAAAATGCCTCAATAGCTGAAGATACACTTTCTTCTAGATCTTCTGCATCACCACCATATTTAATTTTAACACCGGGTTGGAAATTAACCTTTTTTAATTTTTCCTCTAATTCTAATAAATAATCAGTAGTAGATATTCCTTCTACTGAGAAAGACATATCAAGATTTCTAATCCTATTTTCATGCGATATACTTGAGGGTTGATAAGACGCTGTTGTGTTAACAACTTCACCGACAGCTACGGTTAACGCCGCACCATCAGAGCCTTTTTTGCCTGAGGGTATGAGAATCTCATGTAATTGGTCTAGACTTTTACGCTCAGATTTAGGTAGCTGCAGAACTACATCATACCCTTCACCATCAGGAGCTTCCCACAAACCACTAATTACTCCTGAAAATAAAGAATTAACCACCGAAGATAAATTATTAACAGAAATACCTAAATCAGTCGCAATTGGCTGTTTCAACCGTAAACTCACATAAGGAACTGTATTATATAAATCAGAAGTAATATCTTTTACTCGTGGATCCCTTTTTAATATTTTAGCAATATCTTTTGCAGCCTCAACCACACCTTTATTAGAAATACCAACAATACTAAAAGAAACTATATTTTTATAGCTGCCAGATCCACTGCCTGCTCTACTTTGAATCATAGCGGGAACTCTTACCCTAAAACGAGCACCGACTATTTTATTTAAATTAGCTCTAATATCTTTAATTATTTTATCGGTATTATTTTTACGAACCTCTACGGGTTTCAGATTAATACGCAAACTACCTTGATTAGACGCCGATAAAGAGGCGCTAGATATAGCAACTACACTTTCAATATCTTCTATATTTTTTAAAGCCGCTTCAGCTTGACGAACCTTTAAATTAACATACTCTAAAGATGAACCTTTATCTACCGATACTTTGACCTGAATTTGTGAGGCATTACCAGATGGAATAAATTCTTTAGTTACTTTTCCTACCAAGAATAAACTAAGAATAAAAATAGCTATCGTGAAAAATAATACTTTTAATCTATGCTTTAAACTCCAAGCGATAACAGAACCATATCCTATAGAAATTTTATGAAAAAAATTATCAAATTTATCTATTTGACGAGTTAGAAAATTACGTTTGGCATTAGGTTGAATCGCAGGATCTTTCCAAACACTAGAAAGCATAGGATCAAGAGTAAAGGAGACAAATAAAGATATCAAAACCGCTACAACTATAGTCATCCCAAATTCAAAAAAATACCTTCCAATAATACCATCCATAAAAGCCACAGGAAAAAATACCGCAACAATTGATAAAGTAGTAGCTAAAACCGCAAGACCAATTTCTGTTGTACCATCAATGGCTGCTATCAAATGACTTTTACCCATGTGCAAATGTCTAGTAATATTTTCTCTAACCACTATCGCATCATCGATTAAAATACCGATAGAAAGAGATAATCCTAACAAGGTCATTTGATTTAAAGTAAAACCTAAAAAATGAATAGCAGCAAAAGTACCGATAACAGAAACAGGTAAAGTTATACCTGTAATAATAGTAGAGCGCCAAGAATTTAAGAATAAAAATACTATAACAACAGTTAGAAGTGCTCCTTCAATTAACATATTTTTTACATTATCAACGGAATCTCTAATACTTTTTGATCTATCTTCCGAGATAATATAACTTACCCCTCTATCTTTTAAGTCTGCTTCTATTGACTTCAACATTCGTTTTACATTATCAGCAACGCTAACAGTATTAGCAGTTTGCATTTTCACTACTTCAATAGAAACAGTATTCTGACCATTATAAGTAACTATAGACTTTTTCTCACCAGCTCCATCAACTATGGTTGCAATATCTTTTAAGAATACAGGAGTACCCCCTTCAATATCCACAATAAGGTTACCAAACTCCTCAACTTTATGTATTTTTCCATTTAAAACTACTAAACTCATATAACGACCATCATCTAAAGTAGCTAAAGTGCGGTCTTTATTATTTGCGCTAATAACTTGAGTTATCTGTGATGGTGAAATATTATAAGCCTGCATTTTTTGCAAATCAGGGGTTATAGTAATTTGTCGTTTAGCTCCGCCTTTAACCGTAGCCTGCGCTACACCTTCAACAGATCCTAAACTAGTAACTACAGTATTTTCAGCAACCGAAGTCAGATCAGATAAACTTAAAGTAGGAGAAAACAAAGATATAGAAATTATAGGTAAAGCATTAATATCAGCTTTTACAATCCTGGACGGCCTAGTGCTAGTAGGAAAAGAAGCTTGTAAACCGCTAACCTTTTGCTGAACCTCAAAAAAAGCCTCATTAGAACTCACATTTAAGTTAAATTGCACAATAACCATAGATGAACCAATAGAAGAAGTAGAATAAATCTCCTTTATTCCTGCAATACTACTAACTACCCGCTCTATTGGATTAGTAATTGTGTCTGCAACAACCTCAGGTGACGCTCCTGGTAATTGAGTACTAATAACCACTATAGGTATATCTATAGATGGAGTATCATTCAACGCTAAGCGTGAATAACTAACCAAACCTATTACCACTATCGCCAACATTAACATTGCTGTAAAAACAGGATGACGAACACTAACACGAGTTATAAACATCTATAAATCCCAATAAGCCTATTTGTTTTCATAATTACAAATCTATTATTTTGTAGCTAGCTCCTACATAATCTTGCTCCAGATTAGTAATCACGACCTGATCACCTACCTTTAGACCAGATTTTATTTGAATCAATGATTTCGACTCCCAAACATCGCCTACTTCTACATCCTGAACAGCAATTTTACCATCTTTAAGCATAACAACAAAATAATTTAAATTACCTTTTTCATCTTTATTATATAATACAGACCAATTTGGTAGAACCATGATATTTTTTTGTACATTGACCATAATAAATCCGTCAGCATACATCCCCCCCCGCAAAAGATAATCTGGATTATCAACACTAAAATATACCGGTATACTACGAGTATTTTGTACCACAACTGGACTTATTCTATTCACGGTTGCAATAAATTTTTTATCAATACCAAAAACAGACAAACTCGCCTCTTGCCCTAACTTGACATTAGAAATTTCTGTTGATGGTATATTGGCTTGAAACTCCATTTTAGAAATGTCAACTAAAGTAAGCAATACAGAACCAACACCTACAGTTTGACCTACATTGACTGCTTTAGATGCAACTATCCCACTGACAGGAGCAACTACCGATGCTTCAGAAAGCTGCCTTGCAGCTTGAACATTAGCAGCTTCTGCTTTACGTAACTGAGAAACTAGATTGGCTACAGTCGCTTCATTATTTAATACAGCAGCCTTACTAACATACCCTTGCTTATTTAATTCTTTACTACGTTCATAAGTAGATCTTGCATTCTTCAATTGCGATTTTATCCCTTCAACCGAAGCTTCCGCAGAAGATAAAGAAGATGTTACATTGTCTTTATTGAAAACAACTAAAGTATCACCTTTTGTAACCTTATCACCTATATCTACATTAACACTACTAACTTTACCTAAAATTGACGCAGTGACCTGAACACTTTCTTGCGGCTTTAAAGTCCCGTAAACAGGTATTTCATCATATACATCTTCTAATTTTACGGTTAATATTTCTGACTTTAAAAATTCTACATATTTATATTTTGCATTTTTAGTAGATTTTTCTTCCTTAGCGGTATTTTCAGCCGCAACAGCGGGTGTGTTTTTTCCTTCTACAGAATTATTCTCTTTAACTGACTGATTATCCGCAGTATCAATATCAGATGATTTTTTTTCCTCTAATGAATTACCCTCTTTAGCTGGTTGATTATCAACAGTAGCAACATCTGATGTATTTTTTTGTTCTATTGCGCTACCGCCTTCAGTTAAATTACCATCTGCATCTTTATCAGTTTTTTGACAAGCAGCAACGAATATAAAAAATAATAAGCTAAATGCAATTATTACTTTCTGTTTCCATAATTTCATTATTTAAACCCTCTTCCCCGCACAATTATCTATTTTTAGCTTCTAAATTAACAACTCACTTTAGCATACTATAAAACAATTGCAATATTTTAATATTATCTTGTTCTTATGCATTATGTTTTTTTGTAGCTTCATCTTTTTTATTAAAGAAAACTAAGATTGCGCCTAAAATTAATCCACATATTGCTGATAACACAGATGCTAATAATACCGCTAACTTAGCTATACTTAATTGAGCATCAGAACTAAAAGATAAAACAGCAACAAAAATTGCCATAGTAAATCCTATTCCTGCTAACAAGCCTATCAATAACATGTGCACCCATTTCACCGACTTAGGCAGCTGACAAATATTCAACCTAGTTACCAACCAACTAACACCTACTATGCCTAGAGGTTTACCTATTAATAAACCAGTTGAAATACCTAAAAATATCCATAAGCTACCCTGTTCTTGCAGAGCAATCCCTCCAAAAGCAACTCCAGCATTAGCAAAAGCAAAGATAGGCATCACTCCATAAGATACCCACCCATGTAATACATTCTGCAAGGACACTACAGGAGGCAAAGTTCTTCTATGTGCTTTACGCAGTATTTTTAAATCATCAGAAACCTCATTAAGTTTAGGCTGTTTTTTGGATGCCTCTTCTGAAATAGAGCCTATAGTTTCCTTCATAACTTTAATTGGATTACGATTAGTTGCAAATGGCCTGACTGGAGCAAGTAATCCTAATACAACCCCTGCTAATGATGCATGTATACCAGCTTCCTCAAAACCATACCAGACCAGAAAAGCCGGAATTAAATAGAATAAAATCTTATTAATAGCAAGCCAGCGCAAAAGATAAATTATCATTACACCTATTGCTATAATATAAAACCCTGGCAAATGAATTCCCGATGAATAAAAAAGAGCTATAATTAAAACTGCAATGATATCATCCACCACAGCTAAAGTTAATAAAATGACTCTAACATGGGAAGGTAAAAAATTACCCAATAAAGCTAAAACCCCAAGAGAGAAAGCTATATCTGTAGCTGTAGGAATAGCCCAACCATTCATTACACCATAACTATAGTTAAAAAGAAAATATATAACAGCAGGAACGATCACACCACCTATAGCTGCAAACACTGGTAATGAAGCCTGTTTAAAATCAGAAAGCACACCGTCATGCATTTCACGACGTATCTCTAAACCGATAATCAAAAAGAATACTGTCATTAATCCATCATTTATAAAATGGCTGACAGAAAAATTTACACTAAAGTTATTAATAGAAAAATTTATATTAGCGGCAAGAAATTCATTATAAAGATAACCATAACTAGAGTTAGCGAAGATAATGGCTATTGCAGCGGCGAGAAGCAAAAACACTCCACTAGTAGCCTCAATATGAGCAAAATGATCAACGATAGAAAGAATTTTCTTCTTTACTCTTTGTCCTTTATTTGGTTTATCATAATGAAATATCAACACTCTTACATACCTTCCTATATAATCTAATATTTGTTTTCAAGATAACTTAATTAACCCCAATAGGCAAGCCAAACAACTATCTATTAACAAGGCAAAATATCAATAAGGCCGCAATTTTAAGTAAAATCACATTAATATTACGGCTATTAACATATAATTTACATAAATAAGACAAAGTTGCAAAATAAACTTGCATTTTATAAAAAATAACCCTAGACTGAATATTATCGAATCTTCAAAGATAGTGACTACACTCTTGCACCTTATTATGTAGATCTCTTCTTTTTCGATCTATGTTATTATTATAAGGTGTTTAGGAGTATATATATATGATTACCGGTACTGTAAAATGGTTTGATACAACAAAAGGTTTTGGCTTCATTCAACCGGATGAAGGTCACTCTGATGTGTTTGTGCATATCTCTGCCTTAAATCGCTCAGGTTTAACAAGCTTAAACGAAGGCGATAAAGTTCAATTTGAAATGGTTCAAGATAAAAGATCAGGAAAAATGGCTGCAGATAGCCTAGCTATTTTATAATAACTTATTAAAAGTAATGATATCATAAATGTCATTACTTAAGTTTAAAATAATATGGATTTAACTATAGGCTAATTCTTGGGTTTTCTATTTAAAGCAATAATATCCATATCAGTTTTTAATTATTATCCATATTAAATAATATAAAATATTAAGTCACTGTTTTCAGTGGCTATTTTTATATCCTGCAACTAATTTATAAAATAAAAAGCAATTGATAAATTAATCTTACATTCTATTTTATATAAGAATAAAAGCTTTTTTGTTAAAAAAAAAAATATATATATGACAAATATATACAATAATGATAAAAATAAAATCTAAGCTTTAAATTTTATTTTAAGGAAATCATAATGTCTTTTTTATCTAGCCGCCTTTCCCGCGTAAAGCCTTCTGCAACTATTGCTATGTCACAAAAAGCTCGAGAACTACAAACTCAAGGTCGAAAAATCATAAGTTTAAGCGCTGGCGAACCAGATTTTGACACACCAGAAAATATTAAACTGGCGGCAATAGAGGCAATTAAAAGAGGGGAAACTAAATATACCGCTATATCAGGTATTAATGAATTACGGCAAGCTATTGTTGATAAATTTCTAAATGAAAATCAACTTCAATATAAAATCGCCCAAACAATTGTTGGAACAGGTGGAAAACAAATAATTTTCAACGCTATAATGGCTACAGTAGAACCAGGCGATGAAATAATTATCCCCGCTCCTTATTGGGTTAGTTATCCTGAAATGGTAGCAATCGTAGGTGGAGAGTCAGTTATTATAAAAACTTCAATTGATAACCAATTTAAAATCACACCAGAAGAGTTAGAACAAGCAATAACCCCTAAAACAAAATGGTTAATTTTAAACTCTCCTAGTAATCCTTCAGGAGCAACCTATAATATAACAGAATTACAACAATTAGGTGAAGTGCTTCGCAAATATCCACATGTACACATATTGTCTGACGATATATATGAACATTTACTTTATGATGGACAAACATTTACTAATTTACTCCAAGTTTGCCCTGATTTATATGATCGCACATTAGTCATGAATGGTGTTTCTAAATCTTACAGTATGACCGGATGGCGTATCGGTTATGCGGCAGGACCAGAAAAACTAATAAAAGCTATGGATTTATTACAAGGTCAACAAACATCTGGTACATGCAGTATATCTCAATGGGCTGCTAAAGAAGCATTAACTGGCCCTCAAGACTTTATTAGTTATAGTCGTAAAATCTTCGAATCTAGACGAGATCTAGTAGTTAAAATGCTAAACGAAGCTGAAGGCATAACTTGCCCAAAACCATCTGGGGCTTTTTATGTTTATCCTTCATGTGCTGGGGTAATTGGTAAAAAAACTCCTCAAGGTACAATAATCGAAAATGATGCTATATTTACTGAAGAGCTATTAAACGCCAAAGGGGTAGCTGTAGTACATGGTGAAGCTTTTGGTTTATCTCCTAATTTTAGAGTTTCTTATGCTACTTCTACGGATATTTTAAAAGAAGCTTGTTTACATATTCAAAATTTTTGTGCATCATTAAAGTAAATAAATATATTAATCATTATGTTATATATCATAACCTTATACTTGATATAACCATAATTATATAACTACTATAAAATAAGGAAGGATAAAATATGGATAGTATTCCTATGACAAATCGTGGATTTGCTTTACTTAAGGAAGAACTTAACAGACGTCAAAGAATTGAGCGCCCTAAAATTATCGAAGCTATATCAGAAGCCAGGGCACATGGTGACTTATCAGAAAATGCTGAATATCATGCAGCAAAAGAAGCACAAAGTCTTAACGAAGGCCGTATTATGGAACTAGAAGAGTCTCTTGCTCGCGCAGAAGTAATAGATATTTCCAATATGTCCGGCGACACTGTTAAATTTGGCGCAACAGTCTCTTTAATAGATGAAGAAACTGATGAGAAAAAAATCTATCAAATAGTCGGTGATCTGGAAGCAGATGTTCACGAAGGTCGGATTTCTATATCTTCTCCTATTTCCAGGGCGTTAATTGGTAAAACTATTGGAGATACAATAGAAGTTAAAGCTCCTGCTGGTATAAGATCTTACGAAATTATCAACGTAGAATATATTTAATAAGGTATATTTATGTCTACTACACATACCTCAACTTTGATTATTGGCTCTGGTGCAGCTGGTTATACAGCAGCTATATATAGTGCTCGAGCTATGTTAAACCCCATTTTATTGACCGGCTTACAAAAAGGTGGACAATTAACCCTAACCAATGAGATAGAAAATTTTCCTGGTTTTCCACATCCTGTCGATGGTAATTGGCTAATGGATCAAATGTTTCAACAAGCGCAAAATGTGGGCGCTAATATTCTAGATGAAATAGTAACTAAAGTTGATCTTAACGTTAGACCTTTTAAAATTTTTACAGATAGTGATAAAATATTCACCTGTGATTCCTTGATAATTGCAACAGGAGCAAAAGCTCGCTGGCTCGGAATCGATGGAGAACAAACTTTTATTGGTGGCGGTGTTTCAGCTTGTGCGACTTGTGATGGTTTTTTTTATCGTAATCAAAATGTCGTTGTAGTTGGTGGTGGTAATACAGCCGTAGAAGAAGCTTTATATTTATCTGATATTGCTAAACATGTTACTCTTATCCACCGCCGTGATAAATTAAGAGCAGAACAAATATTACAAGACCGCTTATTTAAAAAATCTAATATATCCATATTATGGAACCAAAAAGTAATTCAAATTTTAGGTACACATACTAAAATGTTACCGCCTCAAGTTTCATCAATAAGATTGCAAAATATATTAGATCATAATATCACCGAACTTGATACTTCTGGTGTTTTTATAGCTATAGGATTTGACCCTTGTACAAATTTATTTGACAATCAGCTAAAAAAAACGCAGGATAACTATTTATGGGTAGAAGCAGGTACTACTAAAACGAGTATACCCGGCGTCTTCGCAGCTGGAGATGTTGCAGATTCAGTTTATCACCAAGCTATTTTAGCAGCGGGACATGGTTGTATGGCAGCATTAGATGCTAAAAAATATTTAGAAGAATTAAATTAAGTGAACTGAAAATGCAAACTCCTTCGGATTGGAATAAGTTACGTGTATTTTATGCTGCCGCAGAAGCAGGATCATTTACGCAAGCTGCCAGCAATTTACATATGTCTCAATCTTCTATATCTCGTCAAGTGACCAGCCTTGAATTAGAATTAGGTGTATTATTATTTCAACGTCATGCTAGGGGATTAATTCTGACCGAACAAGGCGAGACACTATTTAAAACTGTACATTCTATGATAGAAAAGTTAGATGATGCATATAATTTATTATATGAAAGCCGTCAAAAACTTTATGGTCGCTTACGAGTTACGACCACTGCTGCACTTGGTCTGGGTTGGTTGAGTCATCGTATTCATGAATTTTCTAGTCTTTATCCTGATATACAATTACAACTTTATTTAACAGACACTGAACCAGATCTTAGTAAACGTGAAGCAGATTGTGCTATACAACTACATCAACCTAGCCAACAAAATTTAATCCAATTAAAATTATTTAATATTCATATGCATATATATGGCTCGGAAGATTATTTTAAAAAACACAGCAAACCTACACAATTGAGTGACTTAGAAAATCACACTATTATTTCTTATGGTGACCCCATTCCACCACATTTAGTTGCTCTCAATTGGCTAGAAAGTGCTAATGGTTTTTTTTCGCCTCCTCGACAATCGACTTTAAAAATCAATAATCTACTTGCTTTAAGAGAAGCAACCATTAAAGGCTTAGGTCTTTGTGTATTACCAGACTATATAGTTAAAGATACTGAAGGTCTTGTGCAAATATTAACAGATGTAGCAGATATTCCAAGATTTACCGCTTATTTTTATTACCATGAATCCCTCAGAAATTCCGTCAGAATGAATGCTTTTAAAAAATTTATACTTTCAAAAGCAGCCAGCTGGAGTTACTGAACAAAAGACCTGTAACTTTCAAATGAAATAATATTATATTCCTTGTTTAGCGGCATGGTCACCAAAGGCTCCCATACAGTAAACCTCTCAATACTATAAGTAACCCTAGCTAAATTTTTAGATTCTGTAGTTTGCTTATATGCTATATATTTTGCGGACATCCAACCAGTATATTGTTTATATGATACCTGACACCAAGATTCTTGACAATATCTCACCTGCAACCTTGATTTAGGAGGCAGTAACTTTAATATACGATAATCAGTATTTGGTCCAATACGCATATTTACATATGAGGTAGTAATAGCATTAGCAGCCATTACTTTAGTTATACTTGTTAACATAGTTATTATTATAACTAAAAATATGAGAAACTTTTTATACATTTCACCCAATTCATAAAAAATATAATTATATCATATATATACACTAATATATTAATGTATTTCATTAAAAAAATGCACATAATTATTGCAAATATTAGTTTTTTGAACTAAATTAAAACAAATACGTTAATTAAATATTCTTTGACATTTTACATGAGAGACTATTTTGGTAAACAAATCTCCTGCCGCTAAAATCAGAAAGGCAGATAAACAAAAAAATCCTGCTATTATGACTCCAACGGTAGAGGCTTTATCTAAGCTAATATCTTCAGATTCGCCATTAATTAAACATGGAAAAGATTGGAAGCCGCATCGCCCTATTTTACCCGCTAAAAGTGAAGGCGGCAAAAAATTTTCTATTCAGACAGATTTTCAGCCTTCCGGAGATCAACCTGCAGCGATTTGCTCCTTATTACAAGGTCTAAAAGAAAAAGAGCAAACACAAATTTTATTAGGTGTTACTGGTTCTGGTAAAACTTTTACTATGGCACAAGTTATAGCTCAAGCTCAACGCCCTGCTCTTATTTTAGCTCACAACAAAACTTTAGCCGCTCAACTATATATGGAATTTAAGTCATTTTTTCCTGAAAATGCAGTTGAATATTTTGTCTCTTATTATGACTATTACCAACCTGAAGCATATGTAGCTAGATCTGATACTTATATTGAAAAAGAATCTTCTATCAACGAACAAATAGACAGAATGCGCCATGCTGCTACACGTGCCCTTTTTGAACGCGATGATACCATTATCGTTTCCTCTATTTCTTGTATATTTGGTATAGGTTCGGCTGAGTCTTATACAGCTATGACTTTTTCATTAAAGGTTAATGAACATATTAACCAGCGTCAATTATTGTCTAGACTAGTAGAACAACAATATCGTAGACAAGACATTAATTTTACACGTGGATCTTTTAGAGTTCGTGGTGATATTATTGAAATTTTTCCGTCTCACCTAGAAGATAGAGCGTGGCGTATATCTTTATTTGGTGATGAAATTGAAAGCTTAAGCGAGTTTGATCCATTAACAGGTCAACTTACTGCTAAACTTGATTCAATCAAATTATATGCTAATTCTCACTATGTTACCCCCCGCCCCACATTACAACAAGCTATTTCGCTTATTAAAATAGAGTTACAAGAAAGATTAGCAGAACTTATCGCCGCTAACCGTCTGATAGAAGCACAACGGCTAGAGCAACGTACCAGTTTAGATATAGAATTATTAGAAACCACTGGCAGTTGTCCAGGAATTGAAAATTATTCACGTTATTTAACCGGTCGCCTTCCTGGAGAGCCTCCTCCAACGTTATTTGAATATCTTCCTAATAATGCAATTTTATTTGTAGATGAAAGTCACGTTTCTATTCCACAAATAGGAGGTATGTATAAAGGAGACTTTCGTCGTAAAGCAACTTTAGCAGAATATGGTTTTAGACTTCCATCATGTATGGATAATCGACCGCTACGTTTTGAAGAGTGGGATATGATGCGCCCTCAAACTATAGCCGTTTCTGCTACGCCTGGACGTTGGGAATTTGAACAAACTCATGGCGTATTTGTGGAGCAAATTATCCGTCCTACTGGTCTTACTGATCCACAAATTGAGGTATTACCTGCCAAATATCAAGTTGACGATTTAATAGATCAATTAAAATCAGTTATCAGTAAAGGCTACCGTGCTTTAGTTACCGTATTAACCAAACGTATGGCAGAATATCTTGCAGAATATATACATGAACAAAATTTTAACGTCCGCTATATGCATGCTGACATACATACATTAGAGAGAATTGAAATCATTCAAGACCTACGTTTAGGAGTATTTGATGTATTAATAGGCATCAACTTACTACGTGAAGGTTTAGATATTCCTGAATGTGGTTTAGTCGCTATTTTAGATGCAGATAAAGAAGGCTTTTTACGTTCAGAAACTTCATTAATACAAATGATAGGTAGAGCAGCAAGAAATGTAGACGGTAAAGTTGTTATCTATGCAGATAAAGAAACAGCTTCCATAAAAAAAGCTTTAGAAGAAACAAAAAGGAGAAGAGAAAAACAAGAAGCCTATAATAAAAAACATAATATCATTCCACAAACAACCTCAAAAAATAATAGCAATTTTTCTTTTCCTAAAGCAGATTATTCTACTTCCAGTAAAAAAGATAAATCTTTGCCACGATTATCACCAGAATTACTAGAAAAGAAGATAAAAAAAACAGAGAAGAAAATGTATGCTGCTGCAGAAGAGTTTAATTTTGAACAAGCCGCAGACTATAGAGATGAGCTACAAAAGTTACAACAAATGCTATTAATTTTAAGCGATGATCCAAAAGTAATCTTTTACGATAACGAAGAAGATATAATAATATCGCAAGAAGAAAAATCAAAGAAACGTCCAACTTCTCCTAGTAGAAGAAGCTCTAAAACTGGTCGTCCTGGCCGCTAATATAAAATATATTAGTATATTTTATATTATATCTTGTCAATTTTCCTTATTGTATTATCTTCTATAATAAATAATAAAGAAATTACGAGGGCATAATGTCAGAAGGCAATATATCACAAACAGGAACGGTGAAATTTTTTGATGTAGAAAAAGGTTTTGGTTTTATAACTCCTGATAATGGCGGTTTAGATATCTTTATACATATATCAACCTTACAAATATTTGGTTTAACAGAACTATTAAATAAACAAAAAGTTACTTATGAAGTAACAGAAAATATCAATGGTAAAGGTTTAAAAGCTACTAAAATATCTTTGTTAGATGAAGTTAATTAAATAAATTATGTAAGATGTAAATAACTTATAATTTATATATTGTTAAATAATTATCTTATAACGACAATTAGAGGTCTTTATATCTTGTCAACCTTATAAATATTTAACCTAAAGAATGTTAAATAAACAAGTTACTTATGAGGCAACAGAGAATATCAATAGTAAAGGTTTAAAAGCTACTAAAATATCTTTGTTAGATGAAGTTAACTAAATCAATTATATAAGATGTAAATAACTTATAATTTATATATTGTTAAATATTTATCTTATAACGGCTATTAAAGGTCTTTATATCTTGCCAACCTTATAAATATTTGACCTAAAGAATGTTAAATAAACAAGTTACTTATGAGGCAACAGAGAATATCAATAGTAAAGGTTTAAAAGCTACTAAAATATCTTTGTTAGATGAAGTTAACTAAATCAATTATATAAGATGTAAATAACTTATAATTTATATATTGTTAAATATTTATCTTATAACGGCAATTAAGGGTTTTTATATCTTGTCAACCTTATAAATATTTGACCTAAAGAATGTTAAATAAACAAGTTGCTTATGAAGTAAATGCGACTATAAATAATAAAGGTAGTAAAGCTATTAAAATAGCTTTACTACCTCGGATTAATGAATAAAATATTGACTCATCAAATACTGTTATTTATTAATTAAATACAGTTATTCATTGATTAAATACTTGTAAAAATGGATTATGCAATCTTTCATATAAGATAGTACTACCTGGACCATGCCCACAGATAAATTGCACATTATCTCCTAATGGTAACACTTTATTATTTAAAGATCTGATAAGATCAGCATGATTACTTCCTATCAAGTCTGTTCTTCCTATTGATCCTCTAAATAACACATCTCCCATTATAGCAAATTGTAGTTTTTCACAAAAGAATATCACATGTCCTGGAGCATGTCCTGGCGTATGTAACACTTTGAATTCATACATTCCACAAGTTACGATATCTCCATCTGCTAAGAATTTTTCTATAGTTACATTCTGGATAGTATCGTCATATATTCCATAACCTCTTGCAATATCAATAACATCATATTGTAATAATAATTTATCTTCTATAGCTGGTCCAACAACATTAATCTTCAAATGCTCAGACACAAAATTAGCTGCTCCAATATGATCAAAATGGCAATGTGTTATCCATATTTCTTTAACATTTGCGTTATTTTCTTTAATAACTTTTAATATTTTTTCTCCATTACCACCTGGATCAACTAAAATTGCTTGGTCATTATCAAGATCCATCAACAAAGTACAATTTTGCCGCAAAGGTGTTACTGGTATATGAATAACTTTAAGTTTATCAAGAGTAAGTGACATTTTTCGCCCATTAATTAATCAGTTAAATTTTGTAATTTTTTTTCAATTTCCTCAATTTTTATTTTCATATCCTGCTGTTCTAGCTGTATCTTTTGTACCATTTGCTTAACAATTTCTAACTGCTCTCTATTTACTAAATTTAATTTATTAATTAAATTTTCTATTTGACTTTGGGCTATATTTTGGGTTTCTTCTTTAAATGTCTCAACTGTTTTTGCAGCTTGATTACAAATATTTGCAATATCATCCAATAATTTATTCTGCCCTCTATTCATTATTTTTCCTTTATGGTAAATTTTTATATTTGCGCTAATATATTTCAGAGTATACTATTATTTTTAAAATAAATCTATAACATATAGTTTCAATGGAGTCTTAAATGGGTCTAGAATTTCCTAATATATCCCCTATTGCCTTTTCTATTGGTTTTTTTAATATCCATTGGTATGGTCTTGGTTACTTAGTTGGTATATTATTTGCTTGGTTATTCAGTAAATATTTATTGAAACAAAAAAAATTATGGCGCAATGCTATTAGCCCCTTAAAAGCTCCTCTATTAGATGATCTTATAGTCTATGCTACGTTAGGAATTATCATAGGCGGTAGATTAGGATATATATTATTTTATAATTTCAACTATTATTTATCATTTCCTAGTCATATGTTTTTTATTTGGGATGGCGGCATGTCATTTCATGGAGGTTTTTTAGGTTGTCTATTAGCTTTTTATCTATTCAGTAAAAAATATAAAATTAATCTCATTGCCTTATTTGACCTTGTCGCCGTATCGGCTCCTGTTGGTATAGGCTTAGTTAGAATTTGTAATTTTATTAATAGTGAACTATGGGGAAAAGTTACCAATGTCCCTTGGGGAGTAAAATTTCCTAATGGTGGTATTAATATGTATGGAGATTTACTCAGCCGTCACCCTAGCCAATTATATGAAGCTTTATTAGAAGGATTATTTTTGTTTTTACTCCTTTTAACTATGGTGTTCTTATTCCATTCGTTAAAAAGAACCGGTTTAACTAGTGGTATTTTTGCTGTAGGCTATTCAATTAGCAGAATTTTTGTAGAATTTTTTCGTGAACCAGATGCACAATTAGGTTATCTATATAATCACTGGTTAACCATGGGTATGATTCTTTCGTTTCCTATGCTATTTGCTGGTATATATCTAATAATTAGGTCCTATAATGTGCAAAAGCGGTAATATTTGGTTAAAAAATTATATCTCTCAACATGGAGCTATATCAGTAAGTCACTTTATGCGTGAATCATTAACGAATAAAGATTGGGGTTATTATATTAATAGGAATCCCTTAGGTAAAAAAGGTGACTTTATCACAGCAGTGGAATTAGGTAAGCAAATGGCTGAAACTATAGCCCTTTGGTTACAAGATCAATGGATTTTTTTAGATTGCCCTAAACAAATAATAATATGTGAATTAGGTGCAGGAACTGGATCATTGATGAGAGATATATTATCTTTTATTAAGATTCATGATAGTAAATTTTATAATAGTCTATCATTAAAAATTATAGAGGTTAGTCCTTACCTAAAAAATATCCAAGCTGATACTTTATCTTCTCACACTAATATATGCTGGCATACCAGCTTAGATATTTCTGTATCTTGTCCTATTTTATTTATAGCGCACGAATTTTTTGATGCAATTCCTATAGATCAATATGTAAATGTTGATGGTGTATTTTATGAAAGATTAATCACTTTTTCTGATGATAATTTTCAATTTACTCTAGGCAACAAAAAACTTTCTCCCGGTTATCTTCCGTCAGATTTTTATCTAAGTCCCGAAGGTGCGATATATGAAATTAGTATTGAGCGCTTAAATATATTTAATTGTATGTTATCTTATATCTCCAAATATAAAGGTGGAGGTATAATTGTTGATTATGGTAGTATCTGCGAAGGTTATGGAGATAGCTTGCAAGCTATCAAGGATCATAAGTTTGTAGATATTTTTTCTGACGTTGGTAACTGCGATCTTACCAGTCATGTTAATTTTGGTCAGTTCAAGAAGTTATGCCAAGCTAATCAAATAGATAATTTTTGTTTAGAGCAAGGTAAATTTTTACAATCACTTAACTTAGCTTTTCGTATCACCTCTAAATTTCCTCAACTAACTGATACAGAACAATATTTATTAGCTAAAGAATATGACTATCTCACTAATCCTAATAAAATGGGTAAATTATTTAAGGTATTTTGCTTTGGCGCGGGTTGCAATATAAAAATATAGCTAACCAAAATAATTTTAAACTAAAATATTTCTTTAAAGCTATCTAAAACTTTAGTATAAATCAAATAACTTAATCTTATTTTATATTATAAAGGATCTAAAATGAAGTTATTCTGCGGTAATTCTAATATACCACTGGCACAAGAAGTAGCAGACTATCTTAATATTAATTTGGGTCAAGCTACGGTAAAACGCTTTGCTGATCAAGAAATATATGTAGATATCGGGGAAAATGTTCGTGGAGAAGATGTATTTATTCTACAATCGACGTCTTATCCTACTAATGATCATTTAATGGAACTTCTGATAATGATAGATGCATTCAGACGCTCCTCCGCTCGTCGCATTAACGCTGTTATTCCCTATTTTGGTTATGCGCGCCAGGATCGTAAACCCGCTCCTCGCACTCCTATATCAGCAAAGTTAGTCGCCAATTTAATAACAGAAGCTGGAGCTAATCGCGTATTAACTTTAGACTTACACGCTGGTCAGATTCAAGGTTTTTTTGATATTCCTACTGATAATTTATATGCGATTCCTACAATAAGCCGTGATATAAACAACAATTATGATGTATCTAATGTTATGGTTGCCTCACCTGATGTTGGTGGAGTAGTAAGAGCCCGTGCTTTAGCTAAAAGACTTTCCAATGCCCCCCTTGCAATTATTGATAAGAGAAGAGAAAAAGCTGGAATTTCAGAAGTAATGCATATTATAGGTGATCCTGAAGGCAAAGATTGTCTATTATTAGACGATATAGTTGATTCCGGAGGTACATTGTGTAATGCAGCTCAAGCCTTACTTGATGATGGCGCTAGAAGTGTTGCTGCTTATATTACTCATGGTGTTCTATCAGGTAAAGCAGCAGATAAAATAGCTAATTCCTGCCTTAAAGAATTAGTCATTACTAATAGCATAAAACCTAGAATAAATATTAGTGATATACCTAATATTAGGGTTATTTCTATAGGTCAATTATTAGCTGAAGCAATTAAAAGAACCGCAAATGAGCAATCTGTATCATATCTATTTGATTGATAATTTTTAATAACTTAAGCGTATAGTTTAACAATATATAGGTCTTATATTAATAATTAAGTTATTAATATATTTTTAATATTATATTGTGAGTATATAGCTATTTATCCACAGTATATAAATAGTGTCACAACTCTAATACAAATATTATTATCAATATAAATTTATTATATTTTTCCATAAAATATATAATAAATTTACTAATTCTTATTTTAAGATTTAGTCATTCCTCCATCAATAAAACCTAACATCTAGTCTTATAATAGTACAAATTATTAAAGTTATTCCTATAAGTAATTAAAAAAAACTATAGCTCATAATAAACTATGCTTTCTTCCTTAAATATTTACTCTATAACAAATATATTTAACTAATAAAAAATATTTAAATATATACTCTGGACAAATTACTATAACTATAATATAGTTATATATTATAATATATATAACTATGATATACTATATTCTATTAAAGTAATCTATTGTTTTTAATATTTGTCACACAGTAAGAAAATAGCATGAAGTCCATTATTAGAAAATCACATTCAAAAAAATTAAGACGCCTTTTGCTAGGCAGTACAGTTCTAACTACCGCATCTTTATTTACCTCTGGTACTGTTTTGGCTAATGTCAATAATGAGAAAGCCCCCAAGCCCTCTGAGGCACAAAAAAAATATCGTTCTTCTATTAACTTACCGGTAAATTACAATATGATGAAAGGTGGTTTGATGGCTAAAACAACTGCCTCTTCCGCTTTTAAAGTTAATACTCCTAACAATACTAAATCGGTAATTTTATATCCTAAATCAACGTATATTTATATAGATAATAAGAGTGGTTCATCCGACATAGCGCTTTTTGCTGATCATGGGCTAAATGCTATGGTTAACAACAAAAACTTTGGTAACACAATTAATACTAATGATATCAATCCACTTACTAAATCTGTTAATAATGTTAGCGCTAACTATAACGATATGATAGTCAGCGAAAAAGAAAAAAGAGAATTCCTCGATAACGGCACCCTCCGTATAACAGTTAAAGCGCAAGGTGTTTTTAGTGATGTATTTGCCATTACCTCTTATCCTATAGTTATTGAAAAGTCAAGTGAAATAGTTGGCACTACTATTCTAGGTTACACTAAACACGCTTCTTACATGAAAAATCCTCTTATCAATAATGTTATTATAGGTAGTAATTACCGTATTATAAATTCGATCCCCGAGGAAAAGATATCAGGAAATACATATATTGGCGCAGATTTTTCAGCGCACTATCTGGGCGCATGTAGTGATTACGAGAATGTATCAATAGGCTACGGTAATAAATTAAATCAGTGTAAACAATTTAAAGATACACAACCCCCTGACCAATCATCCAATAGTCGTGGTAGCGTTTATTTAGGTAGTCATATTGATATTAAAAATAGTGATCTTAGCCAAAGTGTTATCATTGGTTCTGGAGTAAATTTGGATAGTGTTGATTTATCTAACACGATATTCTTTTCTAGCAAAAATAATAAATTGATTAGATTAACTAATGTCGATACAGGGAAAACTGATACTGATGTTATTACTTATGGTCAGCTGCGTCTCAAAAAAGATGATTTAAATAAAAATGCATTGCACGTACAGAAAGGGTTATATTTTGATCCTGGTGGGTATAAAATAACCAACATTGCAGACGGCAAAGAGAAAGCCGATGCCATCTCTGTAGGGCAAATTAAAAGATTTGTAGAATTTGGTGCTAGTAATAAGCTTAATGCTGGTAATTTTATTATTGGCATGACCTCCGGTATTACTGGGACTGCTCATACATTTATTGGTAAGTTGTCTCTCGGATATAACGGGAACAATACACAAATGGTAACTGTGGGTAGCACTATTTACGCATTTAATAATTCTGATAGCGTGATTATTGGTAGTCGAACTACTACTAACGGCTACAGTCATGCTCCTACTTCTCGTCAAACAATCATCGGTTATAAGAATGATCACAAATATGGTAAAGCTTCACGCACTATTTCTCCAGCATCTTTCACTACATTAGGTGCCAATATTGTTTTTGATATTAGAAGCACGGAGAACAGTGTTGTCCTTGGAGCAGGTTCAACTATAGAGACTGGTCAATCTGACGTTGTGTCTTTTGGTAAAAAAGGATCAGAACGAATATTAACTAATATCGCTGCGGGAGCACATGATAATGATGTTGTTACTTATGGTCAATTAAAAAATGACAATAATATATTTGATGGAATGCGTTTAAATTACACCGGTAATTTTAGTGCCTTAGGTAAAAAAATCCTCAACGTTGCTGATGGCAAACAGAATACAGATGCTATAAATGTAAAGCAAATGAAAGATTTTTTCTCTAACGAGATTGTAACATCTTATCATGGGCCTGAACAAGACGGATGGTCGCATCGAAACGTCTTTATAAACTCTTCACACAAAAATAGAAATTCCTTTTTCGGGGATAATGTTAATATAGGTTATAATATTATAGCTAAAAATTCTGCTAAAGATGTGAATCTTGGTACTAAGATACATTACGGAGACAAATTAAGTCAGAACGTTAATATCGGTTTTAGCATTGCACCTAGAAATACCTCTAGTGATAAAGTGGACTCAACTAAACTAAGCAACATTAATTTGGGTGCTAATACTAACTCTAGTGCTGACTCTACAAAGAATAGTGTTGTGATTGGTCAGGGTTCCACTATAGATACTGATCAATCTGGCGTTGTGTCTTTTGGTAAAAAAGGATCAGAACGAAGATTAACTAATATCGCTGCGGGAGCAGATGATAATGATGTTGTTAATATTTCACAACTAAAAAAATATACTTTTTATTATAATGGTAAAAACTATAATGCTGAAAGCAAAAAAATCTCTAATGTTCTTGCAGGTACAGCGTCTAGTGATGCCATAAATTTTAAGCAAGTGAAACAATTTGTTAACTATGGTCAATTTAGTAGTAATGATGCGTCACCTAATAACAATATATTTGCTATTGGTAGTAAAAATAGTCATGAAGACAATAATCAAAATACTACGATAATAGGTACTAATCAGAGTGCAGAGCAAGGGTATTTGTCTGGTAATCATGTTTCTATAGGTAGTAATATAACGGCGCGATATGTTTCTCTAGGAGCATTTATTGGCTCCAATAACACATTCTTTTACGATGAAGCTAATCTAGGTGTAAAAGGTGCCGCCACCTCTTACCAAGTGGTCATCGGTTCTTTCAATGATCCTACATACACATACACCGGAAAAGATATAGTACACAAACAAAATTCTGTTATATTAGGTAATAATATTTCTTTTGCGGCTAAAGCTGACTCTACAAAGAATAATGTTATCATTGGTCATTATTCCACTATAGATACTGATCAATCTGGCGTTGTGTCTTTTGGTAAAAAAGGATCAGAACGAAGATTAACTAATATCGCTGCGGGAGCAGATGATAATGATGTTGTTAATATTTCACAACTAAAAAAATATACTTTTTATTATAATGGTAAAAACTATAATGCTGAAAGCAAAAAAATCTCTAATGTTCTTGCAGGTACAGCGTCTAGTGATGCCATAAATTTTAAGCAAGTGAAACAATTTGTTAACTATGGTCAATTTAGTAGTAATGATGCGTCACCTAATAACAATATATTTGCTATTGGTAGTAAAAATAGTCATGAAGACAATAATCAAAATACTACGATAATAGGTACTAATCAGAGTGCAGAGCAAGGGTATTTGTCTGGTAATCATGTTTCTATAGGTAGTAATATAACGGCGCGATATGTTTCTCTAGGAGCATTTATTGGCTCCAATAACACATTCTTTTACGATGAAGCTAATCTAGGTGTAGAAGGTGCCGCCACCTCTTACCAAGTGGTCATCGGTTCTTTCAATGATCCTACATACACATACACCGGAAAAGATATAGTACACAAACAAAATTCTGTTATATTAGGTAATAATATTTCTTTTGCGGCTAAAGCTGACTCTACAAAGAATAATGTTATCATTGGTCATTATTCCACTATAGATACTGATCAATCTGGCGTTGTGTCTTTTGGTAAAAAAGGATCAGAACGAAGATTAACTAATATCGCTGCGGGAGCAGATGATAATGATGTTGTTATTTATAAACAGTTAATAGATAGATTTACTGCTGTTAAGCCAATGGTATTAAATGCAAAAGGTTGCTTTGATGCAAATAGTAAAGCAATCTATAATCTAGGTGATGCTAAGGCTGATAATGATGCTATCAATGTAAAACAACTAAAAAGTACCGTAACCCAGATGGCGAGAAAAAAAAACTCCACACAGATAAAGATGCAAAATATCAGGCTAATATCTTAATAGGGGTTACAAAAAAAGAATTTACTGGTTCTGGTGGATATAATGTTAATATCGGTAACTATATTGACGATTTTAATGGTAAGAAAAGTGTGAATATTGGTGCTCAAATACAGGATGATAGCAAAAGTATTCAGAATGTTAATATCGGTTATTATATTGTAAATGGACTAAAAGCAACTCCTGATAATCCAGAGACTGCAAAATCTTCTGTTGCTTTAGGTGCTAACATTTATGCCCAACATCCAGGCACAGAAATGATTGTTGTCATTGGTGAATCGTCAACGGTAGCCAAGAATCAATCCAAGGTTGTTTCTTTTGGTGGAAAAGGCTCAGAGCGTAGATTAACTAATATCGCTGCAGGAATAAACGATTCTGATCTGATTACTTATAGACAGTTATTAGATAGACTAGACGCTACTAAGCCAATAGTATTAAATAAAAAAGGTTACTTTGATGCAAATGGTCAAGCAATCTCTAATCTAGCTGATGCTAAAACTGACACAGATGCTATCAATGTAAAACAGCTAAAAAATACTATAAACTCGATGTCACGTGAGGACAGACGTCACGTATCAATAGGTTCAAAGGCTAGTTCTTTCCGTAAAGATAATGTTTATTTAGGTAGAGATATCACAAATGATTATGGAGCTGTAAGCACTATTATTGGCAATAAAATTATTAACGATGATTTTCGTATTGGTAATACTAGTATAGGTCATAACATTATAAGTGGCATAAAAGAGCATAAGAAAACAGAAGTTTACCGCAAAGATGGTGTTTATTTAGGAGCTAATATTAACGCTGGCGCTGAAGATACAAGACGTAGTATTGTCATTGGTAGCAATTCAATACTGGAAAAAAATCAATCTAATGTTGCATCTTTTGGTAAAAAACAATCAGAACGTAAATTAACGAATGCTGCCCCTGGAACAGCTAATGATAATGCTGCTATTATATCACAAATAAAAGAATATGCCCTTTATCATAATGGTAAAAATTATGATGCTAAAGGAAAAAAAATCTCAAATGCACCTGCAGATTCAGCGATTAATAGTGCTGTTAACATGAAACAATTAAATGAATTTGCTATCTATTTTGATGAATCTAGCTATAGAGCTTTAAATAAATCTATTGCTAAAGTAAAAGATGGCTCATCTGAAAATCATGCTATCAATGTTGGTCAAATAAATAAAAAAGAAGAAAAGTTTATTTCTTCAATTAAAACAGATATCAAAGATAATATTGAACATGATAAAATAAGAGATACCGCTCTCAAAATTATGAATGAGACAACTAATCCTATAGCAAATAAGATTATCACTAACACAATTGAAGAAGCTCTACCGGGTCTATTAGCCAAGGTAATTGATGAAAAAACAGCGGCTGGAACCCCGCATGATATAAATAAAACTTTGTTATCAGTAAAAGTTTATGATGCTAAAAACACAAAAATCTCTAATTTAGCTGATGCGAACATCAATTCTGATGCAGATGCAGTAAATGTAAGAACCGCTAAATTATTAATTAACACAAATGTTAAATCTCGTTTAGGTACAATCGGTGCTCATCACGATAAATCCATAACCATTGGTGATAATGCTAGCACAAGTGGTGCTGATTCTATCGCTATAGGTAGCATCGCTAAAACCAAAAAGGAGAATTCCCTATCATTTGGTAATAATGCTAGCGCTGCAAATGGTGGTATAGCTATTGGTAACAATTCTTCAGCTGATAGTAATGAGGTTAGCTTTGGTAATAGCAATCTACAACGCAAATTAGTTAACATTGCTAACGCTAAATCTGATACCGATGTAATTAATGTTGGGCAATTAAAGGATAATATTATTTACTCTGATGGTGTGAAAAAAATATAGTACTGCTAGTAAGAAGAAGATAGCTTATGTTATCCCAGGTACAGAAGCTACGGATGCCGCTACAATAACTAATTTAAATGAAGCTATAAAAGAATTGAATACAACTATAGATAACAAGTTTAGTAATTCTATGATTTTAAATGGAGAAGGTTTTAATGCGCGTAGTAAAAATATCGTTAAAGTCACCAAAGGTACAGAAGCTACGGATGCCGCTACAATAACTAATTTAAATGAAGCTATAAAAGAATTGAATACAACTATAGATAACAAGTTTAGTAATTCTATGATTTTAAATGGAGAAGGTTTTAATGCTCAAAGTAAAAAAATCTCCAATGTAAGTGATGCTACTTTTGAAACAGATATAGTGAATGTACGAACAGCTAAATCATTAATTAGCACACGTGTTGAAACTCGTTTGAGTAAAGTTAATGAAAAATCTCATAAAAAAGCTTTAGTAATTGGTAGTAATGCTTTAGTAAATCATGCTACTGGTATAGCAATAGGTGCCAGTGCTAAAGCAAGAGGTAATAATGCCGTAGCAGTTGGCAATAATGCTAGTGCTACAAATGGTGGTATAGCTATTGGTAACAATTCTTCAGCTGATGATAGTAATGAGGTTAGCTTTGGTAAAAGCAATCTACAACGCAAATTAGTTAACATTGCTAAAGGTATGAATAATACTGATGTAATTAATATTGAACAACTAAATAACTCTGCCATTTATCTTAATAATGATGCTTATTCTGCTATAGATCAAATAATTTCTAATGTTGCACCAGCTAAAAATAGAGATGATGTTATCAATGTAAAACAATTAAATGAGTTTGCTCCTTATTATAATGATAAAGCCTATAATGCTATTAATAAGAATATTACTAATGTAAAAGATGGTTTGTCTAAAGATGATGCTATCAATGTTGGTCAAGTAAATAGTAAAGAAAGAGAGCTTTTTTATTCAATTAAAAAAGATGTTAAAGATGAGATTGGAAATGATCGAGTAGAAGAACTCACTAAAAAACTGTTCACAGATAATCTCATACATCCTCTGGCAGATCAATTGATCACTGAGATTCTTAACAAAAAAGCCTCTTATATTTTAAACAGCATAATTGATGAAGAAACATCTAACTATAAAGAATACTCGGTAAATAAGACATTATTATTAGTAAATAAATCTGGTAAATCAGGTGAATCACTTAAATTTTATGATGCTAAAAATTCCATAATCTCCAACCTAGAAGATGCTAAAACTGACACAGATGCAGTAAATGTAAAAACAGCTAAATCATTAATTAACAAAAACGTTGAAACTCGTTTAGGTAAAATCAATGAAAAATCTATTGAAGGAGCTTTAGTCATTGGTAATAATGCTTTGGCAGATCATATTAATGCTATAGCAATAGGTAATGCCGCCTCGGCTAAAGATGAAAATTCATTAGCATTTGGTAATGATGCTAATGCTCAAGCGGGGGGTATAGCTATAGGTAATAACTCTTTCGCTAATGGTAATGTAGTTAGCTTTGGTCAGAAAGGGCTAGAACGTCGATTAACTAATGTTGATAAAGGTATAAATGATACTGATGTAATTAATATTGAACAACTAAATAACTATGCTCTTTATCATGATGGTAAAAATTATGATGGTAAAAATAAAAAAATCTCTAATGTCGCTAAAGGTGAAAAAGATAATGACGCAGCTACATTAGCTAATCTTAATCATGATAAAGAAAAACTTGAGCAAGATATAGCGGTGATATCGAGTGATTTCCTAGTCTTAACAGATAATGCTTTTAGTTCTGAATATAAACGCATTTCCAACCTAGCTGATGCTAAACATGAAACAGATGCAGTAAATCTAAAAACAGCTGAATCATTAATTAATGAAAATCTTAAATCTCGTTTAGGTGAAGTTAATGAGCATCCAGTCGCCATAGCAATTGGTAATAACACTAATACAAATCATTCTACTTCTATCGCCATAGGTAATGCCGCCTCGGCTAAAGATGAAAATTCATTAGCATTTGGTAATGATGCTAATGCTCAAGCGGGGGGTATAGCTATAGGTAATAACTCTTTCGCTAATGGTAATGTAGTTAGAGCTTTGGTAAGAAAGGGCTGGAACGTCGATTAACTAATGTTGATAAAGGTATAAATGATACTGATGTAATTAATATTGAACAACTAAATAACTATGCTCTTTATCATGATGGTAAAAATTATGATGGTAAAAATAAAAAAATCTCTAATGTCGCTAAAGGTGAAAAAGATAATGACGCAGCTACATTAGCTAATCTTAATTATTATAAAGGAGAACTTGAGCGACGTATAGCTAATGTTATGCATGGAGCTCTAGTCTTAACAGATGATGCTTTTAGTTCTGAATATAAACGCATTTCCAACCTAGAAGATGCTAAACATGAAACAGATGCAGTAAATGTAAAAACAGCTGAATCATTAATTAATGAAAATCTTAAATCTCGTTTAGGTGAAGTTAATGAGCATCCAGTCGCCATAGCAATTGGTAATAACACTAATACAAATCATTCTACTTCTATCGCCATAGGTAATGCCGCCTCGGCTAAAGATGAAAATTCATTAGCATTTGGTAATGATGCTAATGCTCAAGCGGGGGGTATAGCTATAGGTAATAACTCTTTCGCTAATGGTAATGTAGTTAGCTTTGGTAAGAAAGGGCTGGAACGTCGATTAACTAATGTTGATAAAGGTATAAATGATACTGATGTAATTAATATTGAACAACTAAATAACTATGCTCTTTATTATGATGGTAAAAATTATGATGGTAAAAATAAAAAAATCTCTAATGTCGCTAAAGGTGAAAAAGATAATGACGCAGCTACATTAGCTAATCTTAATCATGATAAAGAAAAACTTGAGCAAGATATAGCTGATGTTATGCATGGAGCTCTAGCCTTAACAGATGATGCTTTTAGTTCTGAATATAAACGCATTTCCAACCTAGCTGATGCTAAACATGAAACAGATGCAGTAAATCTAAAAACAGCTGAATCATTAATTAATGAAAATCTTAAATCTCGTTTAGGTGAAGTTAATGAGCATCCAGTCGCCATAGCAATTGGTAATAACACTAATACAAATCATTCTACTTCTATCGCCATAGGTAATGCCGCCTCGGCTAAAGATGAAAATTCATTAGCATTTGGTAATGATGCTAATGCTCAAGCGGGGGGTATAGCTATAGGTAATAACTCTTTCGCTAATGGTAATGTAGTTAGCTTTGGTAAGAAAGGGCTGGAACGTCGATTAACTAATGTTGATAAAGGTATAAATGATACTGATGTAATTAATATTGAACAACTAAATAACTATGCTCTTTATCATGATGGTAAAAATTATGATGGTAAAAATAAAAAAATCTCTAATGTCGCTAAAGGTGAAAAAGATAATGACGCAGCTACATTAGCTAATCTTAATTATTATAAAGGAGAACTTGAGCGACGTATAGCTAATGTTATGCATGGAGCTCTAGTCTTAACAGATGATGCTTTTAGTTCTGAATATAAACGCATTTCCAACCTAGAAGATGCTAAACATGAAACAGATGCAGTAAATGTAAAAACAGCTAAATCATTAATTAACAAAAACGTTGAAACTCGTTTAGGTAAAATCAATGAAAAATCTATTGAAGGAGCTTTAGTCATTGGTAATAATGCTTTGGCAGATCATATTAATGCTATAGCAATAGGTAATGCCGCCTCGGCTAAAGATGAAAATTCATTAGCATTTGGTGATGATGCTAATGCTCAAGCGGGGGGTATAGCTATAGGTAATAACTCTTTCGCTAATGGTAATGTAGTTAGCTTTGGTAAGAAAGGGCTGGAACGTCGATTAACTAATGTTGATAAAGGTATAAATGATACTGATGTAATTAATATTGAACAACTAAATAACTATGCTCTTTATTATGATGGTAAAAATTATGATGGTAAAAATAAAAAAATCTCTAATGTCGCTAAAGGTGAAAAAGATAATGACGCAGCTACATTAGCTAATCTTAATCATGATAAAGAAAAACTTGAGCAAGATATAGCTGATGTTATGCATGGAGCTCTAGCCTTAACAGATGATGCTTTTAGTTCTGAATATAAACGCATTTCCAACCTAGCTGATGCTGAACATGAAACAGATGCAGTAAATGTAAAAACAGCTAAATCATTAATTAACAAAAACGTTGAAACTCGTTTAGGTAAAATCAATGAAAAATCTATTAAAGGAGCTTTAGTCATTGGTAATAATGCTTTGGCAGATCATATTAATGCTATAGCAATAGGTAATGCCGCCTCGGCTAAAGATGAAAATTCATTAGCATTTGGTAATGATGCTAATGCTCAAGCGGGGGGTATAGCTATAGGTAATAACTCTTTCGCTAATGGTAATGTAGTTAGCTTTGGTAAGAAAGGGCTGGAACGTCGATTAACTAATGTTGATAAAGGTATAAATGATACTGATGTAATTAATATTGAACAACTAAATAACTATGCTCTTTATTATGATGGTAAAAATTATGATGGTAAAAATAAAAAAATCTCTAATGTCGCTAAAGGTGAAAAAGATAATGACGCAGCTACATTAGCTAATCTTAATCATGATAAAGAAAAACTTGAGCAAGATATAGCTGATGTTATGCATGGAGCTCTAGCCTTAACAGATGATGCTTTTAGTTCTGAATATAAACGCATTTCCAACCTAGAAGATGCTGAACATGAAACAGATGCAGTAAATCTAAAAACAGCTGAATCATTAATTAATGAAAATCTTAAATCTCGTTTAGGTGAAGTTAATGAGCATCCAGTCGCCATAGCAATTGGTAATAACACTAATACAAATCATTCTACTTCTATCGCCATAGGTAATGCCGCCTCGGCTAAAGATGAAAATTCATTAGCATTTGGTAATGATGCTAATGCTCAAGCGGGGGGTATAGCTATAGGTAATAACTCTTTCGCTAATGGTAATGTAGTTAGCTTTGGTAAGAAAGGGCTGGAACGTCGATTAACTAATGTTGATAAAGGTATAAATGATACTGATGTAATTAATATTGAACAACTAAATAACTATGCTCTTTATTATGATGGTAAAAATTATGATGGTAAAAATAAAAAAATCTCTAATGTCGCTAAAGGTGAAAAAGATAATGACGTAATTAATATGAAGCAATTAAATGAATTTGCTATCTATTTAAACGGTAAAAACTATAATGCTAATAATAAAACTATTAATAATGTAAAGGATGGGTCATCTGAACATCATGCTATTAACGTTGGTCAGATAAATAGAAAAAAAGACGATCTCCTTCAGAAAATATCAACGCTAAAACCAGATGGCTTTGATACCTCAATAAAAATCACTGTAAAAGATAGTACAATAATAGAGACTATAAAGAAAGAAATAGCGAGCTTGTCTTCTATAAAAAATATAGATATTGAAAACGAATCAGCTCAGTATGTAAGTCAAACTTTATTATTAGGTGAACGGGGTGTTTTTTATAATGCTAACAGCAACCAAATCTCTAATCTAGGCGATGCTGATGAAAATGAAACAGATGCAGTAAAAATGTTAGAAAAACTAAATTAATGGTTAACAAGACCCTAGATAATCTACTCAAACAAAAAGATAACGATAATATTGCCTTTATTGATAATCTTTTATCCCTACCAAAAGTTCATATAGTTGATGATGAAATATTTTTTGGTCAACAAAGTCTTGCACGTCGATTAACTAATGTCGCTGAAGGTGAATCTGATACTGATGTAATGAATGTTGGTCAGCTAAATAAAAAAGTAAAAAAGATATATAACGACAATGATATTGATATTTCTAAAAAACTCATTGACGAACTTAAATCATTAAAACAACAAATTGTAGATTTAAAAAATAAAACACCAAAATTAGACGATCAAGGAAACCTCAATTGGGGAAGCGATAATAACAGCAGCGACGAGAATATAATAACTAACGTCTATGACCCTAAACATGAAACAGATCTGATGAATAAAGGAACCTTAGATCGTGAATTAGATACAATAGAAAAAAATTTAAAAGATCTGGAGCATGGAATAAATAATACTAAGGAAGAGGTTAAAGGGACTTCTGAACTAGCTCATAGAGCTGCTGCCATGCAATTAGCTTCTAATGCTTTACCAAATGAATTTGCCGCAGGTGGTATAAGCTTTGCTATTGCTGCAGGTTACTGGGAAAAAGAAATGGCTTTAGCAGCAGGCGTTAGCTACAGAACCACTTCAGGCAAAACTAGTATGAAGGCTAGTTTAAGTAGTGCAATTAAAAATATGTCGTTTGGTATAAATTTTGGTATAAATTACCATTTTTAAATGATATTGGAAGTTTTATGGTATAAATATGTTTTATATTACTTAAGTAATGTATTTACTTTATTTCTAAATATGCTAATATAATAAATAGTTATTAGTATATATAAGTATAGTACCAGTATATCATGTACCTTCGAATACGAGAATAGATGACTAAACTAGGAAAGTTAAGATGAAAAAAGATTCAATATCTGTAAAGATTTCTAAGAAATTACAAAAAATTTTATTAGGCAGTACGGTTTTAACAACTTCGATTTTTATTAATCCTTTACAAGTTGTTAGTGCGCCCTTAAATACTGAGACTAATAAGTTAGATGTTAAAAATAATCATGATATCAAGACTTATCGTATTTTGTCTAATCTTCTATTAACCGGCATCTCAGCAAAAACTCACGCGTCATCTTCGTTCCCATTAAATCCATTAAGTGCGAGTTCTGCGGTTTTTGTCAATAAGCGAAATTCCGATGTTGCTAGTCCTAGAACCGCTTTTAACTCAGTTGACAAAAAACAACTAGCAATAAAGCTTAGTAATTTATTAGCAAATAAAGAGATAATCATTGATACCCGCGTTAGTACTAATAGTTATCTGGATATTAATACAAATATGATAAATATTGCTAAAAGTACTACAGCTACTAGTGATGAATTAGCCGATGTACAATTAAATTCTGCACCTGCAAGTATTAGTGAAGAAACCCTGATCTCTGATGAGTGTTTTGAGAATGTAAAAAATTCTCAAATTCAGCCTAATAACCAAAACGCTGTTTATAATAAAGATCTAATTACTTATAATCACCTAATGAGGGGTAACGCTATTAAGGACAGTTCCTTAGCTTATGGTTTTCAATCTACGGCCAGTGGAACTAGTTCTATAGTAGTGGGTGCGTATGCAACCTCTGGAAACACCAATAATGCCGTCGCTATTGGTTATTATTCTTCTGTAACCGCCGATCAATCTATAGCGGTTGGCACAGAATCTTCTTCTTCAAAAAAAGATTCTGTGGCTATTGGTTATAATGCACAAACAACTGCTCCATCGGCTGTATCTTTGGGGGCACATGCAAGAGCTGCTTATGAAAATTCTGTAGCTATTGGAACAAGGTCTATTACTAGCGATAAAGATGAAGTTAGCTTTGGTAATTCAACTGTTAAACGCAGACTAACTAATGTCGCTGGCGGTATAAAGGATAGTGATGCTGCTACTTATGGTCAGCTAAGAGAGACTGTTCAAAATATTCTGATGTGGGATAATATAACTAGAAGCTATAATGCTAAAAACAAAAGAATTACTAATCTCGCTAATGGTGTAATGGAAAATGATGCCGCTACTTATAGTCAGTTAGTTGCTTTAACTTATAGTGGTTCTTCTAAAAAGGAGGGAACGCTGGCTTTTGGTCGTTCAGCTATTGCCGAAGGAGCCAGAACTACAGTGATAGGTGTAGAAGCAGAAGCTAAAAGTGCTAATAATGCTGTGGCTGTTGGTTTTAAGGCTTATGCGATAGCTGACGGATCTGTAGCGATTGGTGCGCGTTCTGGAGCCTCAAAAAACAATTCTATAGCTATAGGTTATAACTCTATTGCTAATGCTGATGATTCTATAGCTTTAGGTGCACAAGCAAAGGCGCTTAGAAACAATTCTATAGCTATAGGTTATAACTCTGTTGCTAGCGCTGATAATGTAGTTAGCTTTGGTAGCTTGGATATCAAACGTAAGTTAGTTAATGTGTCTGCAGGTACAAATGATACTGATGCCGCCACTTATGGTCAGTTGAAAAACGCAGTTAGTGATATTCTAACAGCAGCTGGCAGCCCTGGCTTTAACGCAAGAAATAAAAATATCTCTAACATTGCTGCAGGTAAACAAGGTAGTGATGCTGCTACTTATGGTCAGTTGATGTACGGTAACGCTACTGGTCAAGATTCCTTAGCTTATGGTGATAAATCTATTGCTGCCGGAAAACGCTCAACAGTAGTAGGTGTAGAAGCAACCTCTGGAAACACCGATGATGCTGTAGCTATTGGCTATAAGGCTAATGCAGGCTACGGAGCTGTAGCGGTTGGTTCCGAATCTCAATCCACGGGTAGAAATTCTATTGCTTTAGGTTATAAATCAAAATCTTCGATGGACGACGCTATAAGTTTAGGTGCATATGCACATGCTAAACATAAAGATTCTGTAGCTATTGGATCCCATTCTACTACTGGAGCTAATAATGTAGTTAGCTTTGGTTCCCAAAATATTAAACGTAAGTTAGTTAATGTAGCTGCAGGTACAAATGATACTGATGCTGCTACAATCGCTAATTTAAATGAGAAATTTGCTAATACTATAAAATTAGAGAATAATTACTTTAATGCTAAAGATAACAAAATCTCTAATCTTGCTGCAGGTACAAATGACACTGATGCTGTTACTTATGGTCAATTGATGTACGGTAACGCTACTGGTCAAGATTCCTTAGCTTATGGTGATAAATCTATTGCTGCCGGAAAACGCTCAACAGTAGTAGGTGTAGAAGCAACCTCTGGAAACACCGATGATGCTGTAGCTATTGGCTATAAGGCTAATGCAGGCTACGGAGCTGTAGCGGTTGGTTCCGAATCTCAATCCACGGGTAGAAATTCTATTGCTTTAGGTTATAAATCAAAATCTTCGATGGACGACGCTATAAGTTTAGGTGCATATGCACATGCTAAACATAAAGATTCTGTAGCTATTGGATCCCATTCTACTACTGGAGCTAATAATGTAGTTAGCTTTGGTTCCCAAAATATTAAACGTAAGTTAGTTAATGTAGCTGCAGGTACAAATGATACTGATGCTGCTACAATCGCTAATTTAAATGAGAAATTTGCTAATACTATAAAATTAGAGAATAATTACTTTAATGCTAAAGATAACAAAATCTCTAATCTTGCTGCAGGTACAAATGACACTGATGCTGTTACTTATGGTCAATTGATGTACGGTAACGCTACTGGTCAAGATTCCTTAGCTTATGGTGATAAATCTATTGCTGCCGGAAAACGCTCAACAGTAGTAGGTGTAGAAGCAACCTCTGGAAACACCGATGATGCTGTAGCTATTGGCTATAAGGCTAATGCAACTACCGGAGCTGTAGCGGTTGGTTCCGAATCTCAATCCACGGGTAGAAATTCTATTGCTTTAGGTTATAAATCAAAATCTTCGATGGACGACGCTATAAGTTTAGGTGCATTTGCAACAGCTACACATAAAAATTCTATAGCTATTGGATCCCTTTCCACTACTCAAGCTGAGAATGAAGTTAGCTTTGGTTCCCAAAATATTAAACGTAAGTTAGTTAATGTAGCTGCAGGTACAAATGATACTGATGCCCTTACTTATGGTCAGTTTAAGGAACAAATTGGTAAAGTTCTAACATTAAATGATAAATCATTTTTTAATGCTAAAGATAACAAAATCTCTAATCTTGCTGCAGGTACAAATGATACTGATGCTGTTACTTATGGTCAATTGATGTACGGTAACGCTACTGGTCAAGATTCCTTAGCTTATGGTGATAAATCTATTGCTACCGGAAAACGCTCAACAGTCGTGGGTGTGGAGGCAACCTCTGGAAACACCGATGATGCTGTAGCTATTGGCTATAAGGCTAATGCAACTACCGGAGCTGTAGCGGTTGGTTCCGAATCTCAATCCACGGGTAGAAATTCTATTGCTTTAGGTTATAAATCAAACTTCGATCGATGGACGACGCTATAAGTTTAGGTGCATTTGCAACAGCTACACATAAAAATTCTATAGCTATTGGATCCTTTTCTACTACTGAAGCTGAGAATGAAGTTAGCTTTGGTAACAAAAATTTAAAACGTAAGTTAGTTAATGTAGCTAAAGGTACAGATGATACTGATGCTGTAACATTAGCTAATTTAAATGAGAAATTTGCTAATACTATAAAATTAGAGAATAATTACTTTAATGCTAAAGATAACAAAATCTCTAATCTTGCTGCAGGTACAAATGACACTGATGCTGTTACTTATAGTCAATTGATACGCGGTAACGCTACTGGTCAAGATTCCTTAGCTTATGGTGATAAATCTATTGCTGCCGGAAAACGCTCAACAGTAGTAGGTGTAGAAGCAACCTCTGGAAACACCGATGATGCTGTAGCTATTGGCTATAAGGCTAATGCAGGCTACGGAGCTGTAGCGGTTGGTTCAGGTGCTAAGGCCGGTTGGAGAAATTCTATAGCTATAGGTTATGACGCAGCCACTGCTGCTGAAGAATCTATAGCTATAGGTGTATCTGCACATGCTAAACATAAAGCTTCTGTAGCTATTGGATCCCATTCTACTACTGAAGCTGAAAATGAAGTTAGCTTTGGTAACAAAAATTTAAAACGTAAGTTAGTTAATGTGGCTAAGGGTATAGGTGATACTGATGTAGCTACAATCGCTAATTTAAATGAGAAATTCGCTAATGCTCTAAAATTAAATAACAATGTCTTTGATGCTAATTATAAAAAAATCTCTAATGTGGCTAAAGGTGAAGAATATAATGATGTTGCTACAATGGCTAATTTAACTGAGAGCCTTAGTAAAGCGCTAACTCATGATGGAGAAGTTTTTGATGCTAAAGGTAAAGTCATCAAAAATGTTGCTAAAGGTACACAGAATGATCACGTTGCTACAATCGCTAATTTAACTGATTCAGAAAAGAAAATTAACGAAAAAATAGATAAATCAAACAAGGAAATTAACCAGACTCTAAATCAGACAGTTGATACAGCTTTAGATGATGAAAGAGAAAAAATCAAAAAACAAACTACTGAACTCGTAACTAATTTAGCTAAGAAAGAATATACTGCTAATAATCTGTCTAAGACATTTTCTCCAACGATTCATAAAGCGGTAGAGGACAAATTTAATAAATCTTTAACTTTAAATGATCAGGGTGTGTTTATTGCTCAAAATAAAAAGATCTCTAATTTAGCTGACGCAGATATCAATGCTAACGCAGATGCAATAAATGTAAGAACAGCTAAATCCTTGATTATACAAGAAATAAATAAACGTTTGGGTGCGATTAATGAACAATCCGCTAATGGATCTTTAGTAATTGGTAGTGATATTCATACAGATCATACTACTAACATAGCGATTGGTAATAAATCTATCGCAAGAGGTAAAAATTCATTAGCATTTGGTAATGATGCTAATGCTCAAGCGGGGGGTATAGCTATAGGTAATAACTCTTTCGCTAATGGTAATGTAGTTAGCTTTGGTAAGAAAGGGCTGGAACGTCGATTAACTAATGTTGATAAAGGTATAAATGATACTGATGCTGCAACATTAGCTAATTTAAATGAAAAATTTAAAGACACTCTATTTGTAGATGGCACAGGTAATTTTGATGCGAGACGTAAGAAAATATCTAATATAAAAGAAGGCACAGAGGATGGCGATGTTGCGACAATAGCTAACATAAATAAAGCTAAAGAAGGTCTTGAGCATATAATAAATAATAAATTAAACAATGAAACTATAATCTTAAATGGAAAAGATTTCGATGCTAAAAATAAGAAAATATATAATGTAAAAGAAGGCACAGAGGATGGCGATGTTGCGACAATAGCTAACATAAATAAAGCTAAAGAAGGTCTTGAGCATATAATAAATAATAAATTAAACAATGAAACTATAATCTTAAATGGAAAAGATTTCGATGCTAAAAATAAAAAAAATATATAACTTAGGCGATGCAGATCTAAACGAAGGTTTCACTGATGCAGTAAATATGAGGACTGCTAAATTATTAGTTGAACAAAACCTTGAAAACCGCTTAGGTCGGATATCTTCAAACTCTAATAAGAAAGCATTATTATTTGGTGATAATACCTGGGCAGATCATGATACTAGTATAACAATAGGTACTAACGCAGCAACTAAAGGTGAAAATTCCTTAGCATTGGGTCATGCATCTCGTGCTAGCCATGGTGGTATAGCAATAGGTGCTGAATCTATAGCTGATAGTAATGGAGTAGTTAGCTTTGGTCAGAAAGGGCTGGAACGTCGATTAACTAATGTTGATAAAGGTATAAATGATACTGATGCTGCAACATTAGCTAATCTAAATGAGAAATTTGCTAATACTATAAAATTAGATGGAAATGGCTTTGATGCTGGAGGTCAGAAAATCTCTAATGTACTTGCTGGTGAAGCTGATACTGATGTTGCTACAATAGCAGATGTAAATAGACATACAAAAGAGTTGGAGAAGAAGATACCTAAGTCCTTATTGACTGATGTTCTAAACCTAGACGAAAAAACAAATACCTATAATGCTAATGGTAACAAAATTTCTAATCTAGCTGATGCTGAACATGAAACAGATGCAGTAAATGTAAAAACAGCTAAATCATTAATTAACAAAAACGTTGAAACTCGTTTAGGTAAAATCAATGAAAAATCTATTGAAGGAGCTTTAGTCATTGGTAATAATGCTTTGGCAGATCATATTAATGCTATAGCAATAGGTACTAACGCAGAAACTAAAGGTAAAAATTCATTAGCATTTGGTAATGATGCTAATGCTCAAGCGGGGGGTATAGCTATAGGTAATAACTCTTTCGCTAATGGTAATGTAGTTAGCTTTGGTAAGAAAGGGCTGGAACGTCGATTAACTAATGTTGATAAAGGTATAAATGATACTGATGCTGCAACATTAGCTAATCTAAATGAGAAATTTGCTAATACTATAAAATTAGATGGAAATGGCTTTGATGCTGGAGAGAAGCAAATTTCTAATGTCCTTGCTGGTGAAATTGATACTGATGTTGCTACAGTGTCTAATTTAAAACAACAAAGAAAATCATTAGAACAAACCATAGAAAATGCGTTATCAAATAATATTTTACAGTTAGACAAAGAAACAAACTCCTATTATAATGCTAAAGGTAATAGAATCTCTAATCTAGCTGATGCTAAAACTGACACAGATGCAGTAAATGTAAAAACAGCTAAATCATTAATTAACAAAAACGTTGAAACTCGTTTAGGTAAAATCAATGAAAAATCTATTGAAGGAGCTTTAGTCATTGGTAATAATGCTTTGGCAGATCATATTAATGCTATAGCAATAGGTACTAACGCAGAAACTAAAGGTAAAAATTCATTAGCATTTGGTAATGATGCTAATGCTCAAGCGGGGGGTATAGCTATAGGTAATAACTCTTTCGCTAATGGTAATGTAGTTAGCTTTGGTAATAAAGGGCTGGAACGTCGATTAACTAATGTTGATAAAGGTATAAATGATACTGATGCTGCAACATTAGCTAATCTAAATGAGAAATTTGCTAATACTATAAAATTAGATGGAAATGGCTTTGATGCTGGAGGTCAGAAAATCTCTAATGTACTTGCTGGTAAAATTGATACTGATGTTGCTACAATAGCAGATGTAAATAGACATACAAAAGAGTGGGAGAAGAAGATACCTAAGTCCTTATTGACTGATACTCTAAACCTAGACAAAGAAACAAACTCCTATTATAATGCTAAAGGTAATAGAATCTCTAATCTAGCTGATGCTAAAACTGACACAGATGCAGTAAATGTAAAAACAGCTAAATCATTAATTAACAAAAACGTTGAAACTCGTTTAGGTAAAATCAATGAAAAATCTATTGAAGGAGCTTTAGTCATTGGTAATAATGCTTTGGCAGATCATATTAATGCTATAGCAATAGGTACTAACGCAGAAACTAAAGGTAAAAATTCATTAGCATTTGGTAATGATGCTAATGCTCAAGCGGGGGGTATAGCTATAGGTAATAACTCTTTCGCTAATGGTAATGTAGTTAGCTTTGGTAAGAAAGGGCTGGAACGTCGATTAACTAATGTTGATAAAGGTATAAATGATACTGATGCTGCAACATTAGCTAATCTAAATGAGAAATTTGCTAATACTATAAAATTAGATGGAAATGGCTTTGATGCTGGAGAGAAGCAAATTTCTAATGTCCTTGCTGGTGAAATTGATACTGATGTTGCTACAGTGTCTAATTTAAAACAACAAAGAAAATCATTAGAACAAACCATAGAAAATGCGTTATCAAATAATATTTTACAGTTAGACAAAGAAACAAACTCCTATTATAATGCTAAAGGTAATAGAATCTCTAATCTAGCTGATGCTAAAACTGACACAGATGCAGTAAATGTAAAAACAGCTAAATCATTAATTAACAAAAACGTTGAAACTCGTTTAGGTAAAATCAATGAAAAATCTATTGAAGGAGCTTTAGTCATTGGTAATAATGCTTTGGCAGATCATATTAATGCTATAGCAATAGGTACTAACGCAGAAACTAAAGGTAAAAATTCATTAGCATTTGGTAATGATGCTAATGCAAGCGGGGGGTATAGCTATAGGTAATAACTCTTTCGCTAATGGTAATGTAGTTAGCTTTGGTAATAAAGGGCTGGAACGTCGATTAACTAATGTTGATAAAGGTATAAATGATACTGATGCTGCAACATTAGCCAATTTAAATGAGAAATTTGCTGATACTATAAAATTTAAAAATGATCACTTTAATGCTAGAGGTCAGAAAATCTCTAATGTACTTGCTGGTGAAGCTGATACTGATGTTGCTACAATAGCAGATGTAAAGAGACATACAAAAGAGTTAAAAAATATAATGCCTAAATCCTTATTAGATAATAGTATGCAGTTAGACAAAGAAACAAACTCCTATTATAATGCTAAAGGTAATAGAATCTCTAATCTAGCTGATGCTAAAACTGACACAGATGCAGTAAATGTAAAAACAGCTAAATCATTAATTAACAAAAACGTTGAAACTCGTTTAGGTAAAATCAATGAAAAATCTATTGAAGGAGCTTTAGTCATTGGTAATAATGCTTTGGCAGATCATATTAATGCTATAGCAATAGGTACTAACGCAGAAACTAAAGGTAAAAATTCATTAGCATTTGGTAATGATGCTAATGCTCAAGCGGGGGGTATAGCTATAGGTAATAACTCTTTCGCTAATGGTAATGTAGTTAGCTTTGGTAATAAAGGGCTGGAACGTCGATTAACTAATGTTGATAAAGGTATAAATGATACTGATGCTGCAACATTAGCTAATCTAAATGAGAAATTTGCTAATACTATAAAATTAGATGGAAATGGCTTTGATGCTGGAGGTCAGAAAATCTCTAATGTACTTGCTGGTAAAATTGATACTGATGTTGCTACAATAGCTAATCTAAATGAGAAATTTGCTAATACTATAAAATTAGATGGAAATAGCTTTGATGCTGGAGGCAAGCAAATTTCTAATGTCCTTGCTGGTGAAACTGAAACTGATGTTGCTACAATAGCTAATTTAAATAAAGCAGCTACGAATATCGAAGCTAAAATAGAGAATCAATATAACAGGGTAACTAAAAAACTAGAAGACATAATTACAAATAAATATGAAAAAGAGATTAAAATATCCTTAGATGAAACGATAAAAAAGAATGTAACTGATGATAAAATAACAAAAGCACTTAACGAAGTATTAACACCAAAAATAGCTGAGGCATTTGCTAATTCCTTAGCCTTAGACAAAGAAACAAACTCCTATTATAATGCTAAAGGTAATAGAATCTCTAATCTAGCTGATGCTGAACATGAAACAGATGCAGTAAATGTAAAAACCGCTAAATCATTAATTAACAAAAACGTTGTTGAAACTCGTTTAGGTAAGATCAATGAAGAATCTATTAAAGGAGCTTTAGTCATTGGTAATAATGCTTTGGCAGATCATATTAATGCTATAGCCATAGGTAATGCCGCCTCGGCTAAAGATGAAAATTCATTAGCATTTGGTAATAATGCTAATGCTCAAGCGGGGGGTATAGCTATAGGTAATAACTCTTTCGCTAATGGTAATGTAGTTAGCTTTGGCCAGAAAGGGCTGGAACGTCGATTAACTAACGTTGCTAAAGGTGAAGCTGATACTGATGCTGCTACAATCGCTAATTTTAGAGCAACAGGTCTGATTAATAAAGATGATATTACTCAATTAAAAAAAGAATTAGAAAACCTTAAGAAACATATACCTACACTTACAAAAGATGAAGACAATAAAGGTGTTTGGAATGCAGGAGAAACTATTAAAGAAAAAGAAGATAGAGAAAATAAAGATAATAATAATCCAAGCCCAGGAACAGATACAGAATCTGATGGTTCGAATATATCTAAAAAGAAGATCATATCTGAAACAACAGGCAGTAGAGCTACCAATACCGACGCTCCGTCAGCAAGTGATAATAATGAAAAAAATAAAACTCCAGGTACACCAAGACGTATTACGAATATAGATGATGCTAAAGCTAGTAAAGACGGTGTTAATTTGCGTACATTTAAAAAAGAGCTGAAAAAGAGACAATTTGATAATAATATTGAAAGACTCAAAAGTGGTGTTGATGAACTAAAAACCGAAGTTGCTCAAATACGTGTTGAGGCAAGTCAAGCGGGTGCATTAGGTCTTGCGGTAGCTGGTTTAATCCATAGCACTGATCCTGGTTCTTTAAGTTTCTCTATTGGTACTGGTTATTGGCAGGCTGAAGGTGCTTTAGCCGCTGGTGTTAATTATACAACACCAAATGGTAGAATAATATTTAAAGCGAGCGTAGCTTCTCCAGTCAAAAACTTCTCCCTAGGCGCTTCAGCTGGTATTGCTTTTAAAGTCTGGTAATAGTTATAATATAAACATCTATAAAAATAAGAGGTCATATGACCTCTTATTTTTTTGTGATGAATGTATATTTTATAAAATATACTAATTATAAATTTTACTCGTATTCAGTTTAATTACTATATAACTTAGAATAGCGATAATATTATAAGAAATAACAATTATTTTCCGTTGCTGTAAGTTAAACTACAATCAAAATCAGGGAATATTATCTTTACGCTACCAGAAAAATCTTTCCGAAGCACCAATAAATCTTGTTTTTCAAACCAATCTATTAATCGTTTCACTCTTGAAATAGAATAAGTGCCATATATTTTAGCTAAACTATCCATTGAGGGACAATCTTCCTTTAGCAAAGCAGCCCTTACTAAAGTTAAAAATACTGCTTGAGTATCTTCAGGCATCTTTTCTGCTTGTTCTATTGCTAAATTCCATTTTTGTTGCTTACCATCCTCTAAAATTTTAGGATAGATATTTTCAGCCTGCGCAATAGATAAATTATGACGGAAAATATTTATATCTGGTAAATTTTTACTCCATTTATTAATCCTACAATGCACTAAAAAATCTTGATATAAAACTGCTACTTGTCGATAAGATATCTGCTTATCATTAACCATATCTTTGCAAATTTTTTTAAGTAAATATTGTTCTTTTTCTTGTCGTTCATAATCATCAATTAAATTCATTTGAGCATTATTAAGATTAATATTCTCAATTAATTGATCTTGTTGTTGCATCTCAGCTATTTTTTTATCAATATCGGTAAAAATATTTTTATTATCTTCAACTAACTTTTCCTGAGAAGATTTATTACTTATATCAATGAAATTCTCAAATAACATCTCTTGTTGTTGATTTTGGTCTATAATTGGTAATGGCAATAATTTAGGGCTAGCGGATTTTGACTGAGTATCCACCTCACCTATTTTAATTATTAATGGTTTTCTAGATAAAGCAGGTCCAAGAGCAACAAAATATCCTCTTCTAAGTTCTCTAAATAACTCAGCTTGTTTTCTTTCCATTCCTAATAAATCAGCTGCCCTTAACATATCTATATCTAAGAAGGTTCGCCCCATAAGAAAATTTGATGCTTCCGCGGCTACATTTTTAGCTAATTTTGCAAGTCTCTGAGTAGCTATTATACCTGCTAAACCTCTTTTTCGACCTCTACACATAAGATTTGTCATAGATGATAAGGAATTTTTTCTAATATCTTCAGGTATTTCTCCACCCACTGCAGGAGCAAATAATTGTGCTTCATCCACTACAATTAACATAGGATACCAATAATCACGCTCTACTTCAAATAAGTTATTTAAAAATATAGCACTCGCTTGCATTTGTTTAACTATTTCTAGCTCTTCTAAATTAAGCACGACAGAGATTCTATTTTGCCTTACTCTTTGAGCAATTTGAGCTAATTCATTAGCATTATATTGTGCAGCCTCTATTACTAAATGTCCGAATTTTTCTGATAAAGTTACAAAATCACCTTCTGGGTCAATAATACATTGTTGCACCCACTCCGCACTTTTTTCTAATAACCGCCGCAATAAATGAGATTTACCAGAACCTGAATTACCCTGTACTAAAAGCCTTGTTGCTAATAATTCTTCCAGATCCATAAAAGCATCTGGTAAATTATCAGAAACAATATTATTTAAATCAAACCTGCTAGGCAGTTGCTTACCAAGATTTATATCTATTTTCATCAGGATTCCATTATTTTTTTTTACATTATCAAATTTTAAAAAAAAGCACACGCTTTTTTAATATAATTCACATAGAGCTCGTAAATAAAAGATAACTATTGAGAAAAATAATAAATTATAGTATAAAACACCTACTATGTAGACACCCTTGGAGGCAACATAGTAGGTGCAAAATTAACAAATAATTTTACCTTTAATCTCTCCATATTGAAAGGATACGGAAATGAGCCAAATGAATACGCTCAAAGCCGAATTAAGGACACGAGCTGGTAAGGGGTCCTCTCGACAATTACGCAAACAGGGTTTAATTCCTGCGGTAATTTACGGGGATAAAAAAGCTCCTATCGCAATAGCTGTAGCTTATAAGGATATTTATTATAAAATATATGGCGGTGGTTTTAAAACAACCGTATTTAATATTGAATTAGATAAGAAAAAAATAGCTGTTTTACCTAAAGATTACCAATTAGATCCAGTTAAAGATCAGCCTCTACATGTAGATTTCTTACGTATAACATCTGCATCAGTAGTAGAAGTAGAAGTACCAATAAATTATTTAAATAGTGATTCTGTCGCTGGGGTAAAATTAGGTGGTCATCTAAATATTATCTCTCATACTATAACATGTAGCGTAAATGCTAATGCTATACCAGAGTCAATAAAAGTAGATGTGGCTAATATGAATATCGGTGATACTCTCCATGTTTCAGATATTCAATTACCTGAAGGTGTAACAATTTCTGAACATGCTACCGATCAAACGTTAGTAATGTTACAGGAAATACAACTGAAACTACTACAGAAGACACAACAGAATAGATAATTAATAAAAACAACCCTTTAAGGGTTGTTTTTTTTAGTAATAAATATCATATCACTAACAAAATAGATATGTGAATGATATGTTAAAAAATCCTAATTTTTCTTGGTTAAAAAATCCTGAATTACAGCAAATATTAGCTTTTTTATCGCCTAATAATAAAAAAGCTATGGTTGTAGGTGGTGCCGTTCGTAACGCTTACCTTAATAAAGATATTTATGATATTGATATAGCTACCTCATGTTATCCAGAAGAAGTAATAACATTAGCTCAACAAAATAATTTTAGAGTTATAAATACTGGTATAAAATATGGTACCGTTACTATAATAGGTAAAAACCAATCATATGAAGTAACTACATTAAGAAAAGATATTAAAACTGATGGACGCCATGCAAAAGTAGTTTTTACTGATAGTTGGGCTGAAGATGCAAAACGTAGAGATTTTACTATAAACGCTCTTTATCTAACAGCTGATGGAGAAATATTCGATTATGTAGATGGTTTACAAGATTTACATAATAACTATATCAGATTTATTGGTGATCCCTATGAAAGAATTAACGAAGATTATTTACGAATTTTAAGATTTTTTCGCTTCTATACTTATTATGGCAAAGGTCGTCCTGATAAATTAGCAATATTAGCCTGCACAGCTTTAAAAAATAAAATTAAATTTTTAGCTAAAGAACGTATCTGGGATGAATTTCGCAAGATCTTAATGGCACCACAAATAACGAAAACTATGTTATGGCTTAGACAAACAGCTATATTAACTATCTTAGTACCTGAAAGTGATAAATGGGGTCTAGAACATTTTCATTCGTTAATAAAATATGAAACAGCAAGCAAAGAAAAAATAAATTTTCTATTAAGATTAGCAAGTATAATACCGCCAAATATAGAAAAAGTTAATAATATAAATATTCGCTTAAACTTATCCAATCAACAAAAAAAAGAATATTTAACATTATGGCAAATATACACACAAACTACGCTTACACAAATTGAAGTGCAAAAGAATGAATTATTATATAATAAAGTTTCTCCTGCCTTAATTGATAGTTTAAAATTACGCAAAGCTATAGCAATAGATAAAAAAGTGGTAGATGCTAATTATGTTAAACAAATTGATCAGCTAATAGATTATTTTACCAATAACATTGCTCCTATTTTTCCTATTAATAGTCAAGATATTTTTAACGCTGGTATAAAAGAGGGAAAAAATTTCGGCATAATCTTCAATAAATTAAAGAACATTTGGATCAAAGATAATTTTAATATATCAAGAGAAGAATTAATCAAAATATTAAATAGTTTGTCTAACTAATAAAGGTGGCATTTTTTCTAATAAGGCTGCTTTACATGTTCCTAAAATCATATTTTCAACAATATTTCTATCCGTAAAAAGATAATATTCAGCGCAAATAGATCTAAAAAATAATTGTTCTTTCTTATCTTGCAAAGTCCAATCAACCCCTATATTTTTAACTATTATATGATGATAAAATAATAATATCGTCTTATGAAGATCTTTAATAAAATTAAATATATAATAACTAATTTGCGGATCATTCTCTCTAATTAAAATCTCATAAAATAAGCCTATACTACCACGTGTTATCTGCCTAGTGGGTAAATAAAAACGGTGCTTGGCTGCAGATAATAATTTCTCATATCTAATAAAATGGCTATATTTTTCACATAAACAGGTGAAAGCCTTTTGAAATGCTACATTAACATAATCATGTTGATCACGCTTATAATGTAACATAGGAATCAATTCTAAAGCAAAACCAAAGTTTAAGGGCCGCTCATTTAACATATAATAATTAAAATTTAGCGCGGGAATAAAAGGATTTACTGGATATATGTTATAATCAAATAATATTGTAGCATAGCTATCATTAGCGTGTGTTTCAATTTTTTTCTCTTGAGCAAATTGCATTATATTTTTTCAAAAATTTTACCCTCAGAAAAAGAAATATTATTTAAATAATAATCATTTTCACTTATATGTTCCCAATTTTTGATATTGAAAATATTGTTTGCAGGCTGATTAGTTGATTTATTTATTAATTTTTCTATTGCCTCTAACATATTATATAATTGTTGCCGAAACTGATCACCCCATATAAAAAAAGGATTATGACAAAATTTAAAATTAGAATCTAACATATCATTTCTCAGCTTTTTATAGATAATCACTGATAAAATAATGCATCAAATCTAAAAAACAATAAAACCGTAAGAATTGCTACTTTTAAACATTATGTTTAAATAAAATAATATCTCCATCCTGTACAATATATTCTTTACCTTCGTCCCTAGCTTTACCAGCTTCTTTAGCAGCTTGTTCACCATTATATTTAATATAATCTTCATAAGAAATTGTTTGCGCTCTTATAAAACCACGCTCAAAATCACTATGTATTACTCCTGCTGCTTGCGGCGCTTTAGTTCCTTTGGTAATAGTCCATGCTCTTGTTTCTTTTGGACCCGCAGTAAAATAAGTTATTAACTCTAATAATTGATAAGCGGCTCTTATTAGTCGATCTAAACCAGCTTCTTTTAATCCTAATTCTTGTAAATATTCTGAAGCTTCTTCACTGTCTAATTGTGCTAATTCTGCTTCTATTGCAGCTGAGATAATAACTATTTGTGCAGATTGTTGTTCAGCCATTCTTCGAACATTATCAACATAAATATTCCCTTTGATAATATCTGATTCCGCCACATTACAAATATATAATACCTTTTTAGAAGTTAATAAATTCAAGCTATTCAATAATTTTACTTCATCTGGTGTTAATTCTGAGAATAAATTTCTCGCTGGCTGTCCTTGCTCTAATAAGGCTAACGCCTTTTCCATAATAGGTACTAATAATTGAGCTTCTTTATCTTTACTAGTTGCTCTTTTTTTCATTGCAGGTAAACGACGTTCCAAACTCTCAAAATCAGCTAGCATTAATTCAGTTTCTACCGTTGCTGCATCAGACACAGGGTCTATTTTGCCTTCTACGTGAGTGATATCATCATCCTCGAAACATCTTAATACATGAATAATAGCATCTACTTCACGAATATTAGCTAAAAATTGATTTCCTAGACCCTCGCCTTTAGAGGCTCCTCTTACCAAGCCAGCTATATCAACAAAACTCATTCTTGCTGGTATAATTTCTTTAGAACCCATTATTTTAGCAATTTCATTTTGTCTAGAATCAAGAACAGCCACCTCCCCTGTATTGGGCTCAATAGTACAAAAAGGATAATTTGCAGCTTGTGCTACTGCGGTTTTGGTGAGAGCATTAAATAAAGTAGATTTACCTACATTAGGTAAACCAACAATGCCACATTTTAATCCCATGATATTCTTCCTATTCTATAATTTATAAAATAATCTTATTCATAAATTGACTTGATTGGTTAGTTAACAATAAATAAATGAAGTTTGCGTAATTTTTGCTAATATTAGCTCAACTTCTTCTCTTTCGTCTTTATTAAAATCACTCAAAACATAATTTTGCACAGACTCTTTATGCTTAGGACGATCAATACCTATTTTCACTTTATTATAATTGTTACCACAATATTGATTAACAGACTTAACGCCATTATGTCCTCCAGCACCGCCAGCTGTTTTTACTCTTACTTTAGCAAGCGGTAAATCCAAATCATCGTAAACAACAAATAAATTTTCTAAAGGCAATTTATAATAACTTAAAATTTCTCTTATAGCTTGACCGGAATTATTCATATAAGTTTGTGGTTTAACTAACAAAATTTTACTATCAGAACATTCTGGAATAAAAATATAAGTTATTAAAGAGTTAAACTTATTTTGCCACGCAACCGCATTATATTGATCAGCGACTTCATCAAGCAACATAAATCCAACGTTATGACGATTTCTATTATATTGTTTTCCAGGATTTCCTAAACCTGCTAATAATTGTTTGCGACATTGTTTTTTTCTTTATAAAGATTAATCTATCATTTATAAATAGTTTTATAACTATAGGTAAACCAAAATAACGGAATATTTTATGATACGATTTGCTCATATTTCTGACTTACATTTATCCCCTATTCCAAAACCTACTATAATGGAATTATTATCTAAAAGATTAACCGGCTATATTAATTGGAAAAGAAATAGAGAAAATAACTATTGTAATAATATAGCTAATGCGGCGATACTACATCTAAAACAGCATAATTGTCAACATCTAATAATCTCCGGCGATATCGTTAATATTGCTACCAATGCTGAATTTTTACAAGCTAAACAATGGCTAGAAAAAGTTGATAAAACAGAAAATATATCAATAGTTCCCGGTAATCATGATGCCTATATCAGAGGATCACTAACAAAATTTTCCTCAATCTTCTCTCCTTGGTTAAAATCAGATAGTGATATCACCCAAAATACTATATATCCTTATATCATAAAAGAGGTAATCTAGCTATAATAGGCTTATCATCTGCAATTGCTCAACCTCCTTTTATAGCCGCAGGATATATAAACCAAAAACAGCTAAAGAAATTAACAGAAATGTTGATAGTAGCTAAAAGAGAAAATTTATTTCGAGTAGTTGTTTTACATCATCCACCTATCTTAACTAATTCCAAATGGCATAATTCTTTATGGAATTATAAACAATTTCAAAAAATAATATATAATTATGGCGCAGAACTAATCTTACATGGCCATACACATTTACCTACTCAACATATCTTAAATAAAACAGCAAATGGATTCACTCCAGTAATTGGTGTAAGCTCCTTAGTACAAAAAAATGGTCATAGAAAACCTTCTAGTTCTTACAATCTATTTGAAGTAACCACTTATAAAAATAAAGCTTGTTGCAGCTTCCAACGCTATCAATTAAATAATGATAATGAGTTTAAAATAAGCTATACAAAAATATTTAAATGGAATAATTTTAAATATTCTTAGCTTAATATTTGTTATGCGCATGAGTATCCGGTTCTATATGTATAGTAACTTGATAACCTTCTTTTGTAAGTGCATCTTCAATTCTATCACATATTTCATGAGCCTCACCTACCTGCATATATCTTGATACCACTAAATGAAATTCTATAAAAGTTACTCTTCCTGCTACGCGAGTTTTTAAATCATGATACTCAATAGCACCTGAGTAATTTTCTTCTATTATCTCTTTTATATTAGCAGATTCTTCACTTGAAACAGCATAATCCATTAAGCCATTAACCGAATTCCAAATTACATAAATACCTTGAATTGAGATAAATATAGCAATTAATAACGAAATAATGGAGTCTAAAAGTATCCAACCAGTCCACCACGTGAAAATTATTCCTATAATAATACCACATGATAACATTATATCACTTAATAAATGGTGTCCTTCTGCTGCTAAAACAGGAGATTTATATTTACGAGAATAAGCAAATAAACATTTATTTAGTTAAAATTAGATTTACTACTAAAGCGATAAAATTAAATATTAGACCCCAACTAATATTATGCAGTATTAATTTTTTACCATTGGCATAGCTAATAATATTATTGTAAGAATGATAAAAAATTAAAATAGCAATACCTAAAATTAATATACCCTCAACTATTGCAAATAAATACTCTACTTTATAATGTCCATAAATATGATTACTATCAGCAGGTTTAAAACTGATATATATGGCGTATAAACTCATAATAGAAGTAAAGATATTAACTAAAGATTCTATTGCATCAGCATACAATGCCGTAGAGTTAGTTAAATAATAAGCTGTATATTTTAACGAAAAAACTAAAAAGCTTACAACTATAGCTAACCATAAAATTAATATTAATTTTTTTTGCACATTAACCTCTATTAAGATACTTCAATATGTTATCTAACATTTTTAATCCCAAATTATTATCCGCTGTCAATATAGATTCTGGATGAAATTGCACAGCTGATATATTTTTTTCTTTATGTTCAATAGACATTATCACTTGATCATCAGTAACAGCCGTCACATTAAAACAATTTGGCACAAAGTCCCGCACCACACAAAGAGAATGATACCTACCAACTTTAATTTTATCTGGTAATTTATCAAATATAATTGAAGGACGCAAAACATCTATAATAGAAATTTTACCATGTTTAGGTGGTATAAGTTTAGTTAATTTCCCCCCATAGAACTCTACTAAAGCTTGTAAACCCAAACATATACCAAAAATCGGTAAATTATTCTCTATTGCTATTTTAATTGTATTATTACAATTAAAATCAGCTGGAGTTCCTGGACCTGGAGAGAGCACCATTAAGTGAAATTTTTGTTTATTAAATATCTCTTGGGTAACAGGTGGACGTACAACAATTACTTCTTGACCTAATATGCTAAAATAATTAGCCAAGGTGTATACGAATGAATCTTGATGATCAATTAAAATAATAGATTTGCACTGTTTTTTTGCATAATATTCACTAGAAAATCACTTAACTTATAATTATTACCTTATTATAATGATTATAAAAAAGAAAGTCCAAGCAAATTACTTGGACTTTCTCTCGATTGAAGTTGCCTTCAACCATCAAGACTGAGCATAGCGGGGGAACCCAGCCCTGAATTTACACTTATCGTCTCCTTAACAAAAATGTAACATAACTTTTATATGTCAATAGAGCTTAATACTTTTAACAACCTTTTAAAATACTTGTAAAAAAAAAAAATATATAATTTAGTATGTAATATAATCAGAAAGAATATAGGAAAATTATGAAAAAATATTTTTTTACTTTTTTATTATATATAGTATGCTAACCTTAAATGTCACAGCCAGTGTTCCACAAGAATCACGAAAATGTGCTATAATAAGATTTGCCAATCCTGGTTGGAGTGATGTAACTGTTACCACAGCAGCTGCAGCTTATGTTTTACAAACCCTTGGTTATAAAACCAAAGAAGTTTTTATCTCCGTACCTATTACCTATCTTTCACTCGCTGCTGGTGATGTAGATGTGTTTTTGGGATATTGGGATCCCAGTATGAATCAGATCTACAAACCATATGCTGAAAATAAGACCGTAGAAATATTACATACAAATTTAACTGGTGCAAATTATGGTTTAGCAGTCCCTAAATATCTTTATGACGCAGGTTTAACTGATATAAAAGATCTTGCTAAATTCTCACATCTGTTAAACAATAAAATTTATGGTATCGAACCAGGAAATGATGGCAACCAAATAATATTATCAATAATAAATGATAAGAAATTTAATATAAATAATTTCCAGTTAATAGAATCTTCTGAACAAGCTATGTTATCTCAAGCTGATTTATTAATCTCTCAGAAACAACCTATCGTTTTTTTAGCATGGGAACCGCATCCGATGAATATACGTTATGATATTAAATATTTAACTGGTGCTGAAAATTACTTTGGTTTCAATAAGGGACAGCTAACGTACACACAAATGCAAGAAAAAATTTCGCAACAGAATGTCCTAATGTAGCTAAATTTCTTGGCCAATTAACCTTTACCACAGAGATGGAAAATGAGTGGCTAGATGAAGTAATTAACAATAAAAACACGCCTCTCAAAACTATAAAAAACTATCTACAGAAAAATCAACAGTTGCTTGATAAATGGCTAAAAAATGTATACTCCACTAAAGGAGAAAACGCCAAAGATATAATAAAAAATAATTTAAATTTAGATAATGGCAAAAAGTTTAAATAAAAAACATTTACCTAAATGGAGTAAATAGTAATGAATAAACTACCGGTAGGCGATACGATAGCTATATTTGTGGAATGGCTACGTACATATTTTAGTGGTATATTTAATTTTATAAGAGTAATTTTAGATAATTTATTACAAACCACACTAGATTTTTTGCTAGCGCCTTCCCCTTATATATTATATTAATTACTGTAGTCATTGCATTGCTTGATATTATATTGCATAGGCGCGGGATGTTAGTAATTTTCGTCACATTAGGTATGTTATTCATTATTAATCAAGGTTACTGGCTAGAAACCATGCAAACCATTTCTCTAATTCTATGGTCTTGTATATTCTGTATGACTATTGGAGTCCCTATCGGGGTATTCAGTGCTCATCATCCAAAGTTTTATTTATGGTTAAAGCCAGTCCTTAATCTGATGCAAACACTACCAACGTTTGTATATTTAATACCAGCTATTATATTTTTTAGAATTGGCATGGTACCTGGGCTAATTGCTACAATCTTTTTTGTACTACCTACCTCTATAAGACTGACGCAAATTGGTATTGCTACTACTCCTTCTCATCTTATTGAAGCTGGTAAATCATTTGGAACTAGCTCACGTCAATTGTTATGGAAAATTGAATTACCACACGCTATCCCACAATTGCGGGAAGCATTAACTCAAACTATCATGCTTTCATTGTCAATGGTAGTTATAGCTGCTACTGTTGGTGGCAACGGTCTCGGAGTGCCCGTCTATCGTGCTTTACAACAATATAATGCATCCTTAGGATTTGAAGCTGGCTTAATAATAGTAGTAGTAGCTCTTATTTTAGATTATCTATTTCGTTTTCAAAAACCACCAAAGAAATAATATGATTACATTAACAACAAAAAATTTATCTGTAGTTTTAGGCGATAAACAACAAACAAAAAAAGCCTTGCGAATGGCTGACAAAGGTTTTGCTAGGCAAGAAATAAAACAAAAAACCGGCGCGGTAATCGGCGTATATAATTGCAATCTAGAAGTACAAGAAGGAGAAACCCTAGTAATAATGGGGCTATCAGGCTCAGGTAAATCAACTTTTTTACGCGCTATCACCCGCTTAATACCTGCTTCTAGAGGAAATATATTATTAAAGACCAAAAATAAATCATATAACCTTACCACCATATCTGATAGTAAATTACAATATGTGAGAACCCATCTCATTTCTATGGTATTTCAGCAATTTTCTTTATTGCCATGGAGAAATGTTGCTGGAAACATAAGCTTAGGTCTAGAAATTGCAGGTATTAAAAAAGCTGATCGAATTAAGATAATAAATGAACATCTAGAATTAGTAGGATTAAACGATTATAAAGACAGGCATGTATCAGAACTATCTGGTGGTATGCAACAAAGAGTTGGTTTAGCCAGAGCGTTAGCCACAAAAGCACCTATATTACTTATGGATGAGCCATTTTCAGCTCTAGATCCACTAATAAGAACGCATTTACAAGACGAACTAAAATTGTTACAACAAAAATTATCTAAAACAATAATTTTTGTCTCACACGATCTTGAAGAAGCAGTAAAATTAGGTACTAAGATTGCTATAATGAAAGATGGTAATTTAATCCAATGTGATACACCTGCAAATATCGTATTTAATCCTATCAATCAATATGTTAAAAATTTCTCTACCAACCTAAATCCCTTAAGTATATTATCTGCAAAAGATGTAATGACACCAATTCAAATAACAAATAACAAATATACTACTAGAGTGCATGCTGATACGCCTATCAAAGATCTTTTATCTTACTTTAACGATAAAAATGATCTTATTGCGGTAACGCAAAATGATAACTTAATTGGAGAAATATCACCATTAGATATATTAAATTGTCTCAAAAAAACCACTAACTAATAAAATTTACTCCTCAATCCACATTTATAAATTTTTCATTAAAAAAACATAATTTTTTAGTTCGGCTTCTTTAATTTTAATTAAAGTAGAATATATATGTATATAGAACCTATAAAATAGTTTTAAAATAATAACGGAAATTATTTTATACGTTAATTTTAATATTATAATAAATATTTGCGTAGCGTATCTATACCACCTTTATTAAGTAATAATTATTTACTACAACCGGAGCCTAAATTATGGAAACTGAGAAAATTTTATGTCACAATAATGATTATATGGTACCTGCAAGCCAACTATTAACAGCTATGGCTAATGAAAAACGCTTACAAATTCTATATGTTTTATCACAAGAAGAAATGTCAGTGGGGGCCTTAGCGCAAAAAGTTAAACTTAGTCAATCTGCTTTATCACAACATTTAGCAAAACTACGTGCACTAAGACTTGTGTCTACACGTAAAGATGCACAAACTATTTATTATTCTGTAACATCACCTTTTATTAAACCTATTTTAAATACTTTAGATAGTATTTATAGTTAATAATATGCGCTCACGGGGGAGCGTCTTATCTATTATATAACTCAGCTAAAGCTGCTTCAAATTTAGGGTGTAAATTAGTATGTGAGATAAATCCACCACCATATACTCTAGCGTTATTAGTATCGTCAGAGTAAAACACACAAGCTTGTCCTGGTGCTATGCCTTTTTCTTCTTCGATAAATTCCACCCAAATTTTACCGTCACTATCACAATGTAAATTAGCTTTTTTAGGTTTATGTGTAGATCTAACTTTAGCATAGACAGAAATAATTTTATCTTTTAATTCATCTAAAGGTTCATCCCCTAACCAATTTATATCTCGCAAAAAGATTTTATAAATTTTCAAGGCTTCAGATGGTCCTACTATCACACGATTATTCTTATGATCTAGATGTACTACATATAAAGCATCTCCTGTAGATATTCCTAATCCTCTACGCTGCCCAATTGTATAATGAATAATACCATTATGTTTTCCTAAAATTCTTCCATCAATATGTCGGATATCTCCTGATACAATAGCATTAGGTTTCATGTTAGCAATTATATCAGTATATTTACCTTGTGGTACAAAACATATATCTTGGCTATCCTGTTTTTTTGCTACCTCAAGCCCCATTTGTTGAGCTATCTCTCGAACTTTACTTTTTGGAATATATCCTAACGGAAAGCGCAAAAAATTCAATTGTTCTTGAGTGGTTGCAAATAAAAAATAACTTTGATCTTTATCAATATCTAACGGACGAAATAACGATCTATTATTACCATTAATTTTAGTTTTTACATAATGTCCTGTTGCTAAGACATCTGCTCCTAATTCTTTAGCCGTATTTAATAAATCAGAAAATTTTACCGTTTGATTACAGGCAATACAAGGTACTGGAGTCTGTCCATCTATATAACTTTGCGCGAAAGGGTTAATAACAGATTCTTGAAATTTCTTTTCATAATTTAATACATAATGAGGTATGTCTAATTTTTCACATACCTTTTTAGCATCTTCAATGTCTTGTCCGGCACAACATGAGCCTATTCGATGAGTAGCAGTCCCATGATCATATAATTGTAATGTTATACCAATTACATTATATCCTTCATGTTTCAAGATACCTGCCACAACAGAAGAATCCACCCCTCCAGACATAGCTACTACTACGCGTGTGTTGTGCGGCTCTAAAGCTAAATCCAAACTATTTAATTTTAATTCCATAATCTCGCTCCACAAAATGCGTCAAAGGCAAATGCGGTTGATTTTAATAATGCAACATCTTATGGTTCTACAGCTATTTTTTTATTATTTCAACACATATTTTAAAAATTTATTGACTTTATATCTGTACCATTTAAATTTTTCACTATATACTAATAATAGGTTAACGATAAATGTGAAAAGGATTAAACATGCGTATATTATTAATAGAAGATGATCGGTCAATTGCACAGAGTATCACTCTTATGTTAAAAAACGCTAACTTTAACATCTATGTTACCAATATGGGAGAAGAAGGAATAGATTTAGGTAAATTATACGACTATGACCTCATCTTATTAGATTTAACCCTACCAGATATATCAGGATTTGAAGTATTAAAAAATTTACGTGCTGCTAAGATAGAAACACCTATTTTAATTTTATCCGGGGAAGACCACATCAATAGCAAAATTCGCGGCTTTGGATCTGGAGCAGATGATTATCTTACTAAACCTTTTGATAAAGATGAGCTTATCGCACGTATTCACGCTATAATTAGAAGAACTAGAGGACATTCGCACTCTTTGATTAAAACTGGTGATCTTACTTTAAACTTAGACACTAAAACAGCGGATATTTCTGGTATTACTGTACCTCTCACTAGTAAAGAATATCAAATTCTAGAATTATTGTCATTAAGAAAGGGCACCACCCTAACCAAAGAAATGTTTCTTAATCACTTATATGGTGGTATGGATGAACCAGAATTAAAAATTATAGATGTATTCATCTGTAAATTAAGAAAAAAATTAGAAGAACTTTCAAATGGAACCTCATATATAGAAACCGTTTGGGGTAGAGGATATATCTTAAAAGATCCACAAAAACAAAATACCCTTGTTGAAACTAGCCAACAAGATGCACAAGTCACTTAATAAACATCTATTTATAACTAACTAAAATTGTCTGATTGTTAATCTCATTAGCGTTTAATATCATATTTTGCTGATTAAGCAGTAGCAACAAATGATAATAATTTATAGACCAAGGATTTAATGGGTAAAGTGTATCTTTCTCAATAAAGATCTGTTTAAAAGCATCCGGTATCACTATTTTATCTGATTTTAGCTGTAACTCTAACTCACCTTTAAAACCATATATAATTTTAATAATTCCACCTTTTGGCATAAAATTAGCTGCGACTAATAACAAATTATATAAAATTTTACCAACTACCAATAATAATGTTGAGGGCATTTTTTCATCCCATATTAACTTAACATTTTCCTTACAAAAATATTCTTCTGCATGTTTTTTTAACATTGCTAGAGCTATCTCAGCTCCATAAGACTGTGCCGCTCCATAAGCCAATCTAAAAAATTGTAATTTCTTTTGTGCAATTTTAGCAGATTCTGTAATAAGGTCTTTTACCTCTATATCATTAGGCATGTCTTCTAATAACTCTATTCCATTATTAGTAGCACTTATAGGAGAAATAAGATCATGACAGATTTTACCTGCTAATAAAGAAGAAAATTCCATCCAATTTATATTTTTATCCATCCGCATTATTCCTTCTAAATTTTACTATAATAGTTAATTAATTCCTACAGACAATTTTTTTATATACCCTATATACTAGAAATTATACGGAGTTATTATGATTCAAGCAATAATTTTTATTATATTAGGAGCTAGCTTTGCATTATTGATAGTTTTTTTGCTTGCCCCGATTTTTTGGAATCGCGCAATTTATCTAGCCAAGCAACAACTGGAAAATTATCACCCATTTTCATTAGCAGAAGTTCAAGCAGAATATGATGCTTTGCGCGCAAAACATGCAGTAGAATTATATAAAATTAATAAAAGATATAAAAATCTTAATAAAAAAACCATGTTGCAACAGATATCATTAAATCATAACCAAGAACAATTACATCAATTTAATAATCTAAAAACACAATATGCTTTATTAGAAAAAGATTACCATAAAATAAAATCATATCTAATAAATGATGAAAATTATATAGCAGATCTTATCAAAGGAACTGTAGCAGATGAAGCAATTATAAATAAGGCTTTAACAGAAATAATACAGCAAAAACGCGAAATATTGTCATTAAAAGAACAAAATATATTCTTTAAAATAAAGAATATTTCACAAATGAAAGCTAAAGCGCAAAAAAATGCACCGAATTCTTATATATTAACATCATGTCTTACCGATGTAACGTCTGTAAAAAATGAAATAAGTGATTATGCAGCCGAAATAATAGCCGAATATCTTACTAATGACTTACAAAACAAAAAAATTATAGAAACATTTGTGGATAATTATTCTCAAACTAAAACTGAAACCCCTTCCTTAGCTGATAAAATAAGTAGGCGGCTAATAAAATAAGCATAATTTTAGTAGTTTATATAAATTTATCATGATAAATTAAAATTTATAATATCAACAACATAGATTTACCATGTTAGAAAAAATTTTTAAACTAAAAGCCAACAACACAAATATTAAGACAGAAATTGTAGCAGGTCTAACTACTTTTTTGACTATGTCTTATATTATCTTTGTCAATCCAAATTTATTACATAACGCTACTGGTATGGATCAAGGGGCTGTATTTGTTGCTACTTGTTTAGCTGCAGCAGTAGGAACAGCATTAATGGCTTTAGTTGCCAATTGGCCTATTGGTTTAGCCCCCGGCATGGGGCTAAATAGTTTTTTCGCTTTTACGGTGGTTAAAACTATGGGCTACACATGGGAACAAGCACTAGCTGCTGTTTTTGTTTCAGGAATAGTATTTTTACTATTAACCATTCTTGGTTTGCGTAAATGGCTAATCAAAGGTATTCCTATATCATTACGTCAAGGTATCACAGCCGGTATAGGTTTATTTTTAGCGATAACTGCATTCAAAACTACCGGAATAGTTACTGCTAACCCTAACATAATAATGAGTGCAGGCAACTTATTAAGCACCGAAATATTATTAGTAGCATTAGGCTTAATGTTAATTGTTATATTAGAAAATTTTAAAATTAAGGGCGCAATTTTATTTAGTATACTTACAATTACTTTATTATCAATATTGTTAGGATATTCTCATCTAGATGGTATTATCAATTATCCACCTAGTTTGGCACCAACTTTTTTTAAGTTAGATTTAAAATCTATATTGGAACTAGGATTATTACAAATTATCTTAGTATTTACGATCGTTGAAATGTTTGATGCAACTGGTACGTTAATAGGTGTAAGCCAAAAAGCTGGTTTACTAGCAAAAGGTAAGGCTGATAATTTAAATAAAGCACTTTTTGCTGATAGTACAGCTATTTTATCAGGATCTATTTTAGGAACAAGCTCCACAACGGCTTATATTGAAAGCGCTGCGGGTGTACAAGCTGGAGGGCGTACTGGTCTAACAGCATTAACTATAGCAATATGTTTTTTAATATGCTTATGGTTTTCACCATTAGCCGCTGCGGTACCTACTTTTGCGACTGCTCCAGCATTAATCTACGTAGCTATTTTAATGGTAAGAGAAATTACGTCAATAAATTGGGAAGATTTAACAGAAATAATGCCAACAATTTTAACTGCTATATGTATGCCATTTATGTATTCTATTGCAGATGGGTTAGCAATAGGCTTCATTAGTTATACTAGTTTAAAATTAACCACTGGTAAATATAAAGAAATTCATATAGCTACCTGGATAATAACATTATTATTTATTTTACACTATATATATCTATAAAAATAATTTAATAATTAATAAGAATACTTGACATAATATGTCAGCAGTTTTATAGAAGATAATGAATTATTTAATTCTAAACGGCGGAGTAGCTCAGTTGGTTAGAGCGGTGGAATCATAATCCATGTGTCGGGGGTTCAAGTCCCTCCTCCGCTACCATAATTTTCATAAAAAGCTAAGAATATCAACGATTTATAGCAGATTTAAAATTATAATATTAGCTTTTTACACACCCTTTTAAGCTTAATGCACTTGAAATCATACAAAAGAATCTGAAAAACTTATCCCCCTGCTAAATAATTTTTTTACCTATTCAAAAATATATCTATAGCTGTTAAGAATCTTTGACCCTCTATAACCATAGCAAATATTGTGATAATACCATCTATTACTTAACATAGCTTTGACAATAAACTATTTACCCCAGAATAACAAAATCTTAAAAATAGCTAAGGTATTTTTTCTCTCTGCTATTCTATAATCTTATCGCCAAGTTCACTTAAAAGAACTATAAAAATTCCTTTACTAAATCAGTATCCTTAGCTAATTTCATAAACTCCCCCACAGCACTGTAACAACTATACATAATTATCACTGAAACTAATATAGCTTTTGATTACATTTGTTTTATTAAAAGTTTTTAAACATTATATATTAATATGGATTTTATTCTATATGCATATTATTATAATATATAATTATTTTATATAGAAAATCATCTCGTTGTTTATATACTTAAGATTTTATATTGGTATAACTTAAAACTAGCAGAAATTACCAAAGAAAGGTGAAAATAATGAATTTATCATATTCTGCTAGAGATATTTTAAAAAAATCTGTGCCTATGTTAAATAGTCGCCTATCTTTTTCTTTATTAGCTTTGTTTATTTCAGCCTTCGTCTATAAAACTGATATAATAAGTGCTGGATATTTACTGGTAGCCGGGCAATTAGTGCAAGTTTTTGTTGTAGCATCTAGTCGTTTTTTTGTGGGTATTAATATTAAATCAAATCCTAATGATATTAAAATAATGCTGAAAAATTATTTAAATATTTTGGCTTTTGCAATAATTTGGGGAATAATTCTTACAATATTGTTATATATTGTTAGTCCTTTTTATACACAGGATTTAATTACCTTAAAAACTATAAATTTTTTAGCTTTTGGAATTATACCGCTTTCTATTTACGGTTGTAACTGTACTGTTTTAGAAACCATACAAAAAGCTCGCTATGTTTTTATTATTAATATAATAACAAGCGCTATAAATGTTGCTTTAATTTTTATTTTTTATACAATGGTTAATGATGCGTTATTATCCATAGTATGGTCATTAACAATTTCTAGAATTATTGCTGCATTTTTATCAATACTACCGTTAATTAAATATATCGAATATCTCAAATTAAACTTTTCTTATTTTAAAGGTTTTATTTCTATTGGAATAAATGAATCTTTTAACTCTATTATATCAGTTGGGTTAATGACTATTTTGATCTGGCTTCTTTCTGGAACAATGATTGAATCTGAAATTGCAAAACTTTATTTATATTTTAATATTTTGAATTTCATACAAGTTACTGCTATGGCAATAGTCACCTCTATTACTGTAAACTACATAAACAATGAAAAAAAATTTTTAGCTATTTCTACTATATCTATTTTTATATATATATGTTTTTATATTAGTTTTTCTCCATTAATTAGCTGGATAATATTTAGTGACATTACATATTTTTGGAATGTAATTATATGTGTTCTTACTGTTCTATTATATTTGCTAGCTAAAAATATATCTAATCGTATTAGATATATTAAAAATAACTCTAAAATAGCATATATTTCAAATATAAGTGTAGGAATAGTATTATTGTTTGTTATGTTATTTAATATACATACAGCAGCTAATATTCTTATGCTTTTTTTGAGTGGAGAAGCTGTATCATTTTTAATATGTCTTTTCTTTTATCAAAGATACCTTAAAAAATATAATAGAAAATCATCTTTTAATTTAAACTGTAGTGCTTCTTAATTAAAGGCTATATTAAAGGCTATCCTCTTATTATATTCTCCAAAGTAAAATATAATAAGAACTTTCTAAAATGATTTTACAACTATTAGATCGTAAAATTAAAAAATACTGATTCTATGTTTAAAATTTTTTCATATTCTTTAAACCTCAATTACGCTAGTTAAACAAGTCTGTAATATCAATATTTGTTATTTATCTTATAGAGGTCAAAAATTCTTAACAACTATAGATAATAACTTGGAATGAATAAAAAATTATTTAATAGGAGATAACTCTTTTAACTTCTTACAGATTCTTTTAATACATTGAATGTAAAAGGTCGTGTAAAAAGCAGTATAATAAGCTTAAATATTCTGTAAATCGTTTGTTTTACTATGTTTTTAAAATATGGCGGAGGGGATGGGATTCGAACCCATGAGACCCTTTTGGAGCCTACTCCCTTAGCAGGGGAGCGCCTTCGACCACTCGGCCACCTCTCCGCATTAAGACACAACTTATTACATCATCTATAAATACAAGTTTTTTATTTTTATTTCAACCAAAATAACAAATATTTTTAAATAACTTTCTATTTTTTATTCATCCCCTACATTTTATCCTATGGTCCTACCTTTTATATTTCTCTAAACAGGAGTTTTGATTTATGGGTAATAATAATTTTTTAACTAAATCAATTTTTTATATTTCAGCATTGTCCTGTATATTAACTTCTACAGCCTTTGCCGCACAAGAAAAAAAACGCAACGATCCTCGTCCACCGGCCTGTACACCAGGTGTAAGATCCTCATATATTTTTGCTAATAATAATAACTGTTTAGAAATATCTGGATCTATATTTGGTATGGGGAATTATGGATACCCTCTAACCGGGCCTCTTGCTAGAACTTATTTATTCTTACCAGATCCTGACTTTTACGCGAGCGGAAGAGTCGATCTACAGATACAGTCTCATTCCAAAACTGACTCTGGTATCTTCACTAGTGATGTATTATTTAGAAGTGACTGGGCAAATAACTTAATGTTTGCTCCAGTTAGATTACGTTATGCTTCGATCTCTTATCTACCTAATGACCAAGATAAAATAACGTTAGGTTATATTGATTCTTTATTTTATTCTTGGATTTCTTACGGAGGTACTTTTAACAATGATGTAACATTTGCCTTAGCAGGTACAACACCTGCAATTCGTTATACTACTAATTATACTAATGATCTATCGTTGGCCATTTCAGTTGAACTTCCTAATAATACTGCTATCTCTCCATTAACCTCCCCTTATTATGCTATCAATGCTTTTGATTATAATAATTTAGCTATCAGCGATATAGATTGGTCTAATAAAAATAAATTACCCTCGGTCGTAATTGCTGCTAAAGCTAACTATGAACCGTTTAGTTTTAGTAATGTAACAGCCTTTACCCCCCAATCATTTGACTTTGCTACTCGCATAAGAGCTGACTGGCAAGCAACTCCACTAATAGGATTTTGGGTGCAAGGTGGCTTTAAAAGCCGTAAAGATTCTTATATTTTCGTAAATGAAAATGGAGAAGCTTTTAATCCTAGTGATAAAAAAGATATTCCAGAAGGCTCTTTATATTTAAAAAGGCTAAAATATGATGCTTATGGCGCCTGGGGTGGTCATTTTTATGGTTATTTAGGGATGTCTTACCAAGCTACTCCTAAATTAGTACTATATGCTCAGGTTGGGGCAGATAGCATTAATACAATAATAGCTGGTGTCAATGCTACCTATAAATTATCTAATAATGTAATTCTATTATCAGAATTAAATTATATCTCTTGGGGAGATGAAACCACGGTTAATAAAGAAAAATATGGAATAATCGAAGTATATGGCAAAGACACCCATTCTTTAGGGGTTTTAGCGCAAATTAAATATTTATTTTAAACCAATATATAATGATTATCCACAATTTTATTACCTAAAAAGATAATTAAACCTTTCATTAGCACCAACTACTGTAGTAACCTCTTATGCATAGATAATGCATGAACTGTAAGAGGCTATTATGTTAAAAAAAGTTCTAACTTTATCCGTGGCTACTATATGTTTGATGTCTAATCCGGCACTAGCAGCAGCTGAGGATAATAAAAATACACAAAATCCATGGGCAATAAAAACTGCTACTGCACTAGATGCAAAAAAATGTACAGAAAAATCTTTGTCTGTATATAATGCAGATAGTAAAACATGCTTAAAGTTATCAGGTAACGCTAAAATCAATCACAAATTTAGTGGTGACCTAGGCAAGCTAAACGAAGCTGATTTTAAGCCTGAATTACCTGGCGATGCTAATATTAAGCTTGAAAGTTCTTCTGCTCTAGCTTGGGGTACTGTTACAGGAACATTAGCTCTTGGTAGCTCTTGGGATAATATGAAAGCTAAAGAAATAGCTCTGAAAGAAGGAAAAGTATCTTTTGATACCAATGTAGGTAAATTCTCCTTTGGCTATTTTGGCTCTGCTTACTCAAGCTTAATTCCTTATGCTACAACAGCTCACTCCCCTAACTATGATTATGGTATTAAAACTAGCCATTTAGAATATATGGTTACTTTAAATAATGGATTTAAAGCGGTTGTTTCTTTAGAAAGACAAACCAAACCAGTAATTGATTTAGATTCAAAAGATAATAAAGATAAATATAAAATCGCTAAAAACACCCATACTGTTAAAGGCTTCACAGGGAAAGATACATTAGATCCTTTTATAGGGAAATTACCTATATTGGTAGTAGGCGCAGAAATGCCGTTTGAACTTTCTAAGTCTTCTGCTCTTTCTAAAGTAACTGTAGCTGCTGTAACTTCCTTTAACCCAAATATGTACCGTGCAACTTTAAGAGCAAAAGTAGCGACTGAATTTAGCAATGGTTTAACGACTTGGGTACAAGGTGGCTATAAAAATGGTGGCGAAGTTTACCATCATGTAGATAAAAAAGGGAAAGCTATAAATGTTGATTTCGAAAATGGATTTATAGCTCGTACAAGCGTTGAACCTTATGGCGACTGGAATGGTGCTATATATGGTGCTGTAGGTGCCAGTTATAAATTCTCTGAGAAATTCTCCGCTGATTTATTTGCTGGTATGGACGCAGGGAAAGATATGTTAGTAGCTGTAAGTGCTGAATATAAATTCCACAAAGGCTTTAGCTTAAGTGGTGGTGTTGCATATTTACGCAATGGCGATAGTACAATTGCAGCATATGAAGACGGAAAAAAACAAAATCATAATCTTAAAGTTTATAACGTTGGTCAGAATAATCTAAAATATTCTGTTTCCTTTGGCTATAAATTTTAATAGTTAATAAAATATATTTTAAAATAGGCACTATGTGCCTATTTTTTTTATTCATTTTCTTATACAAAGTCATTCGTCTACCCCTCAATTGACATCAACTAACTTTTCATAAGCTTTTAAACTTTGTAAACATATACTGCGATATCCCCTTACTCCATTATGCATATTCCATTTTATTTGACCTAAATTATTCTGTTTTAAATTTTGTTGATAAAATTTACTGCAGGTTTTTGTTCTAGCAATAGATTTAGGAAGATGACTAAATTCTGGAGAAATAGCTTTAGGCAATATTATATTATCAGGTAAATCATCTATTTTTATACCATCATGCCTTAATTTACAAATTGATTTAGCAAAATCTAACCAACCTAGGGTTGTATTATTTTTAATATTTTTTCTGTTTTTTTGATAATCCAGTAAGCAATCTATTAAAATTTTATCGTTATTAAAATTATTAGCTGTAGCTTTAATTGGTATTAGCCCTGTTAACAGCAATAAAATAATTTTAATATACATTTTACATCTGTTTATACAAAGGTCCATCACCACCATATGGAACTTGCCAATCTATATTATTAGTTGGATCTTTTATATCACATGTCTTACATTGTATACAATTATCACTATTAATAATATAGCTAATTTCATCATCTTGTTTAACCCAGTCATATACCGCAGCAGGACAATATCTTGTGGAAGGTCCAGCAAATTCACCATATTCAATAGATTTTTGTATTTGATAATTTTTTACTTTAAGATGATTTGGTTGCGGAGAATAATTTACATTAGTTAAAGCAATTGAAGATAATCTATCAAAAGTAATTTTACCATCTGCTTTAGTATAATTAATAATCTCTGCCTGATTAGCTTTTACTAATGACTTAGCATCACTATTATTATGTTTTAAAGTTCCAAAAAATGAAAATTTTAAATATTTTTGCGTAAAAATATCTAAGGTTGTTAGCATTAGCGCTGTTTTTATTCCTAATTTTTCTAACAATGGTTTAAAATTACGAACTAGATAAAGTTCTTTACCAATAGCTGATAATTTCCAACCCTCATTATATTTAACTAGATCATCATTTTCTCTATTTTCCTTAAAAGCTTCTATTATAGTTTCAGCTACTAATTTACCTGATCTAATAGCATTATGAGAGCCCTTTAAGCGCAAATTATTCATAAAACCTGCACTGCAACCTAAAATAGCTCCACCAGCAAAAGTTACTTTAGGTACCGACTGCCAACCACCTTCATTAACTACACGAGCTCCATAAGCAACCCTACTAGCATTTTGTAAGATATTAACTATTTTAGGGTGTGTTTTAAACTTTTGAAACTCATTAAAAGGAGATAAATATGGATTCTTATAATCCAAATGTACTACATAACCCACATACAATAAATTATCTTTAGCATGATAAATAAATCCGCCTCCAGCTTTATCATTCAAAGGCCAACCTAGATAATGATTAACCTCACCTTTATTATGAAATTTTTGATCTATTTTCCAAATTTCTTTAAAAGCTAACGCATATTTAGCTACTTGTGCATTTTTATCTAAATCAAATTTTTTTATCACTTGTTTAGTTAAAGAACCTTTAGCACCCTCAGCTAATAAAGTATATTTTGCTAATAATGCCATGCCGCGGATAGAATTAGAGTTAAATCGCCCTTCTTTATCTAGCCCCATATCACCTGTAGCCACACCTATTACTTTATCATTTTCATAAAGCAATTCAGCGCCTGCAAAACCAGGATAAATCTCCACCCCTAAATTTTCTGCTATTTTTGCTAACCATTGGCAGCAATGCCCTAATGAAATAATATAACCATTTTTATTTTTAAATATTTTAGGATAAAGCCATTTAGGAATTTTTACAGCTCTATTAGCAGTTAAAAATATATGATTATCATCCGTAACTACCGTATGAAAGGGACTTTCTGGATCACTTTTCCAATTATCAATTAATTCTGATATCGCTGATACATCCATAATAGCACCAGAAATAATATGACTAGATACTTCTGCTCCTTTTTCAATCACAACCACTGATACATTAGAATCTAATTGCTTCAATCTTATAGCTGCACTTAAACCAGCTGGCCCAGCACCCACTATCACTACATCAAAACTCATAGTTTCACGATCAGGTAATTTAGTAATCTCATTGTTATCAATCATTTTATATTATCCTAGCATTGATAAAATTAAACAAAAATTATAAAATTATGTTATAAAGGAACAGCTATAATATAATTAGAAAATACTTTCATGTCATCTTTTCTTATTAAAGACATTTTAACCTTTTATCAAGACGCAGGTCTTGACTATTCTATTTTAGAAACTCCTGCTATTTTAACACAACCCATTCTAAAAAAAGAAGTTAAACCTGTTTGCGCTACTGATAATATTAATAATTTAGCTGACCTTAATAAATTTATGGCTAATCTTACTAATTTTTCTTTAAAAAGAACAGCGCAAAATGACTGTTTTGGTACAGGTATAATAAATGCTAAATTAATGGTAATTGGCCCACCACCAGATAGAGAAGAAGATAAAAACGGTACAATATTTGCAGGAATAGCCGGACAATTGCTAGATAAAATGTTATTATCTATTAATGAAACCAGAGAAACTATTTATCTGACCCATATTATTCCTTGGCGTCCACCAGGTAATAGAGCCCCTACCACAATAGAAATTGAAAAATGTCGCCCGTGGATAGAAAAACAGATAGAATTAGTAGCTCCAAAAGTTATTTTAGCAATGGGAGGATTAGCAACGCAAATATTATTAAAAAATAATGTATTTTTAACTATAAGAGGAAAATGGCAAGAATATCAAACTACAAACGGACAAACATGCTTACTTATGCCTAGCTTTAGCCCTTCAGACCTATTAAAAATGCCCAGTCAAAAAAAATACGCATGGCATGATTTATTAGAAGTCAAACAAAAAATAAAATTTTAATTTTGTGTGCTATATAAAAAAACACTAGACATAAGTGTCAACTTTTGATTCATTATTAATAATGAAAAAATTTCATAGAAATCAATCACTAATGAAAGTAATCTCTTAATGACAGGGTGGCAAAAAAAGGATAATGAAATAAAGGAAACAACAACTCAAGTTGTTGAACAAAAAATTTCATCATCAAAATCATCTAATTTGTCATTTTTAAGCATATTCAATAAATTTTTCAGTATTCTAATAACTAGCGCTATAATAATATTTATAACTTATATAGCAAGTGCAGACTTATATCAGCTAAAACAACAGCAAAATAAAGACAATCTAAATTATCAATTACTATTAAATACCAATGAATTAAAAGAGTTGGTTAGCAAAAAAGGAATTAATTTAGTAGCAACAATAACAAATTTTGCTAAAAATAAAGCTCTAACAGATGATATTTTCATCGCAATTCTTAGCAAAGACTATCAATCTGCAAAAGTTAGCTATCATTTCAATGAATTAGATCAAGCTATTTTACCACAGTTTTTTGCACAAAAACAACAGTCACTCACAACTATCGGATCAACTAAATTAATATCCTATCAAGGTTCATTAGCTGCAAAAGCAGTTATATCTCCATTGAATGATCAACAAATAATATTATTAGGCTCTTTTGATGAGAAAAGAGCTAATTTATATGATAAGCAATTTAAAACTATTATTATCAAATATGGCTCTATCTTTTTAATAATTTCCACTTTATTAATAATCTGTTATCGACAAACTAAAAAAGCTAAAAAAGCAAAAAAAAATAATCTTAATATGCAATCTAGAATAGATTTAGCTTTAGTTTGTGGACGTTGTGGTCTATGGGATTGGGATTTATCACGAGGGCTTATATATTGGTCTCCTTCTATGTATGAGATGCTAGGATATAAACCATATGATACATTGCTATCTTTAAGAGATATATCTAACATTATAAATAATAAAGAGATAGATCTTTATAAGATCGCTGAAGAAGCACTCAGTAAACAAATACAACAAATAGATGTTATATTGCCTATGCGACATGCCAAAGGTACAAATGTTTGGTTAAGATTTCGCGCAGAAATTTCACAGACTAATAATGTACATTTAGTAGGAATAGCTTTCGATGTTAGTGAACAGCATCGCTTTGTACAAAAAACAACACAAGCAGATTTACGTATCAAAGAAGCAATAGAAACTATCTCAGAATCTTTCGTATTGTGGGACAATAATGATAACCTAATTATGTCTAACAGCAAATTTAATGAATATGCTAATTTACCTAGACATAAGTTATTAGGTAAAATAAAACGTCAAGACGTTAAGTTATTTTCTAATTCATCAATCAATGAAAAATCTTATCCTAATATTATCTCTAACGATGAAAATAATTTTGAAAAACGTTTACCTGATGGACGTTGGTTACAAATAAATGAAAAAAGAACCCAAGATGGCGGTTTAGTTAGTATTGGTACAGACATTACTTTACTAAAACAACATCAACAACAGATGAAAGAAAAAGAAAAACGCTTGTTATCTACTATTCAAGAACTAAGTCTTTCTAGAAAAGCAGAAAAGGCAAGAGTGAAAGAAGTAACAGAGTTAGCACAAAAATATGCAATAGAAAAACAAAAAGCTGAAGAAGCCAATAAAGCAAAATCAGAATTTTTAGCTAATATTTCGCATGAATTAAGAACACCCTTAAATGCGATAATTGGTTTTTCAGAAATTATGAACACTGGAACATTTGGCCCTTTAGGGTCAGAAAGATATAAAGAATATATCAATGATATATATACTTCCGGTACTTATTTATTAAATGTTATTAATGATGTATTAGATATGTCAAAAATAGAGGCTGGTAGATTTAATATAGAACAAGAATTTGTTGACCTGTCTCCTATCATCAATGAAACAGTTAAAATAGTTTCACTTCCAGCAGAAGAAAAACAAATTAACCTTATTAATAAAATCGCACAAAATTTAACTATTTTTGCTGATAAACGTGCTATCAAACAAATTTTTATTAATCTTCTTTCTAATGCAGTTAAATTCACTAATAACGGTGGAAAAATAATTGTAAGAAGCCGTAAAACTGCAACAGCTATAACTATATCAATCTTTGATAATGGTGTAGGGATTCCAAAAAGTTCACTAAAAAAATTAGGGCAACCTTTTGAGCAAGTAGAAAATCAATTTACCAAAAGTCACACAGGTTCAGGATTAGGATTAGCAATATCTAAATCACTAGTAGAATTGCACGGCGGCAAACTAAAAATTTCTTCAAAAGAAGGAACTGGAACAATTATCTCCATAACTATACCGAACCAAAAGAATGAAAATTTAACAAATAATGTAAAACTTTTATGTGCTTAACAATTAATTATTATCTAATTATTTTTTAATATATTTATATTTATAATATAAAATTAAGGTAATGAATATCAGCACAAAGCTAGAAAATAAAACTATCCATAAGAATATCATGTAACTATTCATCGGAGTCTGGATTAAAATATTCTCTCCATAGATTTCTACTAGATAATCAATTATCTGTTGCTGATTTTCTCCTGCTGCTAATTTTTCATAGACTATATTTTTAATATCTAAAGCAAATAGAGAATTAGAATCTACAACAGATTGACCATCACAAACTAGACAACGTAATTGTGATAATATTTCATTAGCTATGTTATAATCTATCTGAGCAACAGCTGGAGTTATTATTAATAAAAATATCAGATAATTATATTTTATCTTGCTCAACTTTAATTCTCCATCTTTTATCGATTAAAACTAAAAATCCTCCTAAAATCATAAATATAGCTCCTAGCCATATAGCTAACACCAACGGTTTATAATATAATGTTATTCTTAATTTATCTTTATCTCTACCTTCTAATACTAAATAAAAATGTGTTAAACCATCTCTATATTGCGCTGTCTTAACTAAATACATTTGCTTTAAGCGGAAATATCTTCTTTCTATGTTTAGACTTTCAGTATTATTATCTTTTTTCAACGAAAAAGTTGCTAACTCTGCACTATAATTAGAAAGATTTTTTATCTCAATATTTTTTAATAATAAGATTCGCCCCATAAAAGTAATTTCTTGTCCTATTTTTATTTCATAACTAGCAATATTTCCGAAATTAGTTGAAACAATAATACCTAACAAAGTTACTCCTAGCCCCATGTGCACCATAGTAAAACCATAAATTGATAATGGTATTTTTGTTACTTTCCTGAATATAGATCTATGCTTATCCTTTAAAATTGCTGATCTACTAATAAAGTAAGATAAACTACCAGCTATAATCCAAATAGCTAAACCAATAAAAAAAGCCACAGATATTAATTTTAATTGATATTTATATAATATCCAAACAATGATAATTATTGTCAAAATACCTATAAAGGTTAACGCTTTAATCACTTTTAATATTTTACCTTTCTTCCATGACAAATATAAAGAAAAAGGTAATAGTAAAAATAACGGAAAAGCAAATATACTTAAAATCATATTAAAAAATGGAGGGCCTACAAATATCTGCTCCCCTGTTAAAGCTTCTATTATTAACGGATAAAATGTCCCTATAAAGATAGACAATACTATAAATAATAATAAAAAATTATTTAAAACTATCGTTGTTTCTTTTGATATAGGTGCAAATAAACCGCCTTTCTTTAATCCATTAGCTCTAAGAGCAAATAATATAAAAGCTCCACCAACGAAAACCGAAAAGATCAATAAAATAAATAAACCTCGCACAGGATCTACAGTAAAGTTATGAACAGAGATTAACACCCCCGAACGAACTAAGAAAGCTCCTAACAAAGCAAATGAAAAACTAACTATAGCTAAAAATATAGTCCATATTTTTAAAATGCCTCTTTGTACCATAACTAAAATAGAGTGAATTAAAGCTGTAGCAGTTAACCAAGGCATGATTGATGCATTTTCTACCGGATCCCAATACCAAAATCCACCCCAGCCTAATTCATAATAAGCCCAATAACTACCTAAACCAATACCAGAAGTTAAAAAGATCCACGATAATATAATCCACGGTCGTAATTGCACTGCCCAATTTTTATCTATTTCTTGACGCAATAATGCAATAATAGCAAAAGAAAAACAGACAGATAATCCTACATAGCCCAAATATAATAAAGGAGGATGTAACAATAAGCCTATATCTTGCAATAATGGATTGAGTCCCATTCCTTCTAATGGTAACTCTTCTAAACGAATGAAAGGATTAGAGGTAAAAATTAAAAAAGCTAAAAATGCTACTAATAACCAGCCCTGGAAGGCCAAAAATAAAGCCTTAAACTTTCTATCCATAGACTTTGTAAATATTGATGTAGCAAGACTATATAAGGCTAGCAACACCACCCATAAAAACATCGAGCCTTCATGATTGCTCCAAACCCCGATAACCTTAAATAATAAAGGTTGAGTTACGCTAGAATTTTCAAAAATATTTTTTACAGAAAAATCTGAAACTAGATAACTATAATGTAACGTTAATAAAGAAAAAAATAAAGCAACAGAAATTAAACCAATTAAAGGAAAAGCTAACTTAATAAACTCTTCTTTTTGCCAATAAACTCCAATAATAGGAAAAATAGCCAAAATTATACTTAAAGAAAACGATAAAATTAATAAAAAATGTCCTAATTCAATGATCATCTTTTTTTACCTTATCAGGAGTTAATTTAGGTGGAATAATAGAAGATTTATATTTTTCATCATGTTTAGCTAAGATACGATCAGCTATAAATAAATCTATAGCTACTAATCTACCTTCAGCAAGAATTTCTTCCCCCTCTGCAAATAAATTTGGTATAACGCCAGCATAACTAACTCTAATCTCTGCGGTACCATCCGTAACAGTAAAAAAAATATTTTGTGTATTTTTAACAATACTACCTTTTACAACATAGCCTCCTAACCTTAAATAATGTTGATTAACTAAATCATTATCCGTGATTTGAGAAGGAGTTCTAAAAAAATTAATAGTAGAACGTAAACCGTAAACTATAGAACCAACAAAAATAGCAACAAGAATTGTGAATAATAAAATTAATATAATTCTAATTTTTCGTCTTTGTTTTAATTTAGCTTTAATATTTTTTGCTATATTTTCATTATTCATTATTTTTCTCTAATCCATTTAAAGGATTTTGCTTAAGCAAATTATATAACTTAGTAAAATTTTTATATTCTATAGTGTTATTATCTATTTTAGTTAATAATTCTTCTAAAGTTTTTATAGCCTCAGGTATATTATTTTTTGATAATAAAAATTGTAATATATGTGAATATGAAATAATATCTTTATCATTATAGCTGAGCGCCTCTAAAGAAATTTTATATATCTCTTCATTTACTTGATAATCATTAGCAATTAATAAAGATTCCGCTAAACCGACTAACCTTTTATTATTAGCACCATTCAAAAATATAGAAGTTCTAAAGTTTTCTGCCGCATTTAAAGGTTGTTCTAATTCTAAATATAAAGCTGCTAAAATATCATATATCTTAGTTTCTTCAGGTTTTTTTATAGCTATAACCTCTAAAAAATTCACTATCTCTTGTAAATTTTTGCCTTGAATATCTATTAACTCAACCTTTGCTTGCCAAGGCTTATCTGGCTGTTGCGGACTACCTAAAAGATAATAAAGCCACCAGGAAATTAATGGTATAGGTAATAACCATAATATATTAGATAATTTTTTATTTAAATTTACTAAAAAAAATATAATCACAATAGGTATGACAATAATAACGCCAAAAAACATAACCATCCTTGTGACCATAAATATTGATTAATTAAATTCTAAAACAGATTTTACATCAATGCCAATTTGTTGCAATCTTTTTTTACCACCTAAATATTTTAAATCAATTAAAAAACAACTAGAGATAATTTTAACTTGTAGCTGTTGCAATAAATTAATTGCTGCCAGAGCTGAACCTCCCGTTGCTAAAACATCATCTATCAATAATATTCTTGCATTATTGGGTAAATCATCTTTATGTATCTCTAGAATATTTTCACCATATTCTAAACCATAATTAATTGATAAAACCTCTCGAGGTAACTTATTTCTTTTACGTAACGGTATAAATCCAGTATTTAACTTATAGGCTAAAGCCCCTCCTAAAATAAATCCTCTTGCTTCTATAGCTACTATATAATCAATATCAATATTTTTATATGTTTTAGCGATTTTTTCTATTATCAAATTATAAGCTTGAGCATTAGCTAATAAAGGAGTTATATCTCTAAAAACAACGCCTTTTATAGGATAATCATAAATATTTACTATTTTATTTGTCAAAATATTTTTTTCTTCTGAGGTGATATTGATCATTTTCTTTTATCCAATTTGACTATATCTCAGTCATAATTTTATTATATATTATAACTAGAATAACTAAAAACTATAACTGCAAACCAAACTTATCTTTTCGTCACCTATGGTTAATGGTAAACATAAAAAATCGCAATCTATAAAATATTATAGTTTTATTTACTTATATTACCTACATTAATAGCAATATCAACGCTATTAGTGCCTAAAGTAAAATTAATAAATATAATATTTATTAATTTTACTTATCTGATTTAGTTACATTTTTCCAAATAATAATTTTTCTAATATATAATATTATAGACAGGATAACTAAAAAAACTATCACCCAAAAACCTAGAATTTTTCTTTTTTCCATATGTGGATCTGATGCCCAAACTAAAAAAGCCGCGATATCTTTAGCATATTGCTCTTTTGTTTGTGCAACATTATCTTCATAATTAACAAGATCATCTACTAAAATATCAGGCATAGCAGTAAAATTAGACCCACTGAATGCTATATTATAATAACCAAATTTATTATTTTTTATATCCTTAGGTGGATCTCTATATCCTAATAAAAAATCTACAATATAATCTGCACTATTTTGATTATTAGATATTAATGACTTTTTTTTAATATTTTCTCTAGCTTTAGCTATCAAAGATAAGTCAACTATTTCTCCTGGATAATTAGATAAAAAATAGGGAAAATTGTCTAAATTCATATTGATAGGGTAATATGTATTTTTTTCATCTATAACTCTAGTTTCTTCTGCCCAATTTAAAATTGTTTTTTTATCATAACCTAACGCGGCTAAATCACTGGTAGACACATAACGTAAGGAATGACAAGAAGCACAAACTTCTCTATATATTTTAAAACCTCTCTGCAGTTGTTTTATATCATACACTCCCCAAGGTTTAGCAAAAGACCAATCATAACCATATCCATTGATTGGTAAAATTAATAGAGAAGCTATAAAAATAATTTTAAGATTTTTTATAAGCATTTTTTAAATTTCTTTTACGAAGATAAGAAAATAAAGGTAATATTATTAAAAAATAACTAAAGTAATATATTGTCATTAATTTTAATATTAACTCTCCTTCAAAAGCTAATTTTTGCGTTCCTAAATACCCCATACTAATAAAATTAATGATAAATAACCAAAAAAATATTTTTTGAGATAATAAAATATTTCTAGTAGCACCTCCCTGTTGTTTATCTAACACAGGAACAAAAAATAAAATAACTAATGCCGCCACCAATATATATACGCCCAATTTATTCGCAGCAATAGAACCTATATTAAATGGAACTGCTTTTAACATAGCATAGAAAGGCAAAATATGCCATTCTACTATTATATCTTTAGGAGGTATCAGAGGATTAACTGGCATAAAATTAGATCCACCCCCCATATAATCTGGTATATAAAATAAAAACCAACAAAAAAACAACAGAAATATACATATAGCAAATAAATCTTTTATCCAATAATAAGGATAAAAATTTACCAATTCTACCGGTGGAGCTTTATGAAATGATAAATTATCTTTAGATCCAGTTTGTCCAGTAGTATGTACCGCAATAATATGTAATAAAATTATCAATATAAGAACGAATGTTAAAAAATAATGAAAGGTATAAAAACGATTTAAGCTATATTGACTTATTTCGTAACCACCCAAAAACCATACTTTAAGATTTTCGCCGATGATAGGTACAGCCGTAAAAAAATTGCTCACCACAGTAACAGCCATCCAAGACATTTGCCCCCATGACAATGTATATCCTAAAAATGCTATTATAAGCATTAATAAATAGCAAAATACCCCCAAGCCCCAATTTAATCCTTTACCACCTTGGTAGCTTTTATAATATAAGCTACGAGCTATGTGAATATAAACAGCGATAAAGAAAAAACTAGAACCAATAGTATGCCAAGGATGAAATAACCAGCCTAAAGATCCTGATCTAGAAAATATTTCTATAGAAGCAAAAGCTTCATTTACATATGCTATATAATGAATAGCCATTACCAGACCGGTTAACAACTGCGAGAGCAACATAATTATTAAAATACCGCCGAAGCTATAAAAATAATTTAAATCTTTTGGTACTTTAAAAGAAAATAAATGCTTATGAAAAAATCTTATTATTGGTAATCTATTATCCAACCAGATAGTAAATTTTCTTTTTGGCTTATACATAAAATTTTATCCAATTCTAATAATATCATCACCAATAAATTTATAAGGCGGAATATGTAAATTTTCTGACGCTGGACCTGCTCGCACTCTTCCTACACTATCAAATTGAGAATTATGACAAGGACATAACCAGCCGCCATATTCTCCTGTTTCACCTATTGGTAAACAGCCTAAATGAGTACAGATAGCAATTAATACCAGCCAATTTTCTTTACCCTCTCCTGCACTCCTATTAATATCTATTGCCAAACTAGTTACTGGTAAATTTGCATTTCGAGCAAATTTATCCTTTAATATTGAAATATCCACCTTTTTAGCTTCAATTACTTCTTCAGGTAATCTATTTCTAATAAAAATAGGCTTACCCGCCCATCTAGTTGTTAACGACATGCCCGGGTGAATTTCTGAAACATTTATATCTATAGTTTTATTATTTTCTAAAAGACTATTTGGTTGAAATTGTTTAGTAAAAGCTATTGCGATAGCTGTAACACCAACTGCGCCAGCAACCCCTGTCGCCAACTGTAAAAAGTCACGTTTTTTTTTATCAACCATATTTACCAAATTATGTTAAAATATTAATATAATTATTATTACAAAAATAAATTTTATTTTCAAGGACACTTTATTATGTCATTACATATTGTTCTCTTTCAACCAGACATCCCTGGAAACAGTGGTACAATTCTACGTATGGTATCATGTTTAGATTTACAGTTACATATTATTGAACCTGCCGGTTTTGATATTTCAGATAAATCTTTTAAAAGAGCGGGGATGGATTATATTGCTAATGCTCATTTAGTTAAACATAAAAGTTGGCAACATTTTTTACACTGGAAAGAAGAAACTAATAAAAGATTAATTTTACTAACTACCAAATCAGAAACACCCTATAGTGACTTTAATTTTAATGAAGAAGATTTAATTTTATTTGGACGAGAATCAGCTGGTGTACCAGAATATGTACATAATAATACTTATGCTAGTTTAACGATTCCTATGAAAAAAGATGCTAGATCCCTAAATTTAGCTATGGCCGTAGCGATGGTAACAGGTGAAGCTATTAGACAAATAAACTTAATTAAAAACTAATTCTTACTTAGTATAAAATATATTACATAAAACAAATTATTATTTACTAAAATCCAAAATAATAAAAAAGAGGGCATCGCCCTCTTTAAAATCATAATATATTATAATTTATGCCTCTATTGAGATAAAACTACGACCGTTAGCTTTAACAGAAAAAGCTACCTTACCTTCAACTAAAGCAAATAAAGTATGATCTTTGCCCATACCTACGTTAGTGCCTGGGTGCCATTTAGTACCACGTTGACGAACAATAATATTACCTGCCCGCACCATTTCTCCACCAAACTTCTTAACCCCAAGACGTTTAGACTCTGAATCACGACCGTTACGAGACGAACCACCAGCTTTTTTATGTGCCATTTTTTAAATCCTTCAATTATAGCAAATCAGATATTAACCTAATATATTAGAATCCTAATAATAAGATATCTATTTATGCTCTATATATTAACCTACAACTAACTCACGGATACGTACAACAGTAAGATGCTGACGATGCCCACGGGTACGTTTAGAATTTTGACGGCGACGCTTTTTGAAAGCAATAACTTTTTTAGCCCGTGTTTGCTCTACTAATTCAGCAATAACTTTTGCTCCACTAACAAAAGGAGCTCCTATATTAATATTTTCTCCAGAACCTATAGCAAGGACCTCAGAAAATGTAACCTCATTACCTGATTCTACATGTAATTTTTCAACACGTAACACATCATTTACAGCAACTTTATATTGCTTACCACCAGTTTTGATGACTGCGAACATTTTTTTCTCCGTTCTAACACTGTCTTTCACTAATGAAGACATCTTTTTTTCAGTCGATTAACATATATAATTTATATTTATCCGCAATTTCTACGAAATTTTAATTATTTTGTCAATAGATTTAATTATTAAAGCTAAATTTAACATTCAGATTGCAATAATTTGATTGTTCTATATTTACCACTTTCACCTGGGAACTCTTTTAATATTGAATTTATTAAACATTTATAAACCTCACCCAGATTATTACTCTTATCTACATTTACAGCTACACCACGATAAATTTCTTGCTTATTACCATTAGCTTTCAAAATAGATAAAACTAAACTACGTTCGTATAACATATAATAATGAGTTTCATAACCTACAAATATTTGCTTATTAAGCTCATTATGTGTGTCCTTACGCACTTTTAACTCATTCTTACCAAGATATTGTTCATTCTCTTTAGTAGATCCAGAAAGGCTTACTCTTTCATTGACATATAAAGGCTTTTTATAACTATATTTGGTACCAGCATCTATGTGATACTTAAACTTTACTATATAATCAGCATTTTTTGCATTATTTACCACTATATAACCTGCATCATAAAAGGCCTGCTTAATGATATTATCTTGGTGTTGCAATACAATATCATTTGCTACGCCCAGTACTGAACTAACCGGCATAATATAAAATTTATCGCTAGCTTTAAATTCAGCAACGCTAGAATAACTGGATATTTTCGCATTGAATACTGGCGCACAAGACACTAACAATAATGTAGAAAATAATATAAAACAATATTTAACAAACCGAATCTTCATTGTCATTCTTCACTATTAAAGTTGCTCCATCTATAGCGATAACAATTACCTTATCACCTTTTTGAAGACAGTTTTTACTATATATACGCCAACTTGTATCAGCTAGCTGCATACGACTATAACCTGATTGACTATCAGCAGAAACTATTCCTCTAACTCCAATAAGCTCTTTATCTTTTTGATTAAATAATTTTATTCTTCTAGCAGCTCTATTATTTGACCAAATATAGAAAATTATTACAAAGGAAATTACCAATATCAAAAATATAAAGAAAATTGTTGTAGCTGTTAAATTAGGGAATAAAGATATTATACCAGCCATAACGAAAGCACTAACAGCCACCACTGTCGCATAACCAGCTGCTCCTAGCAATTCTAAAGCCCCAAAGATAAGACCTAATAAAATCCAAAAGTAAATCCCTGTAAAACCTATCATTTTTTGACCTTAGAATAATTGTTATTATCTATTAGACCTACTATTAGGTACAGCTAATCCTGATTTACTAGCATTATCAGAATCATTTCCAGTAAAAGGAGAAGTATTTTTATTTAATAATTCGGTTATTCCACCTATAGAGCCAATTAAAGAACTAGCTTCCAATGGCATCATAATAATTTTACTATTTTTCGCTGCACCTATATTCATCAGCGCCTCGGTATATTTTTGCGCGATAAAATAATTAATTGCTTGAGTATCACCAGCACTTATGGAGGAAGAAACCATATCTACAGCCTTAGCTTCTGCTGCGGCTTCTCTTTCTCTTGCTTCAGCTTGTAAGAAAGCAGACTCTCTTTCACCTTCAGCTTTTAATATTTGCGACTGTTTTTCACCTTCAGCACGTAATATTGCAGCTTGCCTTACTCCTTCAGCTTCTAAGATATCAGCGCGTTTAGTACGTTCAGCTTTCATTTGTGCATTCATAGCATTTATTAGCTCTTCTGGAGGTCGTACATCTTTAATTTCTATACGTGTAATTTTAACCCCCCAAGGGCTAGTAGCAGCATCTACTACGTGTAATAATCTATTATTAATAGAATCACGTTGTGATAACATTTCATCTAATTCCATTGAGCCTAACACAGTACGAATATTAGTCATAGTAAGATTAATCACTGATAACTCTAAGTTACTTACTTCATAAGCTGCTCTTACTGGATCTATAATTTGAATAAAACAAACGCCATCAATAGTCACATTAGCATTATCTTTTGAGATAACCTCTTGAGAAGGTATATCTAAGACTCTTTCCATGACATTTAACTTACGACCAATGATATCAATGAATGGCACTAAAATATGCAACCCTGGATGTAAAGTACGAGTATATTTACCAAAACGCTCCACGGTATATTGATACCCTTGCGGGACTGTTTTAATTGACAATACTGCTAAAACAAAAATCACACCTAATAAAATATAAATAATCATCTGTATCTCCTTACATCACAAATATGATGCAATATACATAACTAAAAGTCAATAGTTTAAAGGAAAGCTTATTATAATAATCATCTTATAACACAAGGCTCCTATGATAATTATGAAATATCTAAAAAACAAATATAACTATTAGCTAAGGTAATGATATAATATCGTATATTACGCGAACAATGTTAAATAAAATAACAAATAAATATTAAGAGTAGCTGCAGCTACATTAAGTATAGATGAAATACACTAAAATGGTGGAGCCAAGCGGGATCGAACCGCTGACCTCTTGCATGCCATGCAAGCGCTCTCCCAGCTGAGCTATGGCCCCTATAGTTAACGTTTAAAACAACTTAATATTTTTTTCAACTATCAAACTGATAATATAATAAATATAAACAATTTATTATAAATCTTCATCCAAACTGTCAGTTATTACTAGATCTGACATATCATCATCTTCATCTTCTACTGTTAAAAATGCATGATCCGCAGTATCAGCATCATGTAGTGTAGCCTCATCTAAGTCTGACATATCATCTAATTCTTTATCAACTATTTCCGTATCTTCTAAGGAGATAAAATCTGTTTTTTCCAAGACTGTATCAAGTTCTTCACCTATATCATCTTCCTCAGCTAATACTTCTGGCATCACTTCAAAATAAGACAAAGGATAAGAAATACCTGTGTATGGAGACACAACCGGATCTCTATTTAAATCATAAAATTTTTTACCTGTTTCTGGATCAATTCTTTTAGTACCTAAATCTGATCGTGACACGATATACCTCATTTAACTTCAAAAAATACAGTGTTATTAAGGATAACCATTGTATCTGTCAAGTAAAATTATATTTTAAAATAAATTGTTTTTGCATTATCCCCTAATTAGCATTATAAAAGCTATAAATATATGGAAAATGCTATGCCTGCTTTAATTTCTAAATTTACCCCGACAATAAATGGCTCTTTACATTTATTAGGAGACAAATCACTATCTCATCGCGCTATAATTTTATCCTCTTTAGCTACCGGCGAAAGTATCATTGAAAATCTATTAGAATCTGATGATATTTTAAACACTATTAAAGCATTAAAAAATCTTGGAGCTATTATATATAAAGAGAACTTTAAGTGGCATGTAAAAGGCACGGGAAACGGTTGTTTACTAGAAAGCACCAAATCTCTAGACTGTGGTAATAGTGGTACATCTTTACGCTTACTAATGGGTTTAGTTAGCTCATATGATATAACAACAAGTTTTTATGGTGATATTTCATTATCAAGACGCCCTTTAAAACAAACATTAATTCCTCTAAAAGAAATGGGAGCACAAATTTACCCAATTGAACAAACTCATTTACCTATAACTATTAAAGGATCTTTTACTAATGCACCTATATGCTATAAATTACCAACTGCATCAGCACAAATAAAATCAGCAATATTATTAGCCGCCCTCAACGTAGCTGGAATAACCACAGTTATCGAACCTATTAAAACTCGAGATCACACCGAAATAATGCTAAAAGAATTTGGCGCTAATATTGAAATTAAGCTTAATGAAAATAATGAACGAGAAATAAAAATACAAGGACAAACCAAATTAACCCCACAAAATATAACTATTGCGGGTGATATTTCTTCTGCTGCCTTTTTAATTGTTGCTGCAATAATTGTGCCTAAAGCTAAATTATTATTAAAAAATATTTTAATTAATGAAACAAGAATCGGATTTATTAAAATTTTACAAGAAATGGGCGCAAAAATAACTTTACAAAATATAGCTATAAAACATGGAGAAAAAATCGGCGACATCTATGTGGAAAATTCTGAGTTAACCGGTATAACAGTCGACAGTAGCTGGTTACCCTATACAATTGATGAATATCCTATTTTAGCTATAGCAGCATCTATGGCTAAAGGTAACAGTCAATTTCTAGGCATTCAAAGGCTACAATATAAAGAATCTAATAGAATAAAATCATTAGAACAAGGTTTGAATATTTGCAATATAAAGTGTGAAGCAACTGAAGATTCGCTTAAAATTTATGGTATAGATACTAAAGTTAATAACAAAACTCCAAATTTTTATGAGATAGATAGTAATAATGATCACCGTATAGCTATGAGTTTTTTAATTTTAGGTCTTGCCATGAATACACCGATAAAAGTAACTAATACTGGAATAATAAAAACCAGTTTCCCTGATTTTTTAACTCTTATGCAAAAAATAGGAGCCAATATATATGAAGCTCAAACATAAAAACTTAATTATTACTATAGATGGCCCGGCCGCGTCTGGTAAAGGGACTTTAGCACGAAATATTGCTTGTCACTATGAATTAACTCACTTAGATACTGGATTAATTTACCGTCAGCTCGCATATCAGATGATAATTAATAACTGTAACTTTAATGATGAAGATGAAGCCGCAAAGCAAGCTATCTATGTAGATTTTAACGACTTTGATAAAGACAAACTAAAAGCTTATGAAATTAGCAAAATATCTTCTATTGTAGCCGCCTTTCCTAAAGTCAGAGCAATTTTACTAAAAAAACAACAAGACTTTATTAAACTGCATCAAGAAAACGGAATAATCTTAGACGGCAGAGATACCGGCACCATAATATGCCCTACAGCCCCGTTAAAATTTTTTATAACCGCAGACATTAATGAAAGAGCCAAACGCCGATTTAACGAATTAAAACCAGGCAATAATAAAATAACATTCGCTGAGATATTAAAATCATTGCAAGAAAGAGATGAACGTGATAAAAACCGTAAATATGCCCCGTTAAAAAAAGCTGACGATGCTATGTTGCTTGATACAACGGAAGCAGATATTAATACACTCTTTACAGAAGTGAAAAAAATCATTGACCTTTACTTAAGTCAAGGTTAAATATAAACTGCAGATAGGTCATGCGTCTTTACGCCTATTTGTGCCGATTAATCAACAAGACGTAAGCTATTATAATTAATAGCTTTTAGGAGTATATATGTCCAGCTATAATCCAACCAATGAAGACTTTGCTGCTCTTCTTGAAGAATCATTCAAAAAACAAGACCTAAATGAAGGCTCTATCGTAAAAGGTCGTGTTGTCGCTATAGAAAAAGATTTTGTTATCATTGATGCCGGTCTAAAAGTAGAGGGTCGTGTTCCTCTTAAAGAATTTAGTGAAGCACCTATTTCCGTAGGCGATGAAGTAGATGTATACGTCGAACGCATAGAAAATGCCGTCGGAGAAGCCGTATTATCACGTGAAAAAGCACGCCGTGAAGAGAGCTGGTTTAGACTTGAAGAGAAATTTAAAAAACATGAAAGAGTTGAAGGTACCATATTTAACCAAGTTAAAGGTGGCTTTACAGTTGACCTTGATGGTGCTATCGCTTTCCTTCCTCGTAGTCAAGTAGATATTCGTCCGATCCGTGATACATCTGTACTTTTAAATGTATTACAACCTTTTGAAATTTTAAAAATGGATCGCCGTAGAGGTAATATAGTTGTTTCTAGACGCTCCGTCTTAGAAGAGAGTCGCGCTGAACAAAGATATGAAATTGTACAAAATTTAGAAGAAAACCAAATTGTTACAGGTGTGGTTAAAAATATCACAGATTACGGTGCATTCATTGATTTAGGGGGCATTGATGGTCTATTACATGTTACCGACATTGCTTGGCGTCGTGTGAACCATCCTTCTGAAGTTTTAACTATAGGTCAATCTGTACAAGTTCAAATAGTTCGTATCAATCAAGAAACTCACCGTATCTCATTAGGTATGAAGCAACTTGAACAAGATCCATGGCAAGGTATTGAAGAAAGATATCCTATAGGTAAAAGAATTACTGGAACTGTAGCAAATATCACAGATTACGGTGCTTTTGTACAACTAGAAGATAGTATCGAAGGCTTAATACACGTATCTGAAATGAGCTGGACAAAGAAAAATGTCCACCCTGGAAAAATATTATCTACATCACAAGAAGTAGAAGTAGTAGTATTAGAAATTGATATTGCAAAACGTCGTATTTCTTTAGGTTTAAAACAAACTATTGCTAATCCTTGGGAAGAATTTGCAAAGAACCATGAAGTTGGATCTATTGTTGAAGGCGAAGTTAAAAATAAAACTGAATTTGGTTTATTCGTTGAACTAGAAGGCAATGTAGATGGAATGATACATATGTCTGACTTAGACTGGAATCGCAGTGGAGAAACTTTGCTAGAAGAATATCCTAAAGGTAAAATCATTAAAGCTGTTGTTTTAGATGTTGATGTTGAAAAAGAGCGTATTTCGCTTGGTATTAAACAGTTAACAGAAGATACATTAGCTGAAGGTGTTGCTTCCGGTAGTTTGAAAAAAGGTGCTGTAGTAACAGCAGAAGTTACTGACGTAACAGAAAATGGTATTGAGGTTAAATTAGTAGAATTTGACTTAAACTCCTTTATTCGCAAAGCAGATTTATCTCGTGACCGTGATGAACAAAGACCTGAGCGTTTTAACGTAGGACAAAAAATAGATGCTAGAATTACTGTTTTTGATCGTAAAAATCGTAAAATACAATTATCTATTAAAGCCCTAGAAATATCTGAAGAAAAAGAAGCTGTTGCTCAATATGGATCAGCTGACTCCGGTGCATCTCTAGGTGATATCTTAGGAGCCGCCTTAAATAAAAATTCTGATAAAGAATAAATTTCAATAATTGTTAAAGAACTGCCAATAATTTGGCAGTTTTTTTTGTAATAAACAAATTATTATATAAGTAATTTACCTTTATAAAATTCCAGGTAAATTTATCCGTTTTAAGGAGGTTATTAGTGCCTGTTTTTGATATTGCACGTCGTGTATATAATCATAGCTGGAAGCTGGATCCGATTATTCGTAGCTTATTAGACACAGATTTTTATAAATTGTTAATGCTACAAATGATTTATGGTTTATATCCTAATGTCAATACAACCTTTTCACTAATTAATCGTGATAAAAATATAAAATTAGCTAAAATCATACCTGAAAGCGAACTAAGAGCGCAATTAGATCATGCTCGCACTCTAAGATTTACCAAAAAAGAGATGATCTGGTTAAGAGGTAATAGTTTTTATAGAGAAAAACAAATTTTTTCACCAGAATTTTTAACTTGGTTAGAAAATTTTCAACTTCCTGAATATGAATTAATCACTCATGAAGATAATTATTCTTTAAATTTCCATGGTTCATGGTGTTATACCACAATGTGGGAAATACCAGCTTTAGCTATTGTAAATGAGTTAAAATCACGTTCAATGATGCAAAATTTTGGTAAATTTTCGCTAGATGTTACATATGCACGTGCAAAAGCTAAAATGTGGAGTAAAGTTGAAAGACTAAAAAAGTTGCCCAATCTAAAAATTGCTGATTTTGGTACACGTCGTCGTCACTCCTTCTTATGGCAGCGCTGGTGTGTAGAGGCTTTAAAAGAAGGTTTACACTCACATTTCTCTGGAACTAGTAATATTTTATTAGCAATGCAGAATGACTTAGAAGCTATTGGTACCAATGCACACGAGCTACCTATGGTAATTACCGCCTTAGCAGATGATACAGAGAAATTACAAGCACCTTATCAAGTTTTAAAAGATTGGCAAAAATATTACCAAGATAATCTATTAGTTATTTTACCCGATACATATGGTACTAAAAGCTTTTTAAAATATGCACCAGATTGGATAACTAATTGGCGAGGTTTCCGACCAGATAGCATGCCGCCAATAGAAGGTGGAGAACTTTTAATTAACTGGTGGAAATCAAAAGGTATTGACCCTAAAAATAAATTAATTATATTCTCTGATTCTCTAGATGTAGAAGCTATAGAAAGAACCTATCACCATTTTAATGGAAGAGTACAAATGGCGTTTGGTTGGGGAACAAATTTAACCAATGATTTCACTGGATGCTCAATAGAAAATATCAACCAAGCCAATGCAATGTCCTTAGTTTGCAAAGTAACAAAAGTTAATGGAAAAAATGCCGTTAAATTATCTGATACAGAGTTGAAAGCTACAGGTGATAAAATCGCTATAGAACATTATAAAAAGATCTTTAGAGTTTAATTATAATATTCCTATGCCTAAGAGGATATTTTTTTGTACTATATTAATTTTCAATATATTTAATATTATTTATTTTTCACTTATAAAATTAGAGGGTGATAACTAAAAAACAAACCCCTCTTAACGATTAAGCAATATTTTTAATCAACAAAAAACATTACCGAATATCTAAACTATAATTATAGTCACATCATTAGATGATATTATTTTTATTCCTTAGAAATCAAACGCTCAACCCCATAAATTACCAATGCCCCCCCATAGCCGAATTCATGCAGTAGTAAGAAAGCAACCTATATAACATAATATTTTGCTTTAATTATTATCCTTCACTTAAAGCCACCTCAATCACTGTTAGATTCTCAGACAGCCCTTAGTATTTACAAGTGTAACAACACAAAAACAGTTAAACAAATTTTTAATAATGATTATAGATCTACTTTTTTAATTAATATTTACTAAAAGTCAATTTCAGCAAAAATAAATAGATCAACTTATAATATAATTTTATATAAGTATAAAATTTGCTGTAAGTTTTCACCCTGCATGTAATTACCACAGTTATTTAAGTTATTTCTAATATTGACAAATAACTTTATAATAATTAGTGTTTGCTACTGTACTTTTATTATAAATTTATTTCAGGAGAAAATATGTATCAAATTCTTTGTCACATCAACAACTGGCTTGGTTTGTTATTAGTAGTAAGTTTTTTTGTTATCAACCTAATAAAACAAGCACCAGCTATGGTTAACAAAAAAAAACCAGATATATTCTTTTCAATAAAAGCTAAACATTTAATAATTGCGTTTGTAATTTTTGCTTGGGGGAGCGCTATTTCAAATATAGGTCCACATATGTTAAACTATTATGGGATCACATTATATTCTCAAGCTATTTTCTCACAAATTGTGAATATTTTAACTCTTATTATATTAACTTGGTATCTTTTAATCAAAGTCAAAGGTTCTGTTATTGAACAAAAGTAAAATATTATACTTTAATAAAAAGGAAATAAGTAAAACTAGAGTTGTAGATCACCGATATATAAATTGAATAATAAGAGTACTCTCTAAAAATTTTTAACTATGTAAAGGCTACTAAACTTTAGTAGCCTTTATCATTTAAAGAGATAAAAACACTAATTAAAAATTAAATATCTCACGGTTAACTAATAGAGGTTACGGATAAATTCATTAATTACATAAAATTTACAAATTAATTAAATAACATTGTGTGACTAATTAACTAGGACTGCTTAAAATAACTACAATACAATTATATATCTCTTAATAAAGAGATATATAAGATTTTACATGTTAATCAATTAACTTAATCTAATTATCAAATATCTAGATTATTAACACTTAATGCATTATTTTGAATGAATAACCTACGTGGCTCTACTTCATCACCCATTAAACGTGAAAATAAAGAATCTGCATCAGCAGCATCCGCAACTTTAACTTGTAATAATGAACGAACATCTGGATCTAGGGTAGTTTCCCATAATTGTTCAGCGTTCATTTCACCTAACCCTTTATAACGTTGTAAATGAATACCTTTGCGACCATATTCAAAAATAACCTTGAGCAAATCTGATGGACCTGAAATAATATTTTTCTGCTCATCATAGATAAACATCGGTGGCTTATTAAATATTTCATTCAATAAAGGATAATATTGGTTTAATAAACGCCCATCGCTCGAACATACTAAAGCCCTATCTATATAGGTTACCTCTCTTACTCCACGCAAACAACGCTCAAAATACCACCCGCCTCTTTCTTTATCCACACCCCCTTGCCAAAGTTTTTCTGTTTCTTCAGCAATATTATTCAATCTATTAACCACGCGTTCAGCTGCCTTTTGTGCAGCAATTTCGTCATCACACAATTCTAGATTTAATATACCTTCTATTGCAGCCTGCTCGATAACCATAGCATTATATCTAGATTGCAAATCTCCTAAGGTCTTTTGCACTCTCAATGCTTCTTTAGCAACTCTCTTAAGATCTTCATTAATGATAATTTCACCTTCATGTAATTCTAATCTCGCAGAATCAATACCGGAATTAATTAAATAATCTTCAAATTCAGCTTCATCTTTTAAATATTGCGATCTTTTACCTCTTGTTACTTTATAAAGTGGCGGTTGCGCAATATAGAGGTGTCCTCTTTCTATTAATTCTGGCATTTGTCTAAAAAAGAAAGTTAGCAATAAGGTACGAATATGCGCCCCATCTACATCAGCATCAGTCATAATAATAATTTTGTGATAACGTAATTTATCAATATTAAATTCATCTTTACCAATAGAAGTTCCTAACGCTGTAATTAAGGTTCCAATCATATCAGATGACAACATACGATCAAATCTTGCTCTTTCAACATTTAGTATTTTTCCTCTTAATGGTAAGATAGCTTGATTTTTACGAGACCTACCACCTTTAGCGGATCCTCCAGCTGAATCTCCCTCTACAATGAATATCTCTGCTTTAGCAGGATCTTTTTCTTGACAATCTGCTAATTTACCTGGCAATGAAGAAATATCTAATGCGCCTTTTCTACGCGTTAATTCTCTGGCCTTACGAGCTGCTTCTCTAGCGGTAGCAGCTTCCACTACTTTACCAATAACCATTTTAGCTTCAGTAGGATGTTCCTCTAACCATTCAGCTAAGGCAAAATTAACTAAAGATTCAACCACAGGACGTACTTCAGAAGAAACTAATTTATCCTTAGTTTGTGATGAAAATTTCGGATCTGGTACTTTAACTGATAATACAGCCGTTAAACCTTCACGCGAATCATCTCCGGTTAATTGTACTTTTTCTTTTTTTAATATCCCGGCACTTTCTGCATAACCAATTATTTGTCTAGTTAAAGCGCCTCTAAAACCTGCTAAATGAGTTCCACCGTCTCGTTGAGGAATATTGTTAGTAAAACAAAGAACTTTCTCATGATAAGAATCATTCCACCATAAAGCGAGATCTACCTCTATACCATCTTTTTTACCTTTTAAAAATAAAGGTTCATCTAACAATGGTTTTTTAGTATTATCCAAATATTTTACAAATTCTACTACTCCACCTTCATAGAAAAACTCATCTTGCCTTATATCAGGCGAACGTTTATCTGTTAATAAGATTTTAACCCCTGAATTTAAAAAAGCTAATTCTCTGAGTCTTTTTTCTAATGTATCATAACTAAATTCAGTCATAGTAAAAGTTTCAGGACTTGGTAAAAATCTTACTTCTGTTCCAGTTTTTCCATTTGCATCACCAGTAATTGCTAAAGGCGCATCTGGAACACCATGAGAAAACTGCATTTTATATATTTTGCCATTTCTAGCTATGGATAATTTAAGCCAAACTGATAAAGCATTAACTACCGAAACACCCACGCCATGCAAACCACCAGAGACTTTATAAGAATTTTGATCAAATTTACCTCCAGCATGCAACTGTGTCATAATAACTTCGGCGGCTGAAACCCCTTCCCCTGAGTGAATATCAGTTGGTATACCACGACCATTATCAGTAACACTACAAGAACCATCTGCATGTAACGTTACGGTTACAAGACTAGCATAACCGGCTAAAGTTTCATCAATAGCATTATCAATAACCTCATAGACCATATGATGTAAGCCAGAGCCATCGTCAGTATCCCCGATGTACATACCTGGGCGTTTCCGAACAGCATCTAAACCTTTTAAGACTTTGATGGAATCTGCTCCATATTCTACATTGGAATCTTCAACTTTTTCGACAAAGTCGCTTGAAGTAATCTTACTCATTTTTAGCCCTATGATTTTATTATAAAATTCTTATAAATCTACCAAAATAATAGTATTTTCTCAACCTTAAAGTTAGTAATTCAAAATAATATATTTAGTAAATTACCCTGTAGTTAGAGTACACTATACCCCATAAAAGTAACTAAAAAAGTTAATTGATAATTATAAAAAACTGTCTAAACAATAAATTAGCATTTATATTACTTTGGTCAATATGAAAATAAACCAAGATCATGCAACTCTCACCTTACCTGATACTATAGTAATAGTAAAATATTATTTTTTATTTTTGATTAAATCTTAATTAAAACTTATACACAAAGATACTCTATAAATATATTTTTTTTATAGTAGAAAAAATAAATCTTTGACAAGAAAAAAAAATATATATATTCTCTATCTGAGCGTAACAGTATATTATTGTTGCCGCGGGGGACTAAAGAGAGGAATAGCCCGCGTAGGAGGTTATTACGCGGGCTCTTTTACGGTTTTGGGAGGAATAACCGTATAAATACATAGTTGAGCCTAAAAAGAAAGAGAAGCAAAAAAACTCAACTATGGTCTGAAGTATAGATAATTATTTTAACACAGACAACAGCTAATTTTGCATAGCTTCTATGCATTAGAAACAACTCTGTTCAATATATTGTAAATTATAAGAATCTATTATATTTATCTCTTACAGTTATTATTTAACAATTTGCTGGAAAAATAAGCAAAATTAAGATAATCTGATGGTTAGATAATCGAGATATAAAGTGGCTCCCTCTATGGATAAACAACGGGTAACAAAAATTTCAGATATGGAACATTCTTTTGGGTTTACACAAATCACCCCACAAGAAAAACAACCATTAGTTAATAATGTGTTTCATTCTGTCGCTAATAATTATGATATGATGAATGATATAATGTCTTTAGGTGTTCATCGCTTATGGAAAAATGCTATGATTAGCTGGCTTTCACCTCCAACTACTGGCGAATGGCATATTTTGGATATAGCCGGAGGTACTGGTGATATAGCATTCCGAGCTTTAAAATCCTCTAAAACTAAAATTAAAGCTACTGTATTAGACATTAACAGCTCAATGCTAGCCGTTGGTAAAGAAAGAGCGAATCAGCAAGGATTCACTGATGAACAGATTAACTTTATCGAAGGAGATGCACAAATATTACCCTTTCCTGATAATAGTTTTGATGCTTACACTATTGCTTTCGGAATAAGAAATGTCCCCAATATAGCTAAAGCTCTAGCTGAAGCTCACAGAGTTTTAAAATTTGGTGGACGGTTTATGTGCTTAGAATTTTCAGAAGTATCGCCCTCTAGTTTAGCAAAAATATATGATTTATGGTCATTAAAAGCTATCCCATGGTTAGGAGAAAAATTTACCGGTGACAGTGATTCGTATAAATATTTAGTAGAATCTATCCGTAAATTTCCCTCACAAAAAATATTTGCCCAACAGATTGAAGCAACCGGATTTACTAACGTATCCTGGCGTAACTTAACTGGCGGCATTGCAGCTATCCACTCAGGATGGAAAATATAATGAAATATATCGGCTCTATATTTCGATTATCACGGGCTTTTTGGTTAATATTCCGTGCCGGCTTATTTTCTTCTATCAAAGTACCAGCAGAAATATCTGGTGTCTTTGGTTTTATCGCAAGATTAATTTGCAAAATATCTCCTAAATTTAATGATGAAATAACACAAATCAAAATTAATAAATTAGCTAAACAATTAGGTCCTTCATATATTAAATTGGGGCAATTTTTAGCTACTAGACCAGACATTATTGGCGTCAATTTATCTAATAGATTAACAATATTACAAGATAGATTAGAATTTTTCTCACAAGAAACCGCTATCAAAAAAATAGAAAGTAAAATTAACGATTCTATAGAAAATATCTTTTTAAGTTTTTCGCCTCCAATTGCAGCAGCGTCAATAGCACAAGTTCATCAGGCTATATTACCAGACTCATTAAGTCACAAATATAAATTTAACCATGTAGCTGTTAAAATTATTCGCCCAGAAGTAAGAAAGAGATTTACCCGAGATTTACAGGATTTTTACTTTGCTGCCCGATTACAAGCGTCTCTTAGTCGAACTATCGCAAGATTAAAACCAATAGAGGTAGTTGAAACGTTAGATAAGATAACAAAATTAGAGATGGATCTACGTTTCGAAGCAGCTTCATTACAAGAATTAGCTGAAAATTCAATTAATGATCACCATTTTAAAGTACCTAAAATAATTTGGGAATATACTAATAATGATATGTTAACCATTGAATGGATAGACGCCATTAAATTAAATGATCTAGATAATTTAAATAAAGCTAAAATTGACAAAAAACAATTAGCTAAAAATTTAATGGAATCTTTTTTATTACATGCTATGCGCGATGGCTTTTTCCACGCTGACATGCATGCTGGAAATGTATTTATAGATAATAAAGCTAATATTATACCGATAGACTTTGGTATAATGGGCCGACTCTCACCTGAAACCAGACATTTTATGGCACAGATCTTATACGGATTTGTTAAGAAAGATTATGTAAAAGTTGCTCAGGCACATATCGACGCTGGTTATGTTCCAAACTATCATGATGTACATTTATTTGCTCAAGCTTTACGTGCAGTGGTTGAACCTATTTATGGACAATCATCTACTAATTTCTCTATGGGTAAATTATTAGCTACCTTATTTGAAATTACCGCCTTATTTGATATGCAAACTCAACCTCAACTACTTTTATTACAAAAAACCATGGTAATGGTAGAAGGTAACGCTAGAATTTTAGATAATAACTTTAATTTATGGGAAACGGCTACGCCAATCTTAGAAAAAATTATTAGAGAAGAATTAAGCATCACAGCATATAAAGTTAAAATACAAGAATCTGCAACTAACTGGGGGCAGCTATTGTTAAATTATCCACAATATTATCAACAGCAGCTAACTCAGAATCAAAATAATATAACACTGTTAAATGAAATAAATAAAAATATTAGTTCTAGCAATAAAATTAATAAAATATTACTGATATTAGTAGTTATTTTATTAATTTCGGTAATTATGCTAGCAAAGATCTTGTAAATGATAGCATAATTAATTATAAGTAACTTATGCATAATATTACTATTAGAAGATTACCATCACATATTAAACAACAATTACAAGATCACGCGGCAAAAAACCAGCGTTCAATGGAAGAGGAAGCTAGACTTCGTCTTGCACAGCCTGTTAATGCTATTGATATACCAACTAGCAATGATATTTATCAAGATTATTCTCATTTGACTAATAAGAAAATCTTATTAATCATTGGCGGCGGTATAGCAGCTTATAAAGCTTTAGAGCTTATCCGACGCTTGCGAGATAAAGGGTGTGAAGTAAAAGTAATTTTAACTGCTAGCGCTAAAGAATTTGTTACCCCTATCACTGTAGCAGCTTTATCTCAAAATCCTACTTATAGTGACTTATTTGATATCAATGGTGCTGAAACAATACCGCATATTAATTTAGCACGCTGGGCTGATTTAATAATTATAGCTCCAGCAACTGCTAATAGATTAGCAAAAATGGCGCATGGCTTTTGTGACGATTTAGCTAGTAGCATCACATTAGCTAGTAAAGTACCTATATTATTAGCTCCAGCTATGAATCCAACAATGTGGGCAAATCCTGCTACACAAGCTAATTATAATTATTTATTAGCAGAAGGTTTTTATTCCGTAGGACCTGAAGTAGGAGAAATGGCTGAACAAAATGAATATGGTATTGGACGTATGGCAGAAACATCTAATATTTTAATGGCTGCTGCTAATATTTTATCGCCCAAAGATATAAAATTAAATAATGAAAAAATTATAGTAACGGCAGGTGCTACACGTGAAAATATTGACCCAATACGTTATTTATCTAATCGCTCTTCAGGATTGCAAGGATATAGTTTAGCTTATTCTCTAGCTGCATTAGGAGCAGATGTCTTATTAATTTCAGCAACAGCTAGTGTTAAACCTCCTGCTAATGTTAAATTAATTAAGGTTGAATCAGCTAAAGAAATGCAAGATACTTTAACTAACCATTTACCGGCTGATTGTGTAATTATGACTGCAGCTATATCAGATTTTTACCTAAAGGATCCTAAGTCTCTAAAAATAAAAAAAGAAAATTCTGACAGTTTCATGTTACAATTAGCACCGACTCCGGATATATTAGCTAATTTAGGTAACAGCCCGCAAAAGCCCCCGTTATTAATTGGCTTTGCAGCTGAAACTCATGATCTCTTAGATTTTGCACAGAAAAAATTATTATCTAAAGGAGCTGACTGGATTATTGCTAATGATGTATCCACACAAAAAGATGGCTCTTGCGTTATGGGAGGAAAAAATAATAAAATTCATTTACTAACCAAAACAAATTGCGAAACATGGGAAACAATGGATAAAAAATTAGTTTCTTATAAATTAGCAATAAGAATAGCTAAAGAATTAATTAAAATAAAAAACAATTAAGTTAAATTCTTGACAAGAAATAGTATTTTATGCAAAAAATAGCAAAACATTTATATTAATTAAGATTTACTGAATCAGGAATATCTAAATGAACTGGATTACAAATTATGTACGTCCTAAAATAAATTCCATATTTAAACGTAATGATATACCAGAAAATTTATGGATAAAAGATCCAATTACGGGAGAAATGGTTTTTCACCTTGAATTAGAGAACAATCAATTTGTTTTTCCTAAGTCAGGTTTTCATGCACGAATTCCCGCGCTAAAGAGATTGTCATCCTTTTTCGATAATGCGGAATTTGAAATATTATCACATACACCTGTTGTCGTTGACCCACTAAAATTTAAAGACCAAAAAAAATATTCAGATCGACTAAAAGAATATAAACAAAAAACCGGTCTTGAAGATGCTATTGTTAGCGCTAAAGGAACAATTGAAGACCTACCCGTTATGGTCACTATTCAAGATTTTTCTTTTATGGGCGGATCTTTAGGAATGGCTGCAGGAGAAGCAATTATTAAAAGTTTTGAAGTAGCTATTGCTGAAAAAAGACCTTTAATTTTATTCGCTGCTTCTGGTGGCGCTAGAATGCAAGAAGGTATTTTATCACTTATGCAAATGCCACGTACTACTATTGCTGTAGAAATGATGCGTGAAGCTAATTTACCTTATATTGTCGTACTTACTAATCCTACTACGGGCGGTGTCTCTGCGTCTTATGCTATGTTAGGTGATATACATATAGCTGAGCCTGGTGCACTTATTGCTTTCGCTGGTGCTAGAGTTATACAACAAACTATAAGAGAAACTCTGCCGGAGGGTTTCCAAAGTGCTGAATATCTATTAAGTCATGGAATGGTTGATATGGTGGTACCACGCCAGCAATTAAAGAAAGAAATCGCAAAATTGCTGAAAATCTTCATGAAAAACTAATGAATAATGGTTATAGATCCACTTACTAAAGAAATAACCCGACTTACTAAAATTTACCCTTTAGGAGTAGATTTATCTCTGAGCCGTATAAAAAGATTATTACAAGCTTTAGATAACCCGCAAGAAAAAATTCCTCCAGTTATCCATATAGCTGGAACCAACGGTAAAGGGTCCAGTTTATCTTTTATGCGTGCTATGCTGGAAGCTAAAGGTTTTTTAGTTCATAGTCATAGTTCACCGCACTTAGTCCACTGGCAAGAAAGATATCGTATTGGTAAAAAAGGTGGTAGTAGATTTGCTACTAATGAAGAGATAATCACAGCTTTACGTAAAGCAGAAATTGCTAATAACCAACAATCAATAACTTTATTTGAACTAATGACAGTAGTTGCATTTTTACTGTTTAGCGAAAATCCAGCTGATATAACCTTACTTGAAGTAGGGTTAGGAGGAAAATTTGATGCTACAAACGTAATAGATAAAGCTTTAGCTACGGTTATCACTAGCATTTCATATGACCATATGGATAAATTAGGTTATGATATTAATGAAATAGCTGCAGAAAAAGCAGGTATCTTCAAAAAGAATGCTCCTGCAGTCTTAGCCAAACAAAGATATGAACAAGCCAAAACTACATTACAACGATTAGCACAAAAAAATAGTCTCAACAGCTACTCCTTTGGTGAAGATTTTTACGCTTTTATAGAAAATGATAAAATGATCTTTCAAAATAATGAATTATTATGGGATCTACCACTACCATCCTTAATAGGTGATCATCAGATAATGAATGCAGCAAACGCAATTCAAACATTATTAGTAACTAATTTAGTAACTGAAAGAGAAATAATTGCTAAAGGTCTTAAAAATGCTGTTTGGCCGGGTAGAATGCAACCATTAACACACGGTAATTTAGTTAACAAACTACCTTCTACAGCACAAATTTGGTTAGATGGTAGTCATAATGCTGATTCTGCTATAGAATTAATGCAAACCATATTAAAACTAAATAAAAAACAACCAGCAAAAAATATTTTACTATTAGCAATGCTACCAAGGAAAGATGCGGAAGGCTATCTGAAAGAAATAGCAAATAATAAGATTAACATCGATTTAGAAATACTCACAATACCATTAAACAAAGAAATATCCACTGACCCAGATTTATTAGCGAATATAGCAATAAACTATAATTTAAAGGCTATTAAACAAGAAAGTTTAGATGCTGCCATTAATTATCTATCAGAGAACTATAAAAATGTTCCAATGCTAAGAATTATATTTAATGGTTCACTTTATCTAGTTGGTGAAATATTAGAAAAAAATAATACTCCTCCGCAATGAAATAATATATAAATTCAATATTCAATAACTATAATCTATAACTATCCATTAGAGAGCTATAAAATGCGCCAATTCTAAGAATTATATTTAATGGTTCACTTTATCTAGTTAATGAAAGATTAGAAAAAATCATACTCCCCCGCAATAAAATAATATACAAATTTAATATTCAATAACTATAATCTATAATTATCTATCAGAGAGCTATAAAAATGTTTCAATGCTAAGAATTATATTTAATAGTTAGCTTTATCTAGTTGGTGAAATATTAAAAATAATAATCACCCTCAAATAATATATAAATCTAATATTAATTAAAAATCATTCAGCTAATATTAGATTTATATTTCTATAATTATCACAAAGTAAATTACATTAAAGACTTAATCCATTCTAATAAGCGGCTTTTAGGCACAGCTCCGGCTAAATTAGCGGTAACCTCTCCATTTTTAAAAGCTAAAAAAGTTGGAATAGATCTAATACCATATTGCGCGGCTAAATCTGGTTGATCGTCAATATTAACTTTTACAATCCTTGCTTTTTCTCCTACTTCTGTAGCAATCTCATCTAATATCGGCGCCACAGCTTTACAAGGTCCACACCATTCTGCCCAAAAATCTACTATTACAACCTCTGGTGATTGTAATACTTTTTCTTCAAAATTTTGTTTTGTTACTGATAAAAGCATCATATATTCCTAACTATATTTAAGTTATTGTTTTTACTATTTCGTTATAAGCGTTATTTCTTAAATTTTCAGTAATATTATATGACTTTGGAACCTGCGTGTAAATCAAAATAACATCAATTTTCTTATCAGGATATAAGGGTTGAACAATTTTTTCATATAATGCTAACTGTGCAATATGAGCTATTGGAATATCTTCAATAGTTGAAGGGCAAAAACTAGTTTTATAATCAATTAACAATAAATTATTATCTTCGATGATAATTCGATCAATTAAACCTGAAATTTGTTTTTTGCTTCCATTTATTAACAATTCTCCTCTTATTGGAACTTCTGCTTTACTATTTTTACTAAAAATATAATTATATTCTGGATCATTTAATAATTTTAAAACAGAAGTAATTATAGATTGTTGCTGTGTTTGACTCCAATTTATTGCATAATTTTTTATATAATTTTTTGCTGCTTCTTCATGCTTATTTTTATCTATCATAGGTAAATATTGTAACAATTTATGAATTATTATACCTCGTTCTAATAAAAATACACTCTTTTCAGAAGGAATTGTTAACAAAGGTGATTGATATTTTTCTTGGTCATCCTTTACTAAAATATTTGAAGGTTGAATATGGTAAGTTAAATTTTTTTCTACCGGTAAAGTTTTTCTAAATATATCTGGTATCTCTGGATAATTAACGATCGTTTCCGTTTTTTGCTCATTGACTAACAGCAGATTACTTGCATTTTTTTTATATTTCCAACGCCAAAGCTTATCTTCATCAAGATAAGATTCCAGCTCCTCCGCATTAAAAACGGCTTTTACTCTATCCAACCATAAATTATCTTTTGTATTCTTTTCACCTTTAAAACCACATATTATCAATCTATCTTCAGCTCTAGTCATAGCTACATACAATAATCTACAATATTCATCCTCTTTTTGCTGCAATTCTTTATTACAGATTTCTTTAAATACAGATAAATTTTTATTATCCTTATTTAAAAATAAATGTAATTTCTTATCATCTTGAGCATTTCTATCAAAAACATATAAATTAGTTGAACTTTTCGCTGGGTTTGACTCTATTTTTCCTGGATCAATTAAAAAAACAATAGGAGCTTCTAACCCTTTAGAACCATGAACTGTCATAATTCTTACCTGATCTAAAGTCTGCTCTAAATCTCTCTTAATTGTAGGATTTGCTTCCGTTAAATTATCTATTAACAGTTCTAAACTATTAATTTTATTATTTTCACAATCAAGCAACTTATCTAAAAAAATATTTAATATTTCATTCACACCCTCACCTAATCTAGCAACGAACCTTTTTCTAACTTCATATTGTGCTAAAATACGGTTATAAAATTCAAAAGGTGTAATATTATCTACTAACGCTAAAAATATCTCTAATTCCATTAAAATATCAGCTATCTTTTGATCATCTTTTGCATATTTTTTAATCGCATAGAATAAACTGGAATTTTTATCTCTATTATGAGCTAAGTCAAATAACTGTTGTTCTGTTAAATTAAAAATAGGACTTTTTAACACTGCAGCTAAAGACAGATCATCAGCTGGTTGTAACAAAAATTTACCTAAAGCAATTAAATCTTGAATAGCAATGTGATCTAATAATTTTAAAGTATCTTCACCCGTGGTTGGAATATTATAATTATTAAATGACTTTATTAATAAAGGTAATATATTAGTTCTATTTTTTACTAAAATTAATATATCACTTGGTTTTATAGGTCGATTTTTTTCTAACAATATCTGTTTTTCTGTTAACCAACCAGATATAGTTTTAGCTATTTTATTAGCTAATTTACTTACAGCTGTAGTTACGCTAGCTTTATCCATATCCCAATTAGTGAAATCATTCTTAACTTTTTCAACAATTACATAATCCCATAATTCCACTTCTCCAACGATATTTTTTCTAATAAAATCATGTGTCGTTGGCTGTTTATCAACACTTAAACCTCTATAATTATTTGGCTTAGAAAAAACTTTATCAACGGCTTCAATCACTGCGGGTGAAGACCTAAAAGAAAAATTCAATTTAACTTGCTCAAATGATAAATTTGCTGCTTTAGCTTTATTTTTAAAATATCTATAATTATTCGCAAATTCTTGCGGATCAGCTCCTCTAAAAGAATATATTGACTGTTTTTCATCGCCAACAGCAAAAATAGTACGATTTTTAATTATTTGCCCTTCACCAGCAAAAAATTCACTTGTTAGTAATTGAATAATTTCCCATTGTTGTTTACCAGTATCCTGCGCTTCATCAACTAAAATATGTTCTATACCTTTATCAAGTTTATAATGAATCCAAGCGACATCACAAGATTTTAACAAGGCTAAAGTTTTAGAAATTAAGTCATCATAATCTAAAATGGACGATTGATTTTTTAACCTATTATATTTACCTAAAAAATATTTAGCTACTTTAAATAATTGTATATTATCTTCTATTAAATCTAAGATAGCTATTTGTTCTAACCAGATTAATAATTGTTTTGCCTTTAATTCCATTAACTCAACAATATCAGGTAACTCATTTCTAGTAGCTTGAGTAGCAATTATATTAAATTGTTTTAATTCAATATGCTTAGAATCAGCTTTAACACAAAAGATAGATATTAATTTTTCTGACCAGCAATCAGCTGGTAATTTCCAACATTCATCTAATTGAGCTATAAAATTAGCGGCTCTTTTTCCTCCATATGATAATGCCTGTAGAATATTTCTCCAACTAATAGAGCTAAAATCATTCTTAATTTTTATATATAAGTCGTCTTTAGTTAAATCTTGAAGTAGATTAAATAATTCCAAATAAAAAGAATTTTCTAACTCTTGATGTAAATTTAATATAACTTCCTCTTTTTTAACTATTTCTCGTAAAAATTTTTTAAAATTATATCCGCCTAATTTTCTAAAGCTATTTATTAATAAATCAGCTTCAATAGAATTTTTATCGTTTTTAACATCAATAAATAATTCCTGATAACATTGCTCAAAAATTATATTAATTTTATTTTCATCCACTTTAAAAGCTGGAAATAATTGAGCCTCTAACGGAAATTGTCGTAAAATACCCTCACAAAAACTATGTATTGTTTGTATTCGAAGCCCACCAGGAGTTTCTAAAGCTTTAGCAAATAATTGCCTGGCTTTAATGATGTCTTTTTGACTTGGATGATTACCAGTTAAAGCAAATAACTTTTGTTTTAACTGCTCTTCACTTAAGTTAACCCATAAAGATAATCTATTAAATATTCGCTCTTGCATAACAGCTGCCGCAGCTTTGGTATAAGTAAGACATAATATGCGAGCGGGTTTAACTCCAGTTAACAATAATCGTAAAACTCTTTCAGTTAACACATGTGTTTTTCCAGAACCAGCATTAGCTGCAACCCAAATATTCATATCTGGATTTGAGGCCATATTTTGTGCTGCAATAGCTATTGTAGGAATTTGATTAATCATTGTGTAATCCCTCCAACCATTCATCTATACGAGCCAAATGATCATAATCATTCTTATAATTAGCGTTTTTAGGGCGGCTATAAGATAAATATACTGAATTTGGATCATTATATTTATTCAATAACCAAATTAATTCTTGTTCTACTTCAGCTAATGTATCCTGTAGCTGTTCTATAGAATATTTCTTCACAAAAGAAGTTACTGAAAACTCACCTTTTACTGACCAAAAAAGATAAACCACATCTAATATTTTATCAATTTTCACCTCTGGAAATCCCTGTTGAAGTGCAATTAATGCTTCTAATAATAATTGTGGATATTCTAACTTTCCTACCTTGTCCATAGAGATAGATGTGCCTGTTTTTAGATCTATTATTACTGCAAAATTATCGTTACATATATCTAAACGATCTACTCTACAAGATAGACTTACATTAGTATTAGCAATAGGTACTTTTTTTGATTGTTTTTCTAAAAATATTTTTATATTAGGCTGTTCATTATGCCAACTTAAAAAATCATTAGCTATATTTTCAAAAGCATCCCACCAAATAAAGGCTAAATCTGCAGGTAAATCTTCTTTTGCAAATTCTATTCTAGCGATATTTAATAATTCTGATAAAGCTTGCTGTTTATCAATTATATGATGATTTTCACAAAAAATAGCAAAAATTTTATGCATTAAAATTCCTCTATCTCTTGCTTCAAATTTCTGCCTTAAGGGCGGCAAAGGCTTTAATTTTAATATTTTTTTACAATATATAGCATAAGGATTATCTCTTAATATTTCAATTTCTGTAACAGAAAAATCCTTTGGTCGTACAGCAACATCAGGACAAGGTGCTGGTGCTAAAACACGAGGTATTTTCTCACTTATATTTAATTGTTTAACCCAATATAAATATATATCACCCTTTTGCTTTAGCTGTTTAGCAATATTCTCACCTACTACTGCTTCTAACCTTTGCCACCATCGTGAAGCTATTTTTATCTCATTTTTATATCTTAATGATCTAGTTAAATAAACTTGTGGTGTAGCCAATAACATTTGTAAGTCATGAGCAACAATACCAATATCTTGTTCTGGTGGTGGTAAATTTATGGCCATTTTCATTACTCTAGATAAAAAAGATCCATTCTTTACTACTGAAGGCCAAATAGTTTCATTCATACCAGCTATTACTACTGCATCAACAAATTGTAAGCGTGATTCTAAATTATCCCAAATATATAAACGTGGATGACCACCAGATTTTGGTTTAACTTTAATATCCGCCCATAAAGCTGCTATTACTTGACCCCACTCATTAGACTTAATATTGATAGTGGTTTTCTCTAATAATAATTTTTTAAAGAAACTTATAAATTCCTCTCCTGATTCATTTCCATAAAAATGCTCCATATTATTAGCAGAATCTTTTATAAGCTCTTCAACTACCTGAATGGTAATTTTAGTCATTTCAGCGATAGTTTTTTGCTCAATATTATTGACAAAATTAATCAATGGTAAAATAATATTATAGATTTTTTTTAATAACTCTAGCGATGCTCTTTCAGCTTCATTGTCACTATTCTTCAAATGTTCTTCTAAATATTTAATATATTTTTCCAAATCATTTTGCCATAAATATTCTCTAAATAAAGCTATTTCTAAAATAGCAATTTTAGGTCTTATTTTACTTCTTTCTTCACCCAAATGAAAAAAAGGATGTTTACATAAGGCTAAAAAATCTATTATTTTTTGCTGATTAAAAATAAATTCTAATAACAAATTAACAAAAATACCTTGAGGACTATCAGACAAATATTGCCCTATCGCATTATCCGCAATAACATTAAATTTACGTAAATGACCAGCTACGTAACGAATTAAATTTATATCATTACAAACCAATGCTACCTTTTTTTTAGGATCTTCTAATAATTCACGCAAAATCAAACTTATTGCGGCGGCTTCTTCTGTCTCATTAGGCGCCTCTAGCATAGCGATATCATTTACAGCAATATTCATTGTTGTTTTATCAAGATCACGCCAAAGTTCAGTAGTATCAGAAGGACGAAAAATTTCTGTAACAATCTTACTTCTTTTTAATAATTGCTTAGAAGTTAGCCCTAACTCAACTACATCTGCTCTAAGCATATTTAAATTAGTTAATAATTGATAAATAGATTTTTGCGGATGACAAAAAACTGCAGGGTTATCTGTATCAGTATGATTTAATTTCTCCCATGAATAATCATCTAAATTATTATCCATAGCAGGTAATATAACTGCTCCATTAGGCAAACAAGAAATATCTTTTAAAAAACGATCTAAAGCCGGAAATAAACTCATAAAACCAGCAGCAATAACTATATTATTTTTTCCAATAGTAGTTAATCTTTTACGTTCAAGTTCTAATAATTTTAAACGCCAATCTATAGGATCTAAACGATTTTTTTCTGCTAATATTGCTGGAAAATATTTACTAATAATCGACAAAAATTCCCAAGTTAAATTCCACCATTCGCTACTTAAACCTAAATTAATATTTTCTAAATTATCCCACTCTATCTCATAGCTTTGAATCAGATCTAAAAATTCAGCTAAATCTCTAGCAATTAAGATGCAATCAGCAAAATTACTCGGCAAAAATAATTCTTTTGAACCATATAATTGTTTAATTGTATCAGGTAAATTAATATACCAATGATGAATCAATTTTGCTAATTCAATTAACCTTTCTTGATTTTCTATAACAGGCGGTAACTGTAAAACTTCAGATTGATCGTCACTAAAAAATATTAAATTATCATCAATATCAGTAAGTGCTCTAATATTTGGTAAAAAGCTACTACCTCCAATATTTTTTTGAATGAATATTTCTTTTAATTGCCGCACAGCTCTATGCGTCGGTAAATAAATAGTAATATCAGATACTTTAATCGGATCCTTAAATAATTCTCCAACACCATCGATAATTTCATTATTTATAAGAGAATCAGCTAGCTGAGATAAAAAATCTACCCCAAATGGGATAGAAAAAACTTTTTGTTTTTTTAACATTAATCTGCCCCCTATATAATTATTTTAGTATAGTTACATAACGGGAATTATTATGTAACTTAAAATTCAGATGATATTTTGGTAAAGGTAATATTTTTTGCCCAATTTCTGGCCACTCTATAATAAAAATAGCATCTAATAAATAACTATCTAAGCCTAATTCTTCTATTTCATCTTCATGCTCTAATCTATAAAAGTCTGCATGTATAATAGGCTGAGGTAAATTATCATAATATTGTATAATAGGAAAAGTAGGGCTTACTACTTCTATAGTGGTATCATTAGCTATATTTTGAATAAGATAACGACTAAAAGTTGTTTTACCACTGCCTAAATCACCTGACAAAAAAATAAAATCACCTGCTTGTAAATCTTTAGCAATATTTTGTGCTAATTCTTTGGTATTTTCTTCACTATATAATTGATATTTCATTTTCAGTATTTATTTCTTTCTTTTGTTGATCAGCATCTGGTATTACACAAATAAAGCTAGTTCCTTTCGGTTTAGCATCTTGTATAATGACTTGTCCTCCATGTAACTTTACTAAAGTATTTACAATAGTTAACCCAAGACCTGAACCAGCATAACGACCATAACTTTGAAATGGTTTAAATATCTCTTCTTTATGTTCAGTTAATATACCTGAACCATTATCAGTAATTTTTAAAATTAAATTACCGTCATTTTTATCAATCGTAATAATTATTTTACTATGCTCAGAGGAATGACTGATAGCATTAGTTAGTAAAGCTAAAATTATTTGCTGATATCTTTTTTTATCTATTTTCGCTAAAATATTTTGCTTTTTGGTTTCAATAATTAAGTTGATATTTTTTTCTGTTAATTTTACCTTTAATCTTTCATTCACTTGTTTAATTAAAGTTAAAATACTAACTTCCTCTAAATCTAATTGTAATAAACCCGCATCAATTCTAGCTAAATCTAGTATATCATTTACTAAATTTAATAATTCATCTGAAGAAACTTTTATATAATCTAAATATTTTTTCTGTTTCTCTGTTAGCGGATCTGTCATCTTTTCTAACATTTCACTAAATCCAATAATATTAGTTAAAGGACTCCTTAATTCATAAGAAACATGATGTACAAAATCATTACGTAATCTATCGGCTGATTGTAATGCGTTATTTTTCTCTTGTAGCGCTCGCTCTATGTTAATAGAATCAGTTATATCAACAAAAGTTATCATAGTTTGTCCATTTGGTAATGGTACTATAGATATATCATATACTAAATTATTGGTTAATTCTAAACGATATTTTTTTATCTCTCTGATATAATTTCCACCTACAATATATTTTATCAATTCTTCCCAAATATCTATATTATATTTTTCATTACAGACTTTTGCTATTTCGGTAATATGTACTCCCTCTATAGATAAATTTTCATCTAATTTCCAAATTTCAGCAAATTTATTATTCGCTAATTTTAATAAACCATCAGCTGCAAATACTACAATTCCTTCAGTTAAATTATCTAAAGTTTCGCCCTGAGCTTTTATTAGATCATTATATTGCATTTCTATTTCTAATTGTTGCGTTAGATTATCAAACAGCCAAATATTTTCTCCTGTTATACTACGTTGATTAACTACTCGCAAAATTCTTCCATCTGGAAAATTCCAAATATCTTCTTTTGTATCATTAGATAAATCAATATTTCTACTAGGCTCTAACAATTGTCTCCATTGGATAGGAGAAGATAATTTTTCTTGTAATAATAAATTATCTAATAATTGATTAGCATCAGGTAACGTCTCTAAAAAGGAAATATCTAATTGCCAAACCTGAGCGAATGCATGATTATAAAAAATTAATTTTTGTTGTTCATCAAAAATAGCTATAGCAGTGGATAATTGATCTAATATATTAAATCTATCTTTATTTTGACTATGTAATTTTTTAGCTAATATCTCTTGCTGAGTTATATCTAAAGCATGACCTACTGACAAACCATCATCTAGATAATTTACTGCTACATCAAAAGTTTTTCTCTCACCTGCAATAACATTTATTATTTTATTGTTAAAATTATTATTTTGCTGCAGAGCTTGTTTAATTTTATCGCCCCAAAGGTCAATAATATTTACTCCGCTATCTGCTTTATGCGCTATTTTTTTATAATAATTATTAGCCCAAGCTATTTTATTATTTTTTCCTATCCATACCGCTAAAGGTAAATTATAACATAATTCCTCAAATATTTTATAAAAATTATTATTATTAAAATTAACCTCTGACTGTTTTGGTGATAAATAAAAACAAAAGATTCCTCTATGCTTTCGAAAAGATAAATTAAATTCCGTTTGTTTCCAAATAAATTCTACATCAAAATTTTTTTTATTATTTTGCCAAATCTGCAATATATCTGTCTGTAGCCCCTTTAAACTATCATTATACTTTCCAAAAATATAAGGTTTCTCATTTAAGCTAGGTATTTTATTCCAGATTAAGATTAATTCTGCCTTTTGTAAAAATAAGTTTTGACTCACATTAATTATATTAAGTAATTTTTTATATTTTCTACCAAAATATAAAGTTATAAATACTAATATAAAAAAAATAATTAGCATAATTTCCTCTACTTAATTTTACGTGCTAAAAGTATATAATTTACTTCTAAATCCTGTGAGATTTTCCATATATCTTTGATAGGATTATAAGAAAAACCACGTTGTTCTAATAATTTCATATTTGTTTTAGCTAATATTTCAATTAATTCTTGAGGTTTTACTAATTTTTCATAATTATGAGTTCCAATAGGTAACCATCTAAGGATATATTCGGCAGCTACAATTGCAAGCAACCACGCTTTTATTGTCCTATTAATGGTTGCCATAAATAAAAGCCCATCTTCATTTACTAATTTTATGATTGTCTCAGTGAATAAGGTAACATCTGATACATGTTCTACTATTTCCATTGCTAAGACTACATCAAATTTTTGCTTATTTTGCAGTAATTCCTCTGCAGTTATATGTTGATAGTCAATATTTAAACCCATTTGCTTAGCATGAACTTTAGCCACCTCAATATTATTTTTTGAAGCATCAATAGCAGTGACAGTTGCGCCTAATCTAACTAGAGGTTCAGCTAATAATCCTCCTCCACAACCAATATCTAAAATTGATATATTAGTTAATGGTTTTTGCTGTAATGGGTCTCTATTAAAAATTTCACAAATTTTATTTTTTAAATATGTCAATCTTATAGGGTTAAATTTATGCAAAGGCTTAAATTTTCCATTAGGATTCCACCAATCATCTGCCATATCAGAAAATTTTTTAACTTCAGCCTCATCAATTGTAGTATATTTTTTGCCTGTCATTATCAAAACTCCTTTATGATTGTTTATATCTTGACTTCTTACTAGATGCAAGCATAAGAACAGTTGCAAGTCTACGCATAATTGTTTATTAAATAGTAAAGAATTATTATAGGATGATAGTCATGGCACGTATTGTAATGAAATTTGGTGGAACTTCTGTAGCCAATATCAATTGCATTAAAAATGTAGCAAAACACATTAAACGTGAAGTGGAACTTGGTAATCAAGTAGCGGTTGTCGTTTCTGCTATGTCTGGAACAACTAATCAATTAGTAAATTGGACTAAAGAAATTTCCTATATACATGATGCTAAAGAATATGACGTTATCGTTTCCTCTGGTGAACAAATAACCGCCGGCTTATTAGCTGTTGCCTTACAATCTATTGGTATAAATGCCCGCTCTTGGTTAGGTTGGCAATTACCAGTTAATACTAGTAATGCGCACACTTCTGCTCGCATTCAATCTATTGCTGGTGATAAAATAATTAAACGATTTGATCAAAATCAGATAGCTGTTTTAGCTGGCTTTCAAGGAGTAAGCGAGAATCAACGTATCACCACCTTAGGTAGAGGCGGCTCAGATACCAGTGCTGTAGCTTTAGCCTGTGCTATTAAAGCAGATAGATGTGATATATATACTGATGTCGATGGAGTATATACTACTGATCCTCGCATTGAACCAAAAGCAAGACGATTATCAAAAGTATCATTTGAAGAAATGCTAGAATTAGCATCATTAGGTGCAAAGGTATTACAAGTAAGATCCGTGGAAATAGCCATGTTACATGGTGTAAGAATTTTTGTCCGATCTAGCTTTGATGACCCTGACAACCCAGCATTAAAAGATCCTAATTATTCATTAGGGACATTAATTTGCAATGAGGATGAAATCATGGAACAACAAACAGTAACCGGAATTGCCTTTACAAAAGACGAGGCACAAATTTCTTTAAGACGTGTAAATGATCGCCCTGGGGTATCGGCTGCTATTTTTGCCCCTTTAGCTGAACTTAACATTAATGTCGATATGATCGTACAAAATATATCAGAAGATGGTTCTAAGACTGATATGACATTCACATTATCATCTACTGACCTAGATAGAGCTGTAAAAATAGTTGAAAAAAACAAACAGCATATTGGTTATGATAGTTTTCAATATGAATCTGGTTTAACTAAAATATCTGTTATTGGTATTGGAATGCGTAGTCATGCAGGGGTTGCTGCTACAGCTTTTAAAGCTTTAGCAGAAAAATCTATTAATATTAGAGCAATAACCACCTCGGAAATTAAAGTTTCTATTTTAATTGATAGTGCTTATACAGAATTAGCAGTTAGAACTTTACATAATGTTTACGAATTATACCAATCAGACCACGAAATAGAACCTTAGTTATTTAACTAATTTACTATGGGGGAAAATCAATGCTAGATAATTTAGTTGATCCCAAAGCCAAAGCTTTACTAACTAATTTACGTCTTTCTTTAACTGAAAATCATCATCCACAACAACGGCTTAATGATATCGTAGAAAAAATAGCTTCGTTTTTAAACACGGATATTTGTTCTATATATATATTACAAGCTGATGATTCGCTACAATTATATGCTACTAAAGGTTTAAATCAGGAGGCTGTTCATAAAGTTCGTTTAGTTCTAGGACAAGGTTTAATAGGAACAATTGCGGCCTCTAACCGTATCTTAAATTTAAAACATGCGCCAGATCACCCTAACTTTTATTACGTTAAAGAAACTAATGAAGATGATCTATCCGCCTTTTTAGGTGTGCCTATTTTACGCATGGGTAGATGTTTTGGTGTATTAGCTATTCAGAGTAAAGAACAAAAATTATATTCTGATGAAGAGTTAAATGCTCTAAAAACTAGCGCTATAGTTTTATCTGAATTAATGAGAGCTGGTGAATTACCCTTTTTTGAACAAAGCCGTTTTGCTTATGATCTTTTTCAGCCTTTATCTTTAGCTGGCGTATCTTTAAATAAAGGTTTAGCGATTGGTTCAGTAATTTTACAAGAACCAATAATAGTTATAGATAAGATCTTAAATGACAATGTTGAACAAGAGTTAATAAGACTACAGACAGCTTTAGAAGAAACAAGACTATTAATAAATAATATGCTTAACCGCATAGATATAGTGAATACAGAAGAATCTAAAGATATTCTTGAAACCTACAAAATGTTTGCTTACGATAAAGGCTGGATTAATAGAATTGAAGCATCTATACAGCAAGGTTTTAGTGCAGAAGCATCTGTAGAGAAAGAAAGAAACGAAATTAAAGCACGTTTCCAACGTATTCAAACACCATATCTTAAAGAAAGATTTTCTGACTTTGAAGATTTATGTAATCGCCTACTAAGAATATTAATGGGTAAAAATACGCAAATAGAAGCTAAAAATTTACCTAAAGGCTCTATTTTAATAGCTAGGTCACTTTCAGCAGCACAATTATTAGACTATCCTAATGGTCATCTCACTGGATTAGTTTTAGAAGATGGTAGCCGACATAGCCACGTTACTATAGTAGCGAAATCTTTAGGAATTCCTGTAATTGGTCAAATAGATAATATTACTGAGCTAGCAGCCAATGGTAATAAAATTATACTAGATGGCGATCTAGGTGAATTACATTTAAGACCAAGTGAAGAATTAGAGCAAAAATACAAAATTAAAGATCAGCTTAATCAAGCTAAGGTTTTATCTTATCGACAACAAAAAGATACAGCTACTATTACCAAAGATGGTGTTGAAATTAAATTATTTCTAAATGCTGGTTTATCTGTTGATCTTAAACATCTTGAAGAAACTGGAGCAGCTGGTATAGGGTTATTACGTACTGAGCTCCACTTTATGATGGCTAATCACTTACCTAGGTTAGAAACTCAAGAACAATTTTATCGATCTATAATAAATCAGGCTAAAGGTAAACCTGTAATTTTTAGAACTTTAGATGTAGGAAGTGATAAACATTTATCATATTTCCCTAATAAGTCACTGGAGCAAAACCCCGCATTAGGCTGGCGTGCTACTAGGCTTGCATTACAACGCCCTGCTTTATTACGTAATCAATTAAGAGCACTGTTACGGGCTAGTAATGAAATAGATTTACATATCATGTTTCCGCTTATATCTGAAGTTTTTGAACTAAAAGCGTTAAAAGCCTTGGTAGATAAAGAATTAGCTTACTTAAATAACTTTGGTTATAAGACACCTAAAAAATTATATTTAGGTTCCATGATAGAAGTCCCCTCATTATTGTGGCAATTAGATGAATTATTTAATGCTGTAGATTTTGTATCTATTGGATCTAATGATCTATTTCAATTTTTTGTGGCCGCTGATCGTTGTAATAAATTATTAAGTGATTATTTTGATCCTTTATCTGGTTCTTTTCTACGCTGTTTGTTAAATATTATTCAAGCAGGAGAACGCCATAAAAAAACTGTCAGTTTATGTGGTGAAATGGCGAGCGATCCATTAATGGCGATGGCTCTTATAGGGTTAGGCTTGAAACAATTTTCAGTAAACGCTATGAATTTTGGTGCTGTAAAAAATATGTTAATTTCTTTAAATGCGAAACAGCTACAAGCAGAATTTATAAAAATAATTCAGCAACCAATTACTACAGCTTCTTCAAGAGAATGGTTAGAAAAATTTGCAAAAGATAATAAAGTTGAGTTATAAAGGATAAATTAAAGGCTTTAACATGATAACATTTTTATAACATGTCTACCACAAACTGAAAAATTAGATCTAACGATCTATTTCAATCTTATGGCAAATGGCAATTATAATAAGTTATTACGTAATAATTTTAATTCTTTATCTCATTACTTCCTCGCTGTTTGTTAACCATTATTCAAACAAGGAACGTATAAAAAACTGTTAGTTTAGGTAGTGAAATGACAAGTCATACATTAATAGCAACCATGTTGTGATAAAATTAAACAATTTTCAGTAAACGCCATAAATTTTGGTACATAAAAATATATTAATATCTTTAAATGCTAAACAACTGCAAATAAATTTATAAAAATAATTCATAAACTAATTGTCACAGCTTCTTTATGAGAATAGTTAGAAACATTTGCAAAAGATAATAAAGTTAAGCTATAAAAGAGTAAATTAAAGGTTTTAAAATGATAACATTTTCATTAACACGTCTAGAACAAGTTGAAAAAAGATTTCAAACCATAGAACATCAACTAACACAAGATATCGACCCTTCAACTTATGCTTCACTGGCTTCTGACTATGCAGAACTACAAGAGCTTGTTATGGCTATCCGTAATTGGAAAAAAGCTAACCATGAACTTAATGATATTGAGCAATTACTAAAAGATACTAATGCCGATAGTGATATGAAAATAATGGCTCAAGAAGAAAAGTTAGCGCTACAAACACAAATAGAAGAATTAGCTCAACAGATCAAACTTCTCATGCTACCTAAGGACGAATCTGATAGTAAAAATGTTATCTTAGAAATACGCGCTGGAACAGGTGGACTAGAAGCGGCTTTATTTGCCGGAGACTTGTTCCGTATGTATGAAAAATATGCCGCTTCCAAAAAATGGAAAGTAGAAATTGTATCTACCAGTGAAGGAGATGCAGGAGGCTTTAAAGAAATAATAGCATCAATATCTGGTAAGTCTGTTTTTTCCTATTTAAAATTTGAATCGGGTGTACATCGAGTTCAGAGAGTTCCAGATACTGAGGCTTCCGGGCGCATTCATACCTCTGCCGCAACCGTGGCTGTATTACCAGAAGCTGAGGAAATAGATATTGAAATAAAAAATGAAGATATAAGAATAGATACTATGAGAGCCTCTGGTGCTGGTGGACAACATGTTAACACTACAGATTCTGCTGTAAGAATAACTCACATTCCTACTGGTATTATAGTTGTACAAGCAGAAAAATCACAACATCAAAACCGTGAACGTGCGATGCAAGTCTTAAGATCTAGACTTTACGACATGCAAAGGCAACAAGCAGAAGCAGAAAGATCAGCTCATAGAAAAGGACAAGTAGGCTCTGGAGATCGTTCAGAACGTATTCGTACTTACAATTTTCCACAAGGTCGCGTAACTGATCATCGCATTAATTTAACCTTATATAAATTAGATAAAATATTAGAGGGCGATCTGAATGAGTTAATCTCCGCCTTGATAACAGATCAACAAAGTAAGTTATTAGCTGAAATGGATCAATGAATTGAACGGGATTTCCTTATCAAAATTATGGCAACAGAGCAAATTAAAACTTGAAATTCTATGTAACGATGATAATAGAAATATTATTTATCTGGAAGGTAGATTATTATTAGCATTTGTCTGCAAAATTCACTGGCAAGAAATTTTTCTTAATCCTGATAAAATTATCGCAAACGATAAAGTACAACTACTGAATGATTATCTTGAACGATTAATTAACCAGGAGCCTATATATCGTATTATAGGCTGTAAAGATTTTTATGGAAGAGAATTTAAATTTTCTAACAATATTTTAGAACCACGAGATGATACTATTGCTCTGATAGAATTAGTAAGACCCATATTAGTCAAACAGAACCATCTTACTGCTCTAGACATAGGATGTGGAAGTGGCATCATAACTGTAACTCTCTTAGCTGAATTTCCTCACTTGGAAATGACAGCGGTAGATATTTCCGCAGAAGCATTAAAAATCACTCTTGATAATGCTATTACTCATCAAGTTAATGATCGCCTTACCTTAATTAATAGCGATTTATTTAACAATCTAACTGGTAAATTTAACTTAATTATCTCTAATCCACCTTATTTAAGTCAAGATGATATGAATAACCTTGATAATAAAGTTAAAAATTTTGACCCGCATATAGCTTTATTTGGCGGCGAAGATGGATTAAAATTCTACAAAAATATTGCTAAGCAAGCTAAAGATTTTTTAGCTAATAATGGATATATAGCTGTAGAAATAGGTAAAGGACAAGCTACGGATATAATTAAAATTTTTACTAATGAGAATTTCAACTTTTTACAATATAACAAAGATCTAGCGGGGATAACTAGAGCTTTATTATTTCAGAATGATTAAACAAATCACTAATAAATTAATTTTTATTTAGATTATTACTTTTAATTACATCTTCTAAATTATCAATTATTGTTTTTATTAGATCTCTGTCATCACCTTCTCCCATGATTCTAATGAGCGGTTCAGTGCCCGAAGGACGAATAACCAAACGACCTATATTATGTAACTTAGCTTCTGCCTCTTTTATTACCTGTTTTACTTTTTCATTATTAATAATATTTTTATTAATAATAGGTATATTTTTATAATATTGCGGTACTTTTTCAAATTGATGTGCTAATTGACTTAAAGTTTTTTGCTGTTCTTTTGCATAACCAATAACCTGTAAAGCAGCTATCAAACCATCACCCGTAGTCGCAAAATCAGATAATACTACATGTCCAGATTGTTCACCACCCACGTTATATCCATTTTTCCGCATATATTCCACGACATAACGATCACCTACTTGTGTTCTAATTAAATCCAGCCCTTTACCATTTAAAAAACGCTCTAGACCAAGATTAGACATTATAGTGGCAACTACTCCACCCCCTCGTAATTTTTGCTCTTCCATCCATTTTCGCACAATAATAGCTAGTAACTGATCTCCATCTACTATATGACCATTTTCATCAACCATTACTACACGATCAGCATCACCATCTAATGCCATCCCCATATCAGCTCTAGTTTCTTTTACTTTTTTTATCAAAGAATCTAAATTAGTAGAACCACAACCCTGATTAATATTAAGGCCATTTGGTTGATCATTAATCGTTATTACTTCAGCACCTAATTCCCACAATGCACAAGGAGCCGCTTTATAACCAGCACCATTAGCACAATCCACGACTATACGTAATCCTGATAAAGAAATATTACCTAGAGTTCTTTTAGCAAATTCAATATATCTATAAATATCACCGCTAACTCTTCTTGTTCTACCAATATACTCATCTTTTGCAAAATATTTAGTTAGATCACTCTGCATTAATCTTTCTATTTTCAATTCTAACTCATCAGAGAATTTATAACCATCAGGACAAAATAACTTAATACCATTGTCATAATAAGGATTATGAGATGCAGATACCATCACCCCTACATCAGCGCGCATAGATCTACATAACATTGCTACCGCAGGTGTAGGAATAGGACCGAGCAGAAAAACATCAGCAGCTACTGCTGTAAAACCAGATACCAAAGCATTTTCTAACATATAACAAGATAAGCGTGTGTCTTTACCAATAACCACTCTTAATGGTTCATTTACATCTTTACCGGCTTGTTGTTTCAATATAGTACCAACAGCCATACCTACTTTCATAGCTATATCTGGAGTAATGGGATAACTATTTGCTCTTCCTCTAATACCATCAGTACCAAATAATTTTCTCATCAACAAAACTCCTTATAACAAAATGTTAAAGTCAATTATCGTTATTCAATAAAAATTATAAAATAACGATAATTGACACTATAGAACAAATTATTAACTTATTTAATATTCCTGCTAACTTAACCAAATTTCTCACTAATAATAGAACGTTCATTCTATTATTAGTTTAAGAATTACTTTTTTGATTGTCTACTTCACCAGCATCATCATTAGATTTTTTTACTTTTTTTATAGTCCTTTTTTTAGACTTTGGTAAAGCTACTGAATTGTTACTTTCTTCTAAAGGACTATCTTCTCTAACTAACTTTTCCCCTAGCATAACTTTTTGTATTTCTTCACCAGTTAGAGTTTCATATTCTAACAAGCCTAAAGCGATAGCATGCCATTCTTTTCTATGAACTGTTAAAATACGTATAGCCTCTTGATATGCTTCATCAATAAAGCGCCTTATTTCCTTATCAATTAATTTAGCAGTATCATCGGATAAAGGCTGACTCGAATCATAGCCAAAATGAGATTCCTCTGGTGATCTTCCATATGCTACTCGTCCTAAACTATCTGAAAAGCCCCAACGCATTACCATAGAACGCGCTAATTTAGTTGCTTGTTCAATATCAGACGAAGCACCTGAAGTAATAAAATCCTTACCAAATTGCAATTCTTCAGCTACCCTGCCCCCCATCATTATCACTAGACGTGATAACATCCAACGATAACTGACTGAATATCTATCTCCTTCTGGTAATTGCATTACCATACCTAAAGCTCTACCACGAGGTATAATAGTAGCCTTATGTACAGGATCGGCATGTGGTACATGTAAAGCCACTACTGCATGCCCCGCTTCATGATAAGCAGTGAGTTCTTTTTCAGCTTGTGTCATAGCATTACTACGACGCTCTGCACCCATCATTACTTTATCTTTAGCATCTTCAAACTCTTGCATGGTAACTAATCGTTTATTACGACGAGCAGCCATTAGTGCAGCTTCATTGACTAGATTCATCAATTCCGCTCCTGAAAATCCAGGAGTTCCACGTGCTAATATTTTTAAATCTACATTTGGCGCAAGCGGTACATTACGAACATGAACTTTTAAAATTTGCTCTCTGCCTATAACATCTGGGTTAGGTACAACTACTTGACGGTCAAAACGCCCCGGTCTCAATAAAGCTGGATCCAAAACATCAGGTCTATTTGTAGCTGCAATTAAAATAATACTTTGGTTAGCTTCAAAACCATCCATTTCTACTAATAATTGGTTTAACGTTTGTTCACGTTCATCATTACCACCACCAAGTCCAACACCTCTTTGTCTACCAACGGCGTCTATTTCATCAATAAAAATTATACAAGGTGAATTTTTTTTAGCCTGTTCAAACATATCTCTAACACGGCTAGCACCTACACCGACAAACATTTCAACGAAATCAGATCCTGAAATACTAAAAAAAGGTACATTTGCCTCACCCGCTACAGCACGAGCTAATAATGTTTTACCAGTTCCTGGAGGACCAACTAATAAAACACCCCTAGGTATACGACCACCCAATTTTTGAAATTTCTTTGGATCCTTTAAAAAATCTACTATTTCCTCTAGATCTGCTTTTGCCTCATCTACTCCAGCAACATCACCAAAGGTAACTTTTCCATGCGCTTCATTTAATAATTTTGCTTTAGATTTACCAAATCCTAAAGCACCCTTACCGCCCCCTTGCATTTGTCGCATAAAGAATATCCAAATGGCTAAAATAATTAACAATGGTAACCAAGTTAAAAAATAACCTAAAAAACCATTACCTTCAGATGGAGCAGCGGCATTTATAATAACATTTTTCTTTTCTAAACGCTGAATCAAATTAGCATCGGCTGGAGTATAAGTAGTAAATTTATTATTATTTCGATAAACACCACTAACTCTTGGCCCTACCATATTTATTTCTTTTACTTCCTCATTATCAATCTTCTTTAAAAATTCAGAATAAGGAATATTCGGAACTTGATCACGTTTAATATCACCATTAATATATTGGAAAATAATAAAACCTAATAAAGCAAAGATAGCCCATAAGGCAAAATTACGGTAATTGAATGTCATTTTTTACTTATCTCACATCTTCAATAATATATTCTCTCTCTTAACATAAGAAATTAAATCTCTTTTGCCAAGATTTTATTGTTCAATAATAAAGTTATTAAAAGTATATTTGTTTTCTTTCCCCAACAAATCTGATAATTTTTTATAAATTTCAATATCATAAATATTCGTCATAAAATAAAATGGTTGTAATAAATATTCTACTTCTAAATTTTTATATTTCAAAAAACTTCCTGCTGGTATCTCAAAAACACCATATTCACTAGAAATTTTAACACCATCGGCAAAAAAACTTGCCGGCTCTATTAACAATTGATAATTTTGTTTATTCCTTATTAAAAATCTATTGTCCCATATTTTTTGACTATTTGGCAAAATTACCTGTGATTTTAAATGTCTTTTCTCTCTCGATAGAATTAATTCTGATTTAGATTTTTTTATTATACTACGTGCTATAGTTATAGATTTACCATTAGATAACTTAAGCAAATTATTAAATAGTTTTTCTTGATCAGACCATGATAATAAATAACTATTTCCACCAATTATAGATACTAATAAATTAACAGCAAAAGCTACTTTCTTTTTATAGGGCGCTTCGCCTAGCAAAGCAATAGGTAACAATAATTTACCGCTATCCCAGCTAATATTAAATGAAGATAATAAGCTCAAAGTTTCTTTATTTAAATTGATTCTTCTAGTAACCGCCGACTGTAAATTAACTCTATTGATATTAGGATTAATATTCTGCAGTAATTTTCTTACTCTTGGTCTTTCGTAGGCAAGATCTTCATTAGTTGGATCATCAACCCAAACTATTTTATTTGTTTTTAAATAATGACGTAAATCTGCTCGTTTAACATCTAATAATGGACGTAACAAAAAAAATTTATTAAATAAGATTGATATCGGCGGTATACCAGCTTCACCGCGTCCTTGACCTCTTATTTGTCTCATATAGATAGTTTCTTTTTGATCATCCCAAGTATGACCCACCCACAAATATTTAGAACCAATAACTTTCATATATTCAGTTAATAAAGTATATCTAGCAGTTCTAGCATGCATAGGTAAAGAATGTTCTGGCTTAGTATCTTGCCACTTAATTATTTTATGATGGATATTGTAACTTTTACAAAATTCTGCCACAAATTTAGCTTCATCAGCAGATTCTGCTCGTAAATCGTGATCAATAGTAACAGCATAAAGATTAGATAATAAGTTATTTTTTTTGAAATAATTATATAATAAAAATAATAATGCTAAAGAATCACCACCACCTGAAACAGCTACTGTAAATTTATTATTAGATAGAGAAATAGAGCTTAACTGAAGTTCAGTAAATTTATCAGTTAAAAAATTTTTTATTGAGGAATCTAATGAATCTATCACTTATCTTCAACCACTAATAGAACTTTACCACCTCCAGAACCACATTTACTTATAGTCTCACAACTATAATTAGCACCAACAGAAGTAATTTTTAAACGCTTTGAATCAATTTCATGTCCTAATAAATATTGCTGCACGGCTAAAGCTCTTTTATAACCTAATAAAGTTGCAAAATCATTAATATTGTGACTTCCAGCATAACCTACAATAAGGATATTCTTATTAAGATTTTGCTCTAACCAAGTTATTTGTTTTGCTAAAATTACCTTTGATTCTTCACTTAAGCTGTATATATTTTTATCAAATTTTATATTATTAGCTACTTTTTCTTGAGTTGGTTGCAAAATGCCCAACTCATAACTTCTAATATTTTTATTCGCACAAGCATATAAAGTCAAAAAAGATAAACTAATAAAAAATTTAATTATTATATTGTAATTTTTCTTAAACATATTTAACCTATAATTGCTAATGTAGATAGTAAGACCAATCTGCATCTTGAGCTACATTTGGCGTGTTGATAAGCGTTTCATTGTGACCAGAAATATCAATTTTATACAAATGTGGTGTTCCATCTAACCATTTAGTAAATATTATTTCTTGACCATTCGGTGAGAAAGATGCTCCATCAATATGCTCTGCTATTGATAAAATCTTCATTGCTGTTCCGTTAGGTTTCATAGTAGCCAAAGCAATATTAATATCATTTTTATATATAAAAGCTATGAGATCTCCATTTGGGCTCCAAACAGGTTTAAAATATTCTCCGGCATTTTTAGATATTCTTGTTAGTCCTTTACCATGAGAATTCATCACATATAGATCTTGTCCACCGTTAAGATCAGACGAAAAAACAATATATTTACCATCAGGAGAATAGAATGGAGAAATATCATTATATATACTAAATGTTAATTGTCGTTTACGTTTAGTTAATAAATCTAATTCATAAATATTAGACCCATTCCACTCATCAAATATACTTACTAACATACGTTGATTATCAGAAGAGATAGCTTGAGAAAAACCAATTCCATAATCGTCTAACAACAGTTCTTCTTGACCATTCTGTAAGTCTAAACTATATAATTTGGCTATATTATTAACAAATTTAAAATAAGTGATAAAATTATGTTTAGGTGATAATTTAGGTGACACTATCAAATCTTCAGAAGTAGGTAAATAACATATATTATTTCCATCTTGATCCATAATAACTATTTTATTTTTAGGTTCATAGACAGTACCTTGATTTTCTATATAAGCAATTCTACTATCAAAATTACTTTTTAAACTAAAAATTTTAGTATATAACATATCGGATATTATATGTGCGACATGATGCACGCCGGCCTTGGCAACAGTTAATTGACGAGCATCTAACTGTTTATTACGATAGACATCCCAAATTCTTACGTTAATCTGATATTTATCTTGTTCAAAATAGTCAACTGAGATTACAGTTAATAACTGTGCGTCTATTGTTTTCCATAAATTAAAATTAGGTTCTTTATTAATGGATAAATTTTCTATTTTATTAGCTGGAACAAAAGAAACCATATTAGTTTTAGTTAAATTATTAAATATCAATTTATATATTTCTGCGCCAGAGTCATCAACAGAAGCTATAGTTGGTATAGCTATACGAATAGGAGCAATATTTTTTCCTGAAATATTAATTATAGAAGTAGCATAAGGATTTATAGGAACAAAAAACAGACACACCGTACAGATGAAAATATATTTTTTAACAAGGTTAAAAGCAACTAAAAAATTTTGCATTTACTAATTTCCAAAATAACTAAATCTTAAATTAGATATAATGCATATTCACCCTTTTTAGCAAGGAAAATTACTATTAATTATAGTTAGTATCCATTTGGATAAAAATTAATTTGAATTTTTTCCCATAAATCATAACGTTCACTAGATAATTTAAATGGGCTACAAGCTATGATAGCTCTTTTTGCTGTAGATTCTAACATGTCAACCCGCTTATGTACTCCTTTTACCACAATCAATGGTTCACCTTTAATGGTACCATCTTTAAACATATTTAAATAAAAAATAATTACAACTTCATCCACTCTAGAACCGCCGATTATTTGCCATTGTGTTTCTAAACATTGCTTGAGACCTTCTAACTCTGCTCTATGCAATTGTTTACGCGCCTCATCATCTGACTGTTTTGTAGAAATATTCCGTAAAAAACTCTCCACATTTTCAGTTTCTAATGAATTTCTTATTTCTGTTCTAGATTTCTTATCATTCTCAACAGGTGTAGAGTCTACCTCTTCAAGCTCTTTTTCTATTGCTGCAACGTCTAATACCAACGATGTTTGTTCTTCGGTTTTAATTCGCTCTTTATTAGTCAAATCTACCGGTACGGGTATTTCTTCTTCCTTTTTCACTTGCTCTTCATTGGTTAAATCTACTGGTGAAGATATTTGCTCTTCCTTTTTAGCCCGCATTTTATTAGTTAAATCTACTGGTATAGGTATTTGCTCTTCCTTTTTAACCGGCTCTTTATTAGTCAAATCTACGGGTACAGGTATTTGTTCTTCTATTTTGGCCAGATCTTTATTAACCACATCTATTACCTTCTGCTCTGATTGTTGAAGGTTAATAGGCTCTTCCTCTGCTAAATCTAAATTTATTTTCTCCTCAGGAACATAAGCTTGAGTAATCAACGATTCAACTTCTGGCGATGAATCTTTTATTGCGATCGATTCTCTTAAAAAGTTGTCTTCTTTTTCTTTATCGTGGTTAATTGAAGCTAAATTTTCTTCCTCACCATCTATTGGCTCATTTATTGAGTCCACCTTATCCGCAACTTCATCAGCAACTATTTCATTTACCGGCGAGGATTTAACATCTGGTATAGATTCTTTCATCTCCTCTTGTATTATATTTTCCGCTATAACTTCTGCTGCTTTTGTAGAATTTTGCTGATGTTTATTCTCTATAACAGATGAATTATTATCCTTTTGTTCTATAGTTTCTTCTATATTCGCTGGAAAAGATATAACTTCATTTTCTAATTCTGTATTAGTTTCTATATCAGTCTCTATTTCTTTTTCCCCTGTAACTTTCGTAACAAATTCTACATTTTCCTTATCTTTTATTTCAATATCTTCTAGAGGTTTATCTAATTTTTGCTCAATAATATTATCTAACGTTATTGTTATAACCGGCTTATCAACTTCTTGATAAGGCGTTTTATGCCCTAAAAAGAAAGCCAAAAAAAGAAAAATATGAATTAATATAGCATATAAAAAGGGGCGTTTCATTTTATCCCTAAATTAATCAGCGGTTAAACTCGCTAAAGCAACATTACTAAAGCCTACTTGTTGTAAAACAGCAATAACTTCTAATACCTTACCGTAATTAAGATTCTTATCACTTCTTACCCATATTCTAGCATCAGTACCTAAATCATTCTTTAATGAGGTCAATTTTGCAAGCAGCTCATCCACAGTAAATATTTTATTATCAATATTTATCTGACCTTCAGCTGTCAAAGTTATTGTAAGAGATTTATTTTCTGCAGCAGGTAAACTAGACGCGCTAGTTTTCGGTAAGTTAATCTCTACTCCTGTCACTAACATCGGAGCAGTCACAATAAAAATAATCAATAAAACCAGCATAACATCCACAAAAGGTGTAACGTTAATTTCACTGATAAACTGTTTCCTACGTTTTTTTTTTCTATAATTAGATGAACTCATATTATTCATCTCCAGAAGATTTTTTTATTTCACTCAAGTTACTTTTATGATCTAAGATAGATAATTCTACCGCTTGTCGAGATAAATTTATCGCTAAATCATCCGCAAAAATCTCTAACCTATGACTTAAATGTAATATTTTTTCAGAAAATCTATTATATGCAACCACAGCAGGAATAGCCACAATAAGACCTAGAGCTGTCGCGAGTAAAGCTTCTGCTATGCCCGGTGCAACTACTGCTAAACTAGTATTTTTAGAAATAGCTATTGATTGAAAAGCATCTATAATACCAATCACGGTTCCTAATAATCCAACAAAAGGCGCGGCGGAACCTATAGTTGCTAAAACAGCTAATCTATTATTAAGTCTTTCTATTTCTTTATTAAGCGATGATTCTATAACTCTATTCAAACGCCCATCTAGATCTACAGGAACTTTATCGTTATTGCTAGCAAAAGCTCTTTTCCATTCTCTTATAGCAGCCATAAATATCGAGGCTAATCCTATAGTTTTACGACCTTCAAACACTCTATACATTTTATCAATTGCCGCTCCTCCATAGAAATTATCTTCAAAAATTTGCATAGATTTTTTTTGTCTATTCAAGAAGAAAATACGATCAAAAATAATAGTCCAACTCCAAATAGATGTTGCAATCAGTAGTAACATAATAAATTTAACTGGCCAACTGGCTTGTAAAAATAACTCTAAGGTAGAAAAATTATTTAGAAAAGAAGATGATGAATTTTCCATGTGAGCAATCTTTATAATGAAATAGTTAATAATAAAGTCTTAAATCATACATAATTATAAGTTATAATTTCTCAACTCAAAAAACAAGAGCTAAATTTCTATGCTATTTACATTAGCTATTAGCTTTAGCATTTTCTTGAAAAAGATCATTTTGTGTTTCTGGTTCTATTAATCCTAAATGTTGCCAAGCTGCTTTAGTTAGAATTCTTCCTCTTACCGTACGTTGTAAAAATCCTAATTGTAACAAATAAGGCTCTATTATATCCTCTATAGCATCGCGGGGCTCTGATAAGGCCGCTGCTATAGTTTCTATACCTACTGGTCGATTATTAAAATTTAAAGCTAATAATTTTAAATAACGACAATCTAATACATCTAAACCGGCTTTATCTACTTCTAATTTATCTAATGCTTCACTAGCAATTTTTTGTGTGATTTTACCAAAATTTTTAACCAGAGCAAAATCACATACACGTCTCAACAAACGACCGGCTATTCTTGGTGTTCCTCTTGATCTACGAGCTATTTCATGAGCACCAGCTTCATCAATAAACATATCCATCAACCTTGCTTTAGTCGTGGTAATATGCTCTAACTCTTTTATCGTATAAAAATTAAGCCTGATAGGAATACCAAATCTATCCCTTAAAGGCGTAGATAATAAGCCTATTCTAGTAGTAGCAGCTATCAAAGTAAAATTAGCCAGATCAATTTTTACTGACCTAGCCGCAGGACCTTCTCCTATTATTAAATCTAATTGATAATCTTCCATAGCAGGATATAAAATTTCCTCTACGGCAGGACTCAGCCGATGAATTTCATCTATAAATAAAACATCACCATTTTCTAGATTAGTTAACAAAGCGGCTAAATCACCAGCTTTAGCGATTACTGGTCCAGAAGTAGATTTAAAGTTAACTCCTAATTCTTGCGCTACAATAGAAGCTAGAGTAGTTTTGCCTAATCCAGGAGGGCCAACTAATAACACATGATCCAAAGCTTTATTTCTAGTTTTAGCAGCTTCTATAAAAACCTTTAAATTTTCCCTAGCACCTTCTTGCCCTACAAAATCTATTAATCTAGAAGGTCTTAAGGCTGAAGAATAATTGGTTTCCATTTCAAAAGCTTGCGCAACCGGAGCCATAAGTCTATCATTGTGATTTTTCATATTATCCTTTAATAGTTATTTCTTTTAAAGATAGTTTGATTAATTCTGTAGTTTCTACATTTTTACCAATTTTTTCCTGTGCTCTTGTTACAGCTTCTTGAGCATTAGTTTTATTATATCCTAAATTCTCTAGTGCAGAAATAGCTTCCATAATGTTATTATTAACCATAGGCTGACCAATATTATTAGAAATACCAGAAAATTTTTTATGCTTTAATTCATTTATAATACGTTCTGCTACTTTTTTACCAATACCATTAACGCGACAAAGAAAAGAAACATTATTATCAAGAATAATTTTCACCAATTCATTAGGATCAAATACGCCCAAAATAGCTAAAGAAACTTTAGCTCCTACACCTGGTATACTTTGTAATATGACAAACCAATCTTGTTCTAACTTTGTTTTAAATCCATATAATCTTATTATATCTTCTCTGATATAAGTTTCAATAAAAAAGCTATATTTAGATTTTGCTTCTAATGAGGATAAACTTTTGTTAGAGCAAAAAATTCGATAACCTACGCCTGCCACATCTAAGATAATATAATCATCATATATAACGTCAATGGTACCTGTTAATTTTCCAATCATGATATAAGTTCTCTTATTTTATAAGCTCTTTCTGATTGTAAGTGATAAAAATGACAAAGTGCAATAGCTAGAGCGTCTGAAGAATCATTATTACCTAATTCAGCCTTAGGCAATAAATGTTTTATCATATAACGTATCTGTTCTTTACCCGCATGCCCTACACCTAAAATAGTTTTTTTTATCTGATTAGGTGCATATTCAGCTATTATCAATCCTCTTTGTGCTGGTGCTAATAAACAAATCCCTCTAGCTTGCCCTAATTTTAGGGTTGCTTGCGCATCTTTATTTACAAAAACATATTCTACTGACACTTCCTCAGGTTGAAATTTATCTAACAAATTAATTAAATTGTCATACAAATATGCGAGACGATTAGCCAAATTTTCTTCAGGATCAGTCTTGATAGTACCACAAGCAACATAATTTAATTTATTAGCTACGGATTCTATCACGCCCCATCCTAGGTTACGTAAACCTGGATCTATCCCTAATATTCGCATCTTATTACTTCCGCAATGATTCTTTTAATTTGTCTAGTTGCTTTGCTACTGGATTCTCGGTAGTCTCCATTTGTTGCTCTGCCTCTATTAACTGTTTATGAAATCTCCATATTTTTTTAAAAAGCTCTTCTATACTTAAAGCCATTGAGCTCCATTGTTGTTTATCCTCTTCTGTTGCTATTAGAGGTTTTAACATTATTTTATCTCGCTCACTTTGCATTTGTTGATAGGATATTTCTCCCTCTAATAGTGATCTATACAATAATATCCAACAAACCATATGCATAAATTGCGTCATTTGCTTATCTGGTAAATTATATTTACTTTGATTAGCAGTAGAATGTAGTTCTGCCATAATTGTCATTGTTTGATTATATAATGAGGGAAACTCACGTGAGAAAGATTCATGAACAACAGACAAAATATGCTGGGGTAACTGATCAAACCCTACTAAATTTTTATTTTTTTTTACCATTGAATTACTTTATACTATCTATAATTTATCTTAACAACGAAATTTATAATTATTAGGTTATTTATGTACAAAGTTAGCGCAGATTCAAGTATTTTCTCCCCTTTTATTTTAACAATCAATAGTGATATTAAGAAAAAAAATGAGATTCTACCTTATTTATTAACCAAATTACCCTTTACCAGTGTAATTTTATACACAGAAACTAACGATGAAATATCTTTCCAAAAAAATATTACTGATTTAATTCCATTAATTCAATCATTTAATACAGCGGCTCTCGTCGCGGATCACACTCGTGTTGCAGGCAGAACATCTGCTGATGGTATTTACCTAGAAAAAAATCTTGACCAATATGAAATATTGAAACAAAAAGATAAAAATATTATCGGTATAGGTAATATGACGAGCCGTCACCAATCTTTAGAATGGGGTGAAAAACAACCTGATTTTATATTTTTTGGTAAATTAAATCATGATAATAAACCTAAAGCACATGCTAGAAATATAGCCTTAAGTGAATGGTGGGCAGAATTAATAGAAATACCTTGTGTTATTCAAGCTGGTAACCATCCAGATTCGTTAGCAGCAGCTGCAAAAACTGGCGCTGATTTTATCGCTATAGAAAATATGCTTTTTGATAATCCTATTGAATCAATAATAGAAGTATGTCAAAAATTCTTACAAAATTATAAAGATATATATTAATTTAAAATAAATTATGTTATTAAACATAATCCAAAATAATCAATTTGAATAACGGACGCAAAATGAAAATTAACGGTAACGAAATAAAACCTGGCAATGTAATAGAGCACAACGGCGGTTTATGGGTAGCAGTAAAAACTAACTCTGTAAAACCTGGTAAAGGTGGTGCATATAATCAAGTAGAACTTAAAAATCTAATCAATGGTACTAAATTAAATGAACGTTTCCGTTCTGCTGAAACAGTTGAAAAAGTAAGACTTGAACAAAAAGATTTTATATATTTATATACTCAAGAATCTTCTATAATTTTTATGGATTCTGAAACTTATGAACAATTAGAATTACAAGCTGATTTTATAGGTGAACGTGTTGCATTTTTACAAGAAAATATGAAAGTTACTGTAGAATTTTACCAAGAAAAACCTATAGGTATATCTCTCCCTGATCAAGTAATATTGACTGTTATTGAAGCAGATCCAGTAGTCAAAGGTCAAACAGCAGCTTCTTCATATAAACCAGCTATCTTAGAAAATAAAATTCGCGTCATGGTACCACCCTTCATTGAAGCCGGAGAAAAAATACTAATAGACACCAATGAAATAACTTATTTACGTCGTGCCGATTAATATAACTAACAAGGTGTTTTATGTCCCGTTCTGCTTTATTAAATGTCATGGTTCAAGCTGCTTTAAAAGCAGGTAAAGCCTTAAATAGATATTTTAACGAAATTGAAAAACTACAAGTCTCCTTAAAAGGCCCTGGAGACTATGTAACTCACGCCGATAAAAAAGCTGAGCAAATAATATTTGAAGAACTACAATATGCGCGCCCTGATTATGGGTTTATTATGGAAGAACGCGGCGAGATACCGGGTAAAGACAAACAACATCGCTGGATTGTTGATCCGCTAGATGGTACAACTAATTTCCTGCACGGACTACCTTTCTTTGCTATTTCGATAGCATTAGAGCGACAAGGACAAATTGTAGCCGCTGTAATCTATAACCCTGTTCTAGATGAATTATTCACAGCAGAAAAAGGTGGCGGGGTTTTTCTCAATGATAGAAGAATACGCGTAGCTAATCGTAGGCTTCTAGTTGATTCGATTGTAGCTACTGGTATACCTTCTATAGCTCATCCGAATCATGGACAATATATTTCAGAACTAAAAAATCTAATGACAGAAGTAGCTAGCATTAGACATTTAGGTGCCGCATCACTTAATCTTGCTTATGTAGCTGCCGGTAAACTTGATGGATATTGGGAAAACAACCTAAAACCTTGGGATATTGCTGCAGGATTATTAATGGTTCGTGAGGCGGGTGGATTTGTAACCGACCGCAGCAATAGATTAGATGTGCTATTTAATAATTCTCTAGTAGCCGGCAATGAATATATTCATAAAGCTTTATTAAAATTATGGTCTTAACAATAGAAAATAATATTAAATTATTTTCTATTGAGGGAATTGTAACTTAACTAAGTTAGCATATAATCCTTTTCTTGCAATTAGATCTTTATGTGTTCCCTCTTCTAAAATTTTACCCTCCTCTAGCACAAAGATTCTATCTGCATTTACTACTGTTGATAATCTATGTGCTATCACAAAAGTAGTACGATCTTTTCGTAAATTCTCCAAAGCACATTGAATTAATTCTTCGCTAGCCGCATCTAACGCTGAAGTAGCTTCATCTAATAATAAGATAGGTTTATTACGCAATAAGGCTCTTGCTATCGCTATCCTTTGTCTTTGACCACCAGATAAAGACAATCCTCTTTCACCTATTTGTTCATCATATTTATTTGGTAATTTTTCAATAAATTCCGCTGCATAAGATAATTTAGAGGCTTTTTCTATTTCCTCCATTGATATATCCTCTAAACCAAAACTGATATTTTCTGCTATCGTACCAGAAAAAATATCAACATTTTGCGATACAACTGATAATTGTGATCGTGACCAAGTCAAATTATGTTCACCTAATTGCTGTTGATCAAAAAATATTCTACCTTTTGTAGGAGAATAAAATTGTTGCAATAAAGCAAAAATAGTAGATTTACCTGCCCCTGATGCGCCTACAAAAGCAATTGTCTCCCCTGCCTGCACCTTAAAATTTAAATTACTTAATATCTCCTCATCTGGTCTTATTGGATAAGAGAAAGAAATATTCTCAAACGTGACACTACCCTGAACCTCCGTAGAAGTTACAACATTATTCACCACTGACTCTAATTGTTGATAAGACATAATAATCCATATTCTCTCTACAGCCCCAATTAATTCTAATAATGCAGTTCCAGTACCAGATAATTGAGTCGCAGCACTACCAGCTAACAAAGCATACATTACAAATTGGCTAAATTCGCCTGCTGTCATTTTATTATTAATAACATCTAAAGCGCCAAACCATAAAGTAGCTAAAATACTCATAAATACAACAAATAAAATAACACCAAATAAGATTGAACGCATCCAAATAGCTGACTTAGATTTAGCAAAAACAACATTTACTAAATTAGCAAAATATTTTAGGGTATAAGCTTCTGCCGTAAAGGATTTAACTGTACGAATAGCAGATAAAGTTTCACTAGCATATATATTCATTTTAGCTAAATGATCTTGTACTTGCTTAGATTTTTTACTTACTAACCGACCAACGCTAATAATAACAGCTAAAATTATAGGTATACAAACAGACACAATTAAAGCTAATTTAAAGTTACTTATAAACATCATTATAAAAGCGCCCATACCCATAATAATATTACGAAAGATTATCGAAAAACGAATAGCAATATGAGATTTGATCAGAGCACTATCTGAGGATATCAAAGAAACCATATCACCTGAATGCTGTTTATCAAAATAAGCAATAGGCAAACTAATAAGATTTTTAAAGAGATTTTTTTGCAATGAAAAAACAACAGCCTCTCCTAAGGCCCCAACAAAATAGGCGCGCATAGACGAAGTAAGCGCCCATAAAAAAATAAAAAACATAAATAAAAAGAAATAATTAATTATCTGATCTTTCGACAACGAAAAAATATGATCCATAGCGTAACGAACGCCCATAGGTAATAATAAAGTTAAACCAGCTGCTAAAATTAGAAACAATATAGCTCCAACTAATAAACCTTTGTGGATAAAAACATATCTACTAATAAATTGACGAAATTTAACTGATGTAAAAAGCTGCCGCATATAAAATTCTCTTGTTATCTGGTGAAGGATATTATATATAACTTGAAAATACATTCTAATCATGTTAAATCCATAAAGCAATAATTGCTAATGTATAAATCTAGGAAAATCTCATGAAAACTAACATTCATCCAGATTATCACACTATTAAAGTGGTCATGACTGACGGAACTGAATATCTAACCCGCTCTACTTGGGGCAAAGAGGGCGACGTCCTTAACCTAGATATAGATCCTAAATCACATCCAGCATGGACTGGTGGCTCACAAACGCTTCTAGATCGTGGCGGTCGTGTATCTAAATTTAAAAATCGTTTTGGTAATCTAAGTCTATAATAGATCAACTTAATCTTACCACTGATATCTGAAACTATTTCATATTAAAATAACACTAAGACAATATATAATTTTCTTAGTGTTATTTCTTTATCTTATTTTAGCATCGCTCCATGCATTTCATCTAAACATGCATTTCATCTAAAATTGTTATAGTAACTAATATTGATATCTAATGATAAAATTACCATTGTTATAGCTACTCCATAATAGCAAATTTGTGGAGCTAATTGATTAGCTTATAATAATACATATAAGCTAATCAAATAACATTATTATAACAACAAGCTATTTGCGTAAGCATAAATTATATAACAAAATGCGACTACTATAGCTATCTCGCGTTAACAGAATCATATAAGCACAAACAATTAATAAATATTACAATAATTGCTATTATTTAGATAATTTTTCCAATATCTCATCACTTATTTCAAAATTAGCGTAAACATTTTGGACATCGTCATCTTCTTCTAATGTATTTATTAATTTTAATATAGATGTAGCTTTTTCTTCATCTACTGGAGTAGTTGTGACTGGTTTCCAGATAATTTTCAATGATTCTGCACCGCCAAATTTTACTTCCAAAGCTTTAGAAATATCGCTTATATCTTCAAATACACAGTAAATGATATGTTTTTCATCTTCAAAAGAAACATCTTCAGCGCCCAATTCTATCGCAATATCCATCATTTCTTCTACAGTAGCGACATCTTTATTATATATAATTTCACCTACGCGATTAAACATAAATGCAACAGACCCGGTTTCCCCTAAAGAACCACCTGATTTAGTGAAAGCGGCTCTTACATTGGAAGCTGTACGGTTACGATTATCGGTTAAAGCTTCTACAATTACCGCTACTCCACCAGGCGCATATCCTTCGTAACGTATTTCTTCATAATTTCCTGAATCATTATTAGAAGCTCTTTTAATAGCTCTCTCAATATTATCTTTAGGCATTGACTGAGATCTAGCATTCATAATAGCGAGACGCAATCTTGGATTCATAGCAGGATCAGGTAATCCATGTTTTGCAGCGACAGTGATTTCTCTACCTAATTTAGAGAATATTTTTGACTTAACAGCATCTTGTCTACCTTTACGGTGCATAATATTTTTAAATTGTGAATGTCCAGCCATAGGTAATTCCTTTAATTATCATCAAAAATTATATAACTACTTTCGGTTAAAATATCATATATACCAAGCTATCCTGCAAAAAATTTAGATATATGAGTAGTCTAATTGATGTGTAATTTACCTTTAAACTATTTAATTTTCAAGGCACAAACTATCTGTAATCAAAAATTTACCAGATCTACAACAAGTAACTTATAGATAAATCCCCTCTCTAGATCTAATTATAATTATGTTATTAACTTTACCTCTATTAAGATAGTCTCATTAATAATCATAATATACTTACAACAAGCTAATTTCTAACTATGGATTTTTATTTATATTATATTGTAACAAGAGAAACTCCTTAAAGTGAGCTTGTTACTAAATTAAGTTAGCTAATAATAATTTCTTTCAACATAATTTATTTTATATGTTAAACTACAAAAAAAAAATTTTTATAATCGGCTATTATGCTAACTATTCTTATTAACAATAATATAATTACTTTCAGTTAAAATAGCATCCATTAAAATATCATATTGCTCTAATTCTATTTTAGGTAATTGCTGACAATCATAGCCTACCCCAACGCAATAAGGACGATTCTCTTTACTAAAATTGGCTAAATATCTATCATAACAACCTTTACCATAACCTAATCTTCCACCAAATAAGTCAAAAGAGACTAACGGAACCAATAATAGATCTAATCTTTTGATATGATTTTGTACGGCTGGAGCTAAAACCCCCATTTTATCTTTAATTAATTGATCTCCTAATTTATATGGAGAAAAAGACATTTGTAGATTATCTTGCATAACAGGCAAAGCAATTGAAACACCAACGGCTGATAAAGATTTCATTAAAGGTAGTACATCAATTTCAGATTTAATTGGAAAATAACCACCCACCATAGGATTTGAAGATAATTTTAAGGAATTTAAAATATTACTCTTACCTACATCTACTAATTTTTGTGCAGCAAATTTTTTATAAGATGAATCTATAGAATCACGTTTTTTTAATATTTCTTTTCTTAAAATAAATTTATTCACAATATCTATTTCCAAAAAGAGGGGAACCTTGGTGCTAATGCGCCTCCAATAATAATTGGCTCTATTTTTTCAACCAACCCACTAGAATCAGATATATCTACACCAATACCACAAATCGTTATTTCCCCTATTGCTACTTCAAATTTCTTAGTATTTTTACCCAAAAACTTATTTAAGGGCTCCTGCTTGTCTAACCCTAAAGAAGAATCATAGTTACCACACATACCTAGATCACTAATATATCCTGTTCCTGCTGGCATAATTTTATAATCAGCAGTAGGAACGTGAGTATGTGTACCAACTAATAAAGATATACGACCATCCAAATAATGCCCTAAACATTGTTTCTCACTAGTAGCTTCTGCGTGAAAATCCACTATAATAGCATCAGCATATTGTCCTAAAGGACAATTTTTAATAATTTCTTCTGCTTTAGCAAAAGGATCATCTAATTGCCCATACATATAGATTTTTCCCATTAAATTAGCTACTAAAACATTAGCTCCATTTCTTGCCCTATATAAACCACTCCCTTTACCATAAGTTGTATCAGGATAATTAGCAGGACGTAAAATTTTATCATTTTGCATTAAATAACGAGATAAACAATGTTTATCAAAAAAATGATTGCCAGTAGTTATTACATCTACTCCAGCATCAAATAAATTATCAGCTATATGACCTGTAATTCCAAAGCCATCAGCAGCATTTTCTCCATTGACGATAACAAAATCTAATTTACAATCAAAGATTAAATTGTTTAATAATTCACAAACAGCATTACAGCTATCTTCTCCAACAATATCTCCAAGAAATAGCAAACGCATATCTAACCTACATTAAATTTTGAACAAATCTTTATTATAAAACAATCAAAAACTTAATGATAAGATATTAAATTAACGAGCATCCACCATAACCGATGACAAAATTTGACCCCTATAGTACCTATTGCTAGGTGGGCACCATATAGTAAGACCCACGGGTCAAACCAGAGACAGTTCCCTATAGAGATCTTAAGGTCCTTGGGGTTCAAGATGTCTGTCAAGAAAGGCAGAGTGCTCAATTACATTGTATAATATATTTAATATAAAATCATTAAAAAAAACCCAGCCTTAGCTGGGAAAATAAATAACACAAATAATTACCCACAACATAAGCATATTGTTATATTATCAACTAAACTATAATCTAATTGATAATATAATAATTTAACCTTGGCGCGCTTTAAATCTAGGGGCTGACTTATTAATTATATACACACGCCCTTTACGACGAACTAAACGGTTATCCCTATGACGGGTTTTTAGTGCTTTAAGAGAATTTTTTATTTTCATGTTCATCACCGACGTTAAAACTAATACAACAAGAACTCTGGAAAAAATTAATTTACCAAATTAGCCCAATCAATAAAGAAAAATACTCTGATTGTCAAGTTAATATTCAACTTAACCGTGATTTAAGCTCGGTAAAATGTCCCATTTTTCTTTTCGTCTTTATTTCTTCTTTACCATATATATTAATAAATATATTTGGTTGCTTAAAAATATTAGCAATATGATTTATCTCATCACCTAAAATATTTTTCATTACGCAATCACTATGTCTACCAGGATCCAATAAAGGTAAATCAAGAATTGCCCTTATATGTTGCTCAAATTGCGATATACAACAAGCTGCCTCGGTCCAATGTCCAGAATTATGGACTCTAGGAGCAAATTCATTTACTAGCAATTCACCATTTTCTAGTAAAAAAAACTCGATTGCTAAAACTCCAACATAATTTAATTTTGTTAATAGTTTTATTGCAATTTCATTTACTAGTTTCACTACATCAGCATCTATATTTGCAGGAACACTAGATTTTCTCAATATACCATGTTCGTGAATATTTTCTGCAATATCGAATAAAGAAATCTCTCCTGATAAATTTCTTGCCGCTATGATTGATATTTCTTTTTTAAAGGGAATGATTTTTTCTAAAATTAACGGGGTATTTTGTATCTTGCTCCATAATTCTGCGATATTTTCCACAGCATCTTTAGTGAACCGATATTGCCCATGACCATCATAACCAAAACGCCTTGTTTTTAAAATAGCGTCACCATTAAATTTAATTAATGCTTTTTGTAACTGCTCCAAACTATCAATTGCTACAAAATCTGCGGTTTTAACATTTATACTATTAAAAAAGTTTTTTTCAACATATCTATCTTGAGATATTTCCAACGCCCGAACAGATGGATAAATAGGACAAGATACTTTTGATAAAGCTTTAACACTTACATTTTCAAACTCATAAGTAATTATATCACAATTTTTTGCTAATTTTTCCAGAGCATGACTATCATCATAATTAGCACAAATATATTCAGTGGCTACATTTTTTGCAGGAGCATTTTCCTGGGGGTCAACTATAGTTATTTTACAGCCTAAACGCAAAGCTGCCATAGCTAACATGCGTGCTAATTGTCCACCCCCTATAATCCCTATATGTTTTAAGTGCATCTTTCTTAATCCTCAGGAAATAATTTTACTGAATCAGACATATTTTCTCTATATTTAATTAAATTTTGAGCAACGTTAGCATCATTCAACCCTAATATCGAAGCTGCTAATAAGGCTGCATTTTTAGCTCCGGCTACTCCAATAGCTAAAGTAGCCACCGGAACCCCTGCAGGCATCTGAACTATAGAATATAACGAATCTTTACCAGATAAAGCTTTAGTTTGCATTGGTACACCTAAAACTGGTAAAGGAGTAATTGCTGCTACCATACCAGGCAAATGCGCAGCTCCTCCAGCTCCAGCTATAATAATTTTAATACCATTTTTAGAAGCATTTTTAGCAAAATCATATAATCTATCTGGTGTCCTATGTGCAGATATTATTCTTGCCTGATAACTTATTTCTAGCTGCTGTAATTGTTCAGCTGCATATTTCATAACCTCCCAATCAGATTGACTACCCATAATAACAGCAACATCTATTGACTTATTATTTAACTTATGTGACATAATATTATACCTAATAACAATAAAATTTATCTATATATTTAACAGATATAAGTTTAATCTCAAAGTTAATTTACAGAATTATGAAAAAGCCAAGCAAAATATCAGCTATAAAATATACAGAATATGGATCTCCTGATGTACTACATATATCAGAAATAGAATTACCACCATTAAAACCTAAAGAAATATTAATAAAAACATATGCTGCGGGAATAAATAGACCTGATATTTTACAACGAATGGGTTATTATCCTCCACCTATAGGCGCCTCACCTATATTAGGGCTAGAAGTGGCTGGTATCATAGCTGATGTTGGCAGTCAAGTAAGTCAATATAAAATCGGTGATGCGGTTATGGCACTATTAACCGGGGGAGGATATGCTACTTATACTATTGCTAATGAAGCATGTTGCCTAGCTAAACCAGAAAATTTATCCTACCTTCAAGCTGCTGCACTACCAGAAGTATTATATACTAATTGGTATAATATATTCATGTTAGGAAAATTAAAAAAAGGCGAAATAATATTAATCCATGGCGGTAGCTCTGGTATCGGAACTATAGCAATACAATTAGCTAAAATATTCGGAGCTAAAGTTATAATAACCGCAGGAAGTAAGGAGAAATGCGAAATATGTTCACAACTTGGTGCTGATCTTGCTATTAACTACAAAGAACAAAATTTTGTAGAAGAAATATTAAATTACACCCATGGCATAGGGGTAAATGTAATCTTAGATATGGTAGGCGGTGATTATGTTAGTAAAAATTATCAAGTTGCAGCCTTAGACGCCAGAATATTGCAAATAGCCTTCTTAAATGGAAATAAAGCTCAAATTAACCTAGCTACTTTATTAACTAAAAGAATCCAACATAGAGGCTCTACGTTAAGAAATCATAGCAATGAATTTAAATATTTAATTACCAAACAGATAAAAAGTAAAATTTTACCCTTAATAAAACAAAAAAAGATTATTCCATATATTGATAAGATATTTCCTCTTAACGAAGCAAGTGAAGCACATCAATATATGGAAAGGGGTAACCATATAGGTAAAATCATGCTAGAAATTAATTGATTTTTGATATTTGTTATTCTTGATAAATAAACAATATTACTCTATAATGGACAATTAGTTGTATAATTCCATGAAAATAAAATAAGTTAACCATCTAAGGCATTACTAACTTTAAACAAATAAGGATAAATCTATGAGTGCGCGTCTGCTTATGCCAAAGGCAACTGCTGTTTGGCTTATTGAAAATACTATGTTAACCTTTGAACAAATTGCTGATTTTTGTGGGTTACATATTCTAGAAGTACAAGCAATAGCAGATGGTGAAAGTGCTTATAAAATGAAGGGGACTAATCCTCTAAATATGGGGCAACTTACTAGAGCAGAACTTGAAAAAGGTGAAAAAGATCCATCTTATCGTTTACAACTGCAAGAATCAAAAATTCATATACCTGCACCTAAAAAAAAGGTAGCACGTTATACCCCTGTATCTCGTAGACATGATCGTCCTAATGCCATCTTATGGTTATTACGTTACCACCCTGAATTAACAGAAACACAGATATCCCGTCTGATAGGAACCACAAAAAAGACTATTGAACAGATTAAAAATAGAAGCCACTGGAATAGTGCTAATTTAACTGCAATCGATCCTGTTGGTCTTGGTCTTACTACTCAAATAGAACTCGATAGAGAAGTCAAAGAAGCGCAAAAAAACCAAGTAATACCAGAAACTGGTGATACTCTATTGCCACCTTCAACTACTGAAAATTTACCTTTGGATCAAAATGATTATAAAAAAAATACAGATATTACATTCTGTGAAGATATGACTCAAAGCACTATAGATAGTATGATAGCTAAATTAAAAAATAACAACTAAAAGTGCTATAACAACTGCAATTCTCAATTGTTATGGTTCTGATTATAAAAGATGGTGATATATAATATAGCCTATCGACTACAGAAATATGCTTTTATAACAAATGCCAAAATAATTATTATTTCTATAAAGAATAATTAAGAACATTATATATAAGCAGATTAAACTAAAAATAGTAAATATGTATAGTAAAGCTATAATTATATGTACTAAATAATAACTATAACCCTATAATTATCATTTATTGATGATTATAGGAGAATAGTGATATATAAATATCAGGTCAACTATTGAAATATTCTTATATAGCAAAATGATCATAAATGAATTGTTACATTCTGTGCAAAATAACTAAAAATACTATAGATAATATGAGCTAAATTAAATAACATGTAATAATAGCGACTATAATAATATACAATAAATAGTAGCTAGGATTGTTATTGTTAATTACTGAAGGTGAGAAATATGAAAATTTGGCAAGATATTCTTTTGTTAACCATATTATGCTGTTTTTTTTATTCTCCTACGGCTATGGCAAAATTAAGAATTTGTAATGACAGTAGCATGACAATTGGTGTTGCTTTAGGCTATAAAAAAGACCAAACCTGGACATCTCAAGGATGGTGGAGCTTAGATCCTAATGAATGTAAAACAATAATAGAAGAACCTCTAGATAATCGATTTTATTACTTATATGCAGAAAATAAAAATAAGACCAGCCAATGGAATGGTCCTATTCCAATGTGTATAAGTGATGAAAAATTTATTATTGAGAATGTTGATAATTGCTTTGTAAGAGGGTTCCAAAGAGCCGGTTTTCAAGAGTATGATACTCAACAACAAACCAGTTGGACCATTAGGCTTAATGACATCCAGAATAAAGAAACATTATAAATTATTTTAAATTTAGTTTCTCTGATAGAGATCTTATTCTTTCCGTCATTTCTTGCAATTTTATTTGGATCAAATCATACTTCTTATTTTTTAAATTCTCAAAAGCCTCAGTTATTTCTTGCAATTGTTTTTTGGTTTCTGATAATTCATCAATAAAAGTTATCCCCGCTATTATAGTCAATCTTAAATCGCCTATCTCCCCCATATCACTTCTTAATTGCGCAATTTTTTTATCAAATTCCTCTGCCAAGATACATAAATATTTTTCTTGCCCTTCGCCACAAGCCATACGGTAAATTTTACCGTCAATTGTCACTGTTACCGTAGCCATTTTTATTCCTTAATTATTTTATGGTTTATCTTGTAAAATCATTTTTAAACTATCTATTATTTTTGTCAATTTTACCGATATTTCATTATTGGCTGTTAATAATCTTTCTATTTTATCCGCACTTTCATCTAATTCATTTGCTAAATTATTACGATCTATATTCAATCGCTGTAATTGTTCAGATATATCTGCAGATAATTCTATCTTATCTAAACTTATCTGAAGCTTATGTTCTAAGTGTTTTATAGATATATCTAATTCTTCTACTGCTTTATCAATATTTAAACTTTCCATAGACATGTTGTACCTTATTATGTTAGTTAAATTAAAATATATCCCTATAATTAAGTAAAATTGTAGCTAAAAGAATTAAAATATGCAATAAGCTAGATATTTAAATATAATAAGATATTGACTATTAATGTATAATAGTTAATAGCTCCTAATTGTAACTTACATTAAATGTTTTTAATTATTAAATACAGAAATATTACGTTATCATGGTAAATAAAACTTTAGAAAACAATATGGCAAATGCTATCCGTTTTTTATCAATAGATGCCATAGAAAAAGCTAATTCAGGTCATCCTGGATTGCCTATGGGCACAGCGGATATAGCTACTGTTCTTTACAATAATTTTTTTCGTCATATACCTGAAGACCCTAATTGGCTTAATAGAGATAGATTTATCTTATCAGCCGGACATGGATCCATGTTATTATATAGCTTATTATATTTAACTGGCTATGAAGACATCACAATTGAAGAAATAAAAAAATTTCGTCAATTAGGAGCAAAAACAGCTGGTCACCCAGAATATGGATATGCAGCTGGTATTGAAACAACAACAGGCCCGCTAGGACAAGGAATAGGTAATGCTGTAGGTATGGCCCTAGCAGAAAGATTAATGAATGCCCGTTATGGAGACCAATTAATCAACCATAATACCTACGTATTAGTAGGCGATGGCTGCCTTATGGAAGGTATCAGTCAAGAAGCTATTTCATTTGCAGGTCATTTAAAATTAAATAAATTAATTGTTTTTTGGGATGATAATAATATTTCCATTGATGGCCCTATCTCTTTATCCGATTCCACCGATCAGTTAGCAAGATTTAAAGCTTGTGGCTGGAATGTAATAGCGATTGATGGTCATAATCATACAGAAATTTATAACGCTATTGCTACAGCAAAAACTTCCGATAAACCTACTTTAATTGCTTGTAAAACTACTATAGGTTTTGGTTCTCCTAGCAAAAGCGGTACTAATAAAATTCATGGCTCCCCCTTAGGAGCAAAGGAAATTGAGCAAACAAGAAAAGCTCTAAATTGGCCACATGAAGCTTTTAAAATACCTGATGATATTTTACAAGCCTGGAGAAATACCAGTAAAAAATTCCAAGAAGAAAAATTAATCTGGGAAGAAAATTTCGCTAAATTATCGACAGAACAAAAAAATGAACTGCAACGCCGTCTACAAAGAGACCTCCCTAAAGATTTCAATGAGCAGATATTAGCTTACAAAAAAGAACTTGTAAAAATTGCACCTAATATAGCAACACGTAAAGCCTCTGAACAAGCTTTATCCATAATAAATAAATTATTACCCGAAACCCTTGGCGGCTCAGCAGATCTTACTGGATCTAATAATACATTGACTGATTGTCAAAATATTATCAATGCTGATGATTTTTCTGGTAGATATATCCACTATGGTATAAGAGAACATGCCATGGGCGCAATAATGAATGGCTTAGCTTTATATGGAGGCTTTATCCCTTATGGCGGCACATTCTTATGTTTTTCAGATTATGTACGTCCTGCTATGCGTCTATCATCACTAATGTCAATTAGGGTAATTTATGTAATGACACATGATTCCATAGGCTTAGGAGAAGATGGTCCAACCCATCAACCGATTGAACACCTTGCCTCGCTTAGAGCTATACCGAATCATCTATTATTCAGACCCGCAGATGCTATAGAAACATTAGAATGTTGGCAAGCCGCTTTAACCAATAAAAACACTCCTTCTACCTTAGCTTTAAGCCGACAAAATTTACCAACTGTAAGAAAAACACATCAAGAAATAAATCTTTGCTCACTTGGAGCTTACGAATTATCTCCTTCTGAATTCGCGGAAAAAACACAAGTAACTATTTTTGCAACTGGATCAGAAGTACAAATTGCTTTGGAAGCCCAAAATATTCTAGAGCAACAAATGATCTCAACTCGTGTAGTTTCTACTCCATGTTTTGAACTTTTCCAACAACAAAGCGTTGCTTATAAGAAACAAATAATTGGAGATAGTCCTATTAAAGTAGCTATAGAAGCTGCTATTAGACAAGGATGGGATACTTTTATTAATAATGAGGATATCTTCATCGGAATGAACCATTTTGGTGAATCAGCACCTATTGAGGACTTATATAAACATTTTGGTATTACCGCTGAAAAAGTAGTCCTAGCAGTAAAAAATAAATTAACAGTAAATAACGGAGATATTTAATGACAATTCGTATTGCTATTAACGGTTTTGGTCGTATTGGTCGTACTATTTTACGAGCTCTCGTAGAACAAAAACAAACGGATATCCAAGTAGTAGCTATTAATGATTCTGGATCACTAGAGACTAATGCACATTTACTACGTCATGATTCCATACATGGAAAATTTTCTGCTAATGTAGAAATTCAAGATAATAGTCTTATCGTAGCATCTTATAAAATCCATAAACTATCTGATCGAAACCCACAAAATATTGACTGGAAAAAATTAGGAGTAGATATTGTTTTAGAATGTACTGGCGCTTTTACTGATGCAGAAAAAGCTGCAATACATTTAAAGAACGGCGCTAAGAAAGTAATTGTATCAGCACCATCAAAAGGAGCCGATATCACCGTCGTTTATGGTATAAATCACCGAGATATAAAAGCATCACATAATATTATCTCAAATGCCTCTTGTACTACTAATTGTCTAGCTCCTGTAGCCAAAATCTTAAATGACACCGTCGGTATTGAAAAAGGTTTTATGACGACTATCCATTCTTACACTGGTGATCAACCAACGCTTGATAAGAACCATCGTGACCTTTATCGCGCAAGAGCTGCTGCTTTATCTATAATACCAACTTCTACTGGAGCTGCTAAAGCCGTATCTTTAGTATTACCTGAATTGGCCGGAAAACTAGATGGTGTATCTATGCGAGTACCTACTCCTAATGTTTCTGCTGTAGATTTAAAATTCATTTCTAAAAAACCAACTACAGTAGAAGAAATTAATAACGCGATAAAACAAGCTGCTACTGAAGGAGATCTAGTGAATATCTTAGGATATTGTGATGAAAGCTTAGTATCTTGTGATTTTAATCATGACCCTAGATCATCAATCTTTCATTTAGATCAAACTAAAGTAATCGACCAAACTATGTGCCGTATCTTAAGCTGGTATGATAATGAATGGGGTTTTTCTAACCGTATGGTGGATACCACTATTGCTGTGGCTAAAACTATTTCCTAATCAAAATCTAGGTGAGACATGAAAATTAAAAATTTAGATAATATAAATGTCAATGGTAAAACTATTTTAGTGAGATTAGATCTAAATGTACCATTAATAAATGGGCAAATTGTTGATACAATTAGAATTGATCGCTCTATAGAAACTATACAAGAGTTACAAAAAAATAACGCTAAAATAGTGTTAATGAGCCATTTCGGTCGACCTGAAAAAGCTGATAAAAATTTATCGCTACGTCCAATAGGGCATTATTTAGAACAAATATTGAACAGTAAAGTAAAATTTCTAGAAGATTCTATTGGAGCAAAAGTAGTAGAGGCTGTTAAAAATATACATAATGGTGAAATTATCTTACTAGAAAATTTACGTTTTCATGCAGGAGAACAGAAAAACGACCGAGATTTTGCTCAAAAATTAGCATCTTTAGGTGATCTAATAGTACAAGATGCTCTGTCAGTAGCACATAGAAAACATGCTTCTACATATGGTATAGCAGAATTTTTACCTATGGTAGCCGGAAGAGCCTTAGAAAAAGAATTAAATGCACTAGAAATAGGCTTAGAAAAACCTCAAACACCAGTCGTAGCTATTGTAGGTGGTGCGAAAGTATCCACAAAAATCGACCTACTAGAAAATCTTGTAAAAAAAGTTAATGCTTTAATTATCGGTGGTGCTATGGCTAATAACTTTCTATTAGCTCAAGGATATAATGTAGGAAAATCTTTAATAGAGCCCGATGCTATTACTAAAGCAAGACAAATTATAGAATTAGCAAAACAACATAATTGTGTCCTAATCTTACCTATCGATGCCGTTGTTGCTTGGCATTTTAAAGAAAATTCTCCTCATCAAACCTATGCAATAGATGCTATTGCAGAAGATGGCATGATTCTTGATCTTGGAGATGCATCGATCGAAAAAATAAAAGATGTTATTGAAAATGCTAAAAGCCTTTTATGGAATGGTCCCTTAGGAGCATTTGAAATGCCTCCATTTGATAAAGCGACAACTATAATAAGTAAATTTGTAGCGGCTCAAACTAGAGAAAATAAATTAGTTTCTGTAGCCGGAGGCGGAGATACTTTAAGTGCCCTTAAACACGCAAATGTAGTTAAGGATTTTACCTATGTATCTACAGCTGGAGGAGCCTTTTTAGAATGGCTTGAAGGCAAAGAGCTTCCTACAATTTCACTTTTAAAAAAAAATTAAATTGAATTGAAAATCGGAGTAAAAAATGACACAAACTATTCAAGAAATAGCTAAGGCATTAGTCACCAAAGGTAAGGGTATTTTAGCCGCGGATGAAAGCAATGCTACTATTACCAAGAGATTTAACGCTATCAATATAGAATCAACACCTGAAAGTAGACGTGACTATCGTCATATGCTTTTTTCTAATCAAGAAGCTATATCTAACTATATTTCTGGAGTTATTTTATATGACGAAACTATAAGACAAACTACTGAAGATTTAAGTCCATTAACTAAATTATTGACCGATCAAGGCTGTTTCATAGGAATTAAAGTAGATACAGGTGCAAAAGATTTAGCTAATTTCCCTAATGAAACAATAACCGAAGGGTTGGATGGTTTAAGAGAAAGACTAAACGAATATTATAAATTAGGCGCTAGATTTGCTAAATGGAGAGCTGTTATTCATATTAATACTGAAGCCAACCTTCCATCAGATGGATCAATAATCCAAAATGCTAACGCCCTAGCTCGTTATGCTGCTCTATGCCAAGAAGCAAATATTGTACCCATCGTTGAACCTGAAGTTATGATGGATGGAACACCAGCTAACCACAATATCGAAACCTGTTATCAAGTAACTAAAAAAGTATTATTAACTGTATTTGCTGCCCTAAATATTGCCAAAGTCAAATTAGATGCAATGATCTTAAAACCAAATATGATAATAGACGGACAAAATGCTAGAAAAGCAACTATTGAACAAGTAGCAGAATATACTATTAAATGCTTAAAAGAAACTGTGCCTCCAGCTCTAGCTGGTATAGCCTTTTTATCAGGTGGACAAACAGACGATGAAGCAACAAAACATTTAGCTGCTATTAATAATATTGATCAACCAAAACCTTGGCCATTAACTTTTTCATATGGAAGAGCATTACAAGCAGCAGCTTTAAATACATGGGCAGGAAAAAAAGAAAATATTGCTAAAGCACAAGCAATTTTTACACAAAAAGCAAAAGCAAATTCCTTAGCAACTTTAGGAAAATAAAATAATGCCCTTCATAAAGGGCATTATTTATCTAAATCCATACGAGCGTGTGTCTATCTCTACATTTGCAGACATACCTGCTTTTAATTTACTTACATCTGCTTCTGAAAGTTTATCGAAATCTAATCTAACCGCTATTTTTTGCGTTAATTTAACAAAATTACCAATAGAATCCTCTGGTTTTATTACACTAAATTCTATCCCCGTTGCAGGAGCAATTTCACTAACTATAGCATCAAAAACCCGCCCTTTTATTGCATCTATCTTAATCTTAGCCTTTTGACCTATATGTATATTATTAATTTGTGTTTCTTTAAAAGATGCGATTACCCAAAATTCTGGCTTAATGATTACCAGCATTGTGGTGCCTACATTTAAATATTGTCCTTCGTATAAACGTATCAAACCTACCTGACCTGATGTAGGTGCGTTAATAATGTGTTTTGCTTTTGTATTAACATCCATTATCTCAAACAAAGGTTGACCTTCTTCTACCTTTTCATAATCAATAACATGAATTTTAGTTATTTCACCCTCTACTAAGTTACTAACTAATACATGATTAGCACGTATATAAGCCATGTTACTAGATTCTATATTTTTAAATAAAGGTAGAAAATTCCAAGCGTACAAAATAAACCCTATAGCAGCTATACAAGATAGCCAAATTATTATTGTCGCCCTCTCTCTTATTTGATCTACAAACATGATTACCCTTTCCTATTTAAGAAAATAAATTTTTTAAGAGATATTTTTATTATGAAAAATAATAAAATCGCCACAGAAAAAATACTATATAATAAAAATATATCATTATAAGCTATAATACCTGCATCTAAATGTAATTCTTCATTTAACGTTACTAATTGCTCAGGTGAAATATTAAATTGTGGTTGCAAATGTTCTACCAAAGTAAAATAAGCTATTTTTTCTCTTACAAATTCAAAACTTCTAAAAAAAGCAGCACTTATAATACCGCCTGTATTTTGGGTTATCAAAAAAACGGCAATAAAGCTTAATAAATGTAACTGATTTTTATCATCTATTATAGCAAAGGCTCTCATCATAGTTGGAGGTAAAAACATAGCACTACCTACTGCAATTAAAAAGTGAGCAACATATAAATCAGAAGGAACCGTAAAACGAGTAGAAAAACTAGCCATAAAAGAACCTATAGCTAATAAGGATAAAGCTATAATATGAAATATATCTTCACGCCCTAAACGCATTAAGAGTGCACAAATAGATCCCCCTAATAAAATACCGGAAATAATTATAAAATAAAATATATGTAATTGCTCATCAGCAAAACCAAGAAAAAGAAAAAAATTTCCTGCAAAAAAGGACTGTTCAGATAATAATAATCTGAATGCTATCAATAAGAATATAAGATCAAAAACTTCTGCTCTAAATAACCATTTTAAATCTATAAAAGGATCAGATCTATATAACTCTAAAGTTATAGCTAGCATAAAACAAAAAATAGAGATAATAATTAAAACACCAATCCAAGATGCATCAGTCCACCAAACTAATGTGCCCAACATCATAGCTATAGCATTTGCTCCTAAACCGATCGCAATAATCAAATAATTGATAATATCCCACCTGCTTATAACGCGCTGTCTGTCTATCGGAATAAGTGGAAATATATATATAAGAGCTAAAGCGGAGAAAGCTAAACCAATTTCAAAATAATATAAATTATTATAGCCACCAAAAGATAATAAATAAGGAGAAACTAACCGTGCAAAAGGTAAACCTAAAGCAATATGAGTCATTTGTAAACTCATACCAATAGTGTATTTTTTTTCTTCAGAAAAAGCTTGCATCATATACAAAAAAGCTACTGAAGCTATCGGGGCGGCAGCAATACCTAATAAAAATCTAGTCAATAATAAAGGATAATAACCTACACCAGGAGAAACTACATTAAAAATACAAACAAATAAAAAAAAGAAAATTGCGACCTCAGAAAAGTTACGTAAACCATACTGAGTACGAATTTTAATTAAAAAGAATGACATACTAACTAAAGGTATCATATAAGCAGCATAAAGCCACCACACCTCTAGCTTTGTTAACGATAATTCAGCTTGCAATTGTGGAATACTAGCTAAAGCAAGGTTCATGCTAAAACTTTGCGCATATGTTAAAAATAATGAAGCTAGAATAAAGCCAAAAGACTGTAACGCATTATTTCTAAAAATGCGCCCTTCTGCTAAATTAGTTATTCTATCTTTCATTTTAATTGTCCAGAATTACTATCTCAAACTATGTAATGATAGCAAATTAATCTATTATTAGTATATCTATTTATTAGTTATTAAATTATTAAGTTTTAAATAAGCTAATATAATATTTTCCTCTTATAAATTAATAATAATCATAAAATATTGTCAATAATAGTTATAATTCAACCAAACTATTCATAATTATTAACTAGTAACTATATCAACGTTATTGAACAGATTTTATATCCTTAATCAGGCTATTATTTATTGTGAATTTAGATCTTATTTATTTTATATAGGATCATTAAACTCAAAAATTATATTATAAATAGAGAAAATTTACTGAAATATTTAATTTTATCGTTAATTTAATCTAACTTAACGATCTTCTAGCTTAGTAAATAGAAATATTATAACTAGCTATACAACAAAAATAAGAATATCTTTACTAATAATTAGGCATGGATGACAAATAACTACCTTACATTACATAAGATAATAAATTTTAATGATTCGTTAAGAAAAATATTTGGCCGTACATATTTAGCCATACATATGAAAAAAAGTAATAGAATTCAAAAAAGATAAGACCAACATTATATACTGTTGGTCTTATTTAAGATTTTAAATATTAATTATTGTCCGTCGACTTAGATACATATTCACCATTTTGAAAAAAACCATGAACTGTAATAAGTTGATGTAGAAAATCCTCTGTAGCAGATCTATCATGAGCATCACCACCCATCTCGCTAAGTTCTTGACGAACTTTCTCTATTCTAAATTCTATTTCTTTTGGATCAAGCTCTGATAATATCACAGCTGTCTCAGATAAAATAACACAGCTGTCTGGGGTTATATATGCAACACCATCATATAAGAAAAATCTACTTTCACCACCATCAATATTAAAAATAGATAAAACACCTGGAATAATACTAACAACTAAAGGGGTATGATTAGCCATAACAGTTAACATCCCTTCCTGACCAGCAAAAATAACGCTAGACACTGCGCTGGAATATTTTATCCCATCTGGAAGTATAAGTTCAAATTTAAATTCATTAACTGCCATAGCACTACCTTAAATATAAATTAAATTAGATATTTTGCTCCAATTTTTTAGCTTTTTCAATTGCTTCATCAATCGAACCAACCATATAAAAAGCAGCCTCTGGTAAATGATCATATTCACCTGCACAAAGCCCTTTAAAACCACGAATTGTATCTTCTAAAGAGACTAATTTGCCTGGCGCACCAGTGAAAACCTCTGCTACATGGAATGGTTGTGAGAAAAATCTTTCAATTCTACGAGCTCTACTAACAATCAATTTATCTTCTTCAGATAATTCATCCATTCCTAAAATAGCAATAATATCTTGAAGAGCTTTATTGCGCTGTAAAATTTCCTGAACCTGACGAGCTACATTATAATGTTCTTCTCCTATTACTAATGGATCTAAAGCTCTAGAAGAAGAATCCAATGGATCCACAGCAGGATAAATACCTTTTTCCGCTATTGCCCGTGATAAAACAGTCATAGAATCCAAATGAGCAAATGAAGCTGCCGGAGCAGGATCAGTTAAATCATCAGCAGGAACATAAATCGCCTGTACAGACGTAATAGATCCTTTAAGAGTAGTAGTGATACGCTCTTGAAGAGCGCCCATATCTGTAGCTAAAGTAGGCTGGTAACCCACAGCAGAAGGAATACGACCTAATAAAGCAGATACTTCAGCACCAGCTTGTGTAAAACGGAAAATATTATCAACAAAGAATAATACATCTTGTCCTTGATCACGGAAATATTCAGCTACAGTCAAACCTGATAATGCAACACGCGCACGTGCGCCAGGAGGTTCATTCATCTGCCCATAAATCAAAGCACATTTTGATCCTTCGGTTGAACCTGAATTGCTCTTAGGATCAATATTAACGTTAGAATCAATCATTTCATAATATAAATCATTACCTTCACGGGTTCTTTCTCCAACCCCGGCAAATACTGAGTAACCACCGTGCGCTTTAGCAATATTATTAATTAATTCCATAATAAGCACTGTCTTACCAACACCAGCGCCGCCAAATAAACCTACTTTACCACCTTTAGAATATGGAGCAAGTAAGTCAATAACCTTAATACCTGTTACTAATATTTCTGTATCTGTAGCCTGTTCTACATAGGCAGGAGCTTCTTGATGGATAACTCTTTTTTCACTTGTATTAATAGGACCAGCATCATCTACGGGCTCACCTATAACATTCATTATACGTCCTAGAGTTGCTTCACCTACTGGAACACTGATAGGACTACCAGTGTCAAAAACTTTTTGACCGCGCACTAAACCTTCAGTACTATCCATAGCTATAGTTCTAACTACGCCATCACCTAAATGTTGCGCTACTTCTAAAACTAACCGCTGCCCTTGATTTTCAGTTTCTAGAGCGTTTAAAATATCCGGCATATTATCTTCTGAGAATTGTACGTCAATAACAGCACCAATAACTTGATGTATATGACCAATTACCATAGATTCATTAGTGGAATATTTGTCGTTATTCATATTATTTGAGGTCGCTGCTCGTGCCATCGATCCTTACCTTCTCCTTAAAGTGCTTCTGCACCCGAAATTATCTCTATTAGTTCTGTTGTAATTTTTGCTTGTCGTTGACGATTATAAGTTACTGATAATCTACTTATCATATCACCAGCATTACGTGTAGCATTATCCATTGCACGCATCTTAGCCCCCATTTCGCCTGCAACATTTTCTAATAAAGCACTAAAGATTTGTGCTGAAATATTACGTGGCACTAAATCATTTAATACTTTTATTGGATTTGGCTCATATTCATAATTAATATTTATCGCTTGCGATTGCTGCTTATCTAATTGCTGTTGATTATCTCGTTTCTGTTCTAAGTTAACATCATTAACAAGAGGAATAATTGGCATTACCGTAGGTTCTTGATGTAAAACAGAATAGAAATGTGAATAAAATAACTGACAAACATCAAACTGATTATTATTAAATAATTTTACAATAATAGCTGTTATTTCAGCAGCTTGTTGATAATCCAACTGTTTTACCTGTCTAAAAGTTAATTCTTCAATTATTAACTTAGAATAATTTTTCTTAAGTAACTCAGCACCTTTTTTACCAACTGTTATAATTTTAACAGATCGACCCTGAGCTAATAATTCCTTAATTTTATGTTCTGCAAAACGAACTATCTGACTATTAAAAGGACCACACAAACCTCTATCAGCAGTACAGACTACCAATAAATGAGTTTGATCTTTACCATTTCCCGTTAATAATTTTGGCGCTTCTGAACTTTCGACAGTGCTACTAAGCTGCGATACCAATTGATATATTTTCTGTGCATAAGGGCGTGCATTTTCAGCACGATCCTTCGCTTTACGTAGCTTTGCCGCGGCGACCATCTGCATTGCACGTGTAATTTTCTGAGTGCCTTTAACAGAAATAATTCTATCTCTTAATTCCTTAAGCGAAGCCATGATTAAAGACCCTTAAGTTAAACAAATTTCTTAGAAAAATCATCGAGAATTTGTTTTAATTTATCCTTATTAACATCAGACAATTGCTTTTCAGTAGCAATAGCAGAAAGGAGTTCCTGCTGTTCATTACGCAAATAAGCTAATAATCCTTTTTCATATCTTTCTACGTCATTAACTGCAATAACATCAAGATATCCGTTAACACCTGCAAATAATACTGCAACCTGCTCCTCCATTTTTAAGGGAGAAAATTGTGGTTGTTTTAACAATTCAGTTAAACGGGCACCTCTATTTAATAATTTTTGTGTTACTGGATCTAAATCAGAACCAAATTGTGAAAAAGCAGCCATCTCTCTATATTGAGCCAACTCACCTTTAATTGACCCAGCCACTTGTTTCATAGCTTTAGTCTGAGCCGCTGAACCTACACGAGAAACCGACAGACCCACGTTAACAGCAGGGCGAATACCTTGATAGAATAAATTTGTTTCTAAAAATATCTGACCATCTGTAATAGAAATAACGTTAGTAGGAATGTAAGCAGATACATCATTAGCTTGTGTTTCAATGATAGGTAACGCTGTTAATGAACCTGCACCATGATCTTCATTCAACTTAGCTGCACGCTCTAATAAACGTGAATGAAGATAAAAAACATCACCAGGATAAGCTTCACGACCAGGAGGACGACGTAGCAATAATGACATCTGACGATAAGCAACCGCTTGTTTAGAAAGATCATCATAAGCTATCAAAGCATGCATTCCATTATCACGGAAATATTCACCCATAGCACAACCGCTAAATGGAGCTAAGAATTGTAAAGGAGCAGGATCAGAAGCGGTAGCAGCAACAATAATAGAATATTCTAACGCACCACGTTCTTCTAATATTTTTACAAATTGCGCAACCGTGGATCTTTTTTGTCCTATCGCTACATAGACACAATATAATTTTTCAGACTCTGATGCTGTTTCATTTAAAGTTTTTTGGTTTAAAAAACTATCTAAAACAATAGCTGTTTTACCTGTTTGACGATCACCAATTACTAGCTCACGCTGTCCTCTACCGATAGGAATTAAAGCATCAATTGCTTTCAAACCTGTAGACATTGGCTCATGCACTGATTTTCTTGGTAAAATACCAGGAGCCTTAACATCTACGCGACGATATTCAGTAGCATTTATAGGACCTTTACCATCAATAGGATTACCCAAAGCATCAACAACACGTCCTAACAAAGCTTTACCTACTGGTACCTCTACAATATTACCAGTACGTTTTACCGTATCACCTTCACGGATTTCTCTATCATTACCAAAGACAACCACACCTACATTTGAAGATTCAAGGTTCAACGCCATACCGCGAACGCCGCTTGAGAATTCAACCATCTCACCAGCTTGAACCCCTTCTAAACCATAGACACGAGCAATACCATCGCCAACAGAAAGTACTTCTCCTACTTCAGAAATATCTATTTCTCCACCAAAATCCTGAAGATTCTTTTTCAAAATTCTAGTAATTTCCGACGGGTTTATATCCATCAGCCAACCTCTTTCAATGCCTGTTTAATCGAATTTAATTTATAACTAAGAGAAGTATTTATTTGGCGAGAACCAATATTTATAATTACCCCTCCTAATATTTTAGGGTTTATTTGTTCATCTAAAGCTATTTTTTTACCTTCAGACTCCGTAAAAATATTTACTATTTCTTCACGTTCTTCATCAGACAAAGCTACAGCTGTTGTAACCGTTACAGTTACTATATTATTGTAACGAGCTGCCATCTGTTTAAATTTAGCAAATATATCAATGAATAAGTTTAATCTATGCTGCGCGATTAATAACTCAAAATAATTAAGCACTATTTTTTCTGCTATATTATTAGGATTATCATTAACCGCCAAAATACTCTTGAAAAAGTTTCGTTGAATATCAGGTGTAATCTTAGGATTATTAACAAAATTCTTAAAATCAGCAGATTTAGCAAATGATTCGGAGAAACTTTGTAAGATTTTCTCCACCGTAAATAATTCATTACATGCTTTAGCTACTTCAAACAGCACACGCGCATAGCGAGAAACAGCTACTGACATTAATAACGAATTTTGTGCCACATTTCTATCCTTATAGTTAATCTTAACAAATACGAATAATATACTCAATAACTATTCTAGTAACAAGAATTTATCTTTCTTTAACACAACATACATAATCTAGCAATATTTGAATAATTATTTTTTTATTTTTTACATTAATTTTTTATAAAAAATTATACGGATCTATGTCCACTTGTAATTCTACCCCTTTAATTCGCCTATTTACTTTCGACAACAACTTATTAATATAATTTTGGATAGAAACCGATAGCTTACTATGCAACAATAATCTATATCTATATTTGTTCCTTATACAAAATATAGGAGCCTCCGCAGGTCCAAAAAGATTTATATTTTCTTGAGGTTCATGACATCTTTTTATATTTTTAGCTAGATCGTAAGCAAGATTTTTATCTTCACTTGAAACTATTATAGCAGCTAAACGACCAAACGGTGGCAATTCATCACGTTGACGAATCATTATTTCTTGTCGATAAAATTCTGCTAAATTACCGCTAGATAAAGCCTTTACTACTTCATGATCTTTATTAGAAGTTTGCAAAAAACCTTTACTAGCTAATCCTCCTCTACCCGCGCGACCGGTCACCTGCATTAATAATTGTATCGTTCTTTCTGAAGATCTAAAATCACTAATATTTAAACCCATATCAACATCAATTACACCGACTAAACTCATTAAAGGGAAATTATGTCCTTTAGATATCATCTGAGTACCTATAACTATATCCACTTCACCTTTAGTAATAAGGTCCAACTCTTTTCTTATTTGTGCAATGCTACCTTGAAAATCAGTTGATAATATCATTATTCGAGCAGAAGGAAATAATTTCACTACCTCTTCTGCTATTTTTTCTACTCCATAACCACAAGATAATAAACTATCTTTTTCCAAGCAAGATGGACAGATAGTTGAATAACTCAAACTATAATTACAATGGTGACATTCAAAATTATTCTTACTTTTATGTTCAACTAACCAAGCCGAACAATTTGGACACTCATAACGATAGCCACAATTACGACACAATGTTAACGGTGCATAACCACGACGATTTAAAAATAACATAATTTGCTCGCCTTTAGCATAAGTCTCCTGCATCGCTGAAACTAAAGGTGCTGACAAAAAGCTATTTTTAAGAATCTTTTCTTGCTTTAAATCAATTATATTAATTTGCGGTAAATTATACCCAGAAAAACGTTTTTTTAGTAATAAATGCTGATATTTATTGCGTGATACATTAACTTTGCTTTCGATAGAAGGAGTCGCAGAAGATAATATAACTGAAAAAGAACCCTTACTAGCTAAAGCTACGGCCATATCCCTAGCATTATAAATTATATTTTCTTCTTGCTTATAACTAGCATCATGCTCCTCATCTACTACTATTAAGTTTAAATTTTTAAAAGGTAAAAATAAAGCAGATCTAGCACCAACTATAACCCTTAGTTCACCCCTGCTTAAGGATTGCCAAATATGCTCCTTTTGGCTTTTACTTATGTTAGAATGCCATTGTGCTGGATAAAAACCAAATCTGCTAGCAAAACGATCTAAAAATTGTTGAGTTAACATAATTTCTGGAACTAAAATTAAACTCTGCATTCCTAACTCTAGAACGGTAGCTACCGCCTCAAAATATACTTCTGTTTTACCTGAACCTGTAACCCCTTCCAATAAAAATACATTATGCAACCCTTCAGGAAGTTGAGCATTAATTTTATCCGCCACCAACTTCTGCTCTTCATTTAATGCTGTAAGAGCCTTCTCACCATAATTTAAGCATTTTTTTTCTGTAAAAGGGAATTTTGCTTTTTGTAAAATTTCTAATTTTAACAAAGATCTAATTACGTTATTGTTAACTTGAGCAACATCCTGCAACTGTGACGCAGTCCATATCTCATCTTCGTCTAACAAACGATCTATGACTCTCTGCCTTTGCGAGGTAATTTTAATTTTTTTGTCAGATAATATTTTCTGATAATTTTCATAATTTAAACGATAACCCCAATTTTTGTTACTTGTAGAGATAGAATCTGGAGCAAATCCGCGTAACAACATCTTTAAAATCAAACCTAAGGGAATCAAATTATAATTAGCCATAAAATTCATAAAATTAATAAATTCTAACGGCACAATATAATCATTATAAACTTTAGTAATAGGCTTTATTTTATTTAAATCCAAAGTTATATCAGAAACTAAAACAAACGCATTCACCATCCCCCATAAATTTCTACCAGCAAAAGAGACTTTAACCAAGGATCCTATGTGTACTGTTACCCCTTCCGGCACAACATATGTATAATTATGTGTGAATGGAAGAGGCAATAAAACAGAAACATAAATAGATGACGATAAAGATATTTGCGCGCGACCTAGCATAAGTTAATCTTAGCTCATGTAACCACTATATTAACAATACGATTAGGAACTATAACAATCTTTTTAATATTCTTATCTTTAATATAATTAACTACAAAATCTAAGGCTAATATTTGTTGTTCTAATAATTTAGCGTCCATGTCAATTTTAACAGAAATTTCACCTCTTTTTTTACCATTAATTTGGATAGGTAAAATCACATTATTATCTACAACTAATTGCTCATCATAATTAGGCCATTCTTGCTGCACAACTGTCTTACCATTATCTAACAGTGAGAAAGCTTCCTCAGCTAGATGTGGCATAAATGGTGAAATCATCATCACAAAAAACTCATAAGCCTGGCGAACAGACTGTAATTGCTCTATGTTAAAATCTTTAATATTTTTGGAAAAGCTAGAAAATTGGTTCAAATAATCATATAATTGAGCAATAGCACAATTAAAAGCTAATTTTTCTATTTCTTCCGTTACTTGTTTTAATTTTTTATGAGCTAATTGTGATATTTTTCCCGCCTCACCATTTTTATGAGATTTAGGCTCTACACCTTTTAAATATGGTGCAACTTCACTAAGAACACGCCATAAACGTTGCACATACCTAAAGGCTCCTTCTATTCCCTTTTCACTCCAGACTATATCTCTTTCCGGCGGTGAATCAGATAAAACAAACCATCGCATAGTATCTGCTCCGTAAGCCGCAATTATATCATCAGGATTTATGACATTTTTTTTAGACTTGGACATTTTTTCAACTGAACCAATATCGACCTTAGAATTATCACTCAATAACGTAGCGGTTCTAACACCATTTTCTTCAATAATTTTTATCTCATCTGGTGATATCCAACCATCAGCATTTCGATAAGTTTCATGTACTACCATCCCTTGAGTGAATAAATTTTCAAAAGGTTCATTGTGGTCAACATATCCAATTTGTTTTAAAACACGCATAAAAAATCTAGCATATAACAAATGCAATATAGCATGTTCAATACCACCTATATATTGATCTACCGGCAACCATTTACTAGCATTTTCTTTAACAATAGCATCTTTACTACCCACAGAAGTAAAACGAGCATAATACCAAGAAGAATCAACAAAAGTATCCATAGTGTCACTTTCTCTTCTAGCTTCACCCCCGCATTTAGGACAAGTGGTTTTAAGCCAGGATTCGCAACGATCTAATGGATTACCAACCTTATCAAAACTAACATTATCAGGTAATACAACTGGTAGGTCAGTTATATTTACTGGTACAACTCCACATGAAGCACAATGCACCATAGGTATTGGACAGCCCCAATATCTTTGTCTAGAAATACCCCAATCTCTTAATCTATATTGAGTTTTTCTCTGCGCCTGAGGCTTATCGCCTAATTTTTGTTGCTCTAATTTACAACTAACTTCTTCTTTAGCTTGGTCTACTGTTAAGCCATTTAAAAAGTCAGAATTTATCATATAGCCATCACCCTGATATGCTTTATCAGTAACTATGGAATCTATTTGATCACTCTCCACCACCACTGTAACTGGTAAATCATATTTGCGCGCAAACTCTAAATCTCTCTGATCATGAGCTGGACACCCAAAAATTGCCCCTGTTCCATAATCCATTAAGACAAAATTAGTAGCATATAGAGGTATCTTTCTCGTAGGATCTAACGGATGACAAACAAAAAGACCTAAATCAAACCCATGTTTTTCAGCAGTTTCTAAAACAGCAGCAGAGGTTGCATTAGGGCGATATTGTTCAATAAAATCTCTTAATGCATTATTTTCAGTTGCCAATTGCTTAACTAATGGATGTTCAAAAGATAAAGCTAGAAAAGAAGCACCAAAGATAGTCTCAGCTCTTGTTGTATATATATTAACTTCTGATATCTTATTATTTAATTTTTCTATACTATCTGAAGTTAACTGCCATCTAATCTCTAAACCTTGTGATTTACCTATCCAATTTTGTTGCATAAGGCGAACTTTTTCAGGCCAAGAATTAATCTCATCTAGACCTTTCAATAATTCTTCTGAAAAATCACTTATTTTTAAAAACCACTGAGTTAACTCTTTTAATTCAACTTTAGCTCCAGAACGCCAACCGCAACCATCAACAACTTGTTCATTAGCTAATACAGTTTGATCGACAGGATCCCAATTAACTTTTGATGTCGATCTAAACACCAGACCAGCCTCAAACATTTTTAAAAAAATAATTTGTTGCGCATGATAATATTCAACATCGCAAGTTGCAAATTCCTTACTCCAGTCAATCGCAAGCCCGATAGACTTCAACTGTTTGCGCATTAGCTCAATATTTTTATATGTCCATTCTTTTGGATGGCTATTATTTTGCATTGCAGCATTTTCTGCTGGCATCCCAAAAGCATCCCAACCCATAGGATGCATAACATTATATCCTTTAGCTCTTTTATAACGAGCTACCACATCTCCTAATGAGTAATTTCTTACATGTCCTATATGAATTTTTCCTGACGGATAAGGGAACATTTCTAGCACATAATATTTTTTTTTATCAGTTGAAACATCCGTTTCAAAGATTTTATTTTTTTCCCAATGTGCCTGCCACCGCTCTTCAACTATTTTAAAATTATACCGTTCATTTGTCATTAGATATCTCTTACATTTGTCGTTAATTTATATTAACATAGCTAGTTTTACATTTCTAGCTATCACACAGGTTAAATTACATGGAAAATACTATTAATCAAAGAATTTTAACATTAAAGCATAAAATATTAACTATTGCACAACAATCCAATCGCACCTCCAAAGCACTACCACAATTAATAGCAGTAACCAAACTTGTCCCCCCTCATATTATTGAAGAGGCTATTCTAGCTGGTCAGAAGATTTTTGCTGAAAATAAAATTCAAGAAGCAATAACCAAATATCCAGAACTAAGAAATAAATACCCAGAAATAGAACTACATTTTATTGGTAAATTACAATCAAATAAAACTTTTGAAGCTGTGAAATATTTTGATGTAATTCAAACTATTGACAGAGAAAAAATAGCGCAATATCTTGCGCAAGAAATGATCAAACAACAAAAATTTCTGCCTTGTTACATACAAATAAATACCGGTGAAGAACCACAAAAAGCCGGCATTAAACCAGATGCAGCTATAGATTTTATTAACAAATGTAAAAATAACTATAAATTAAACATCCAAGGCTTAATGTGTATACCACCAGCAAAAGAAAATCCAAAACCACATTTTGAAATGTTATCATCAATAGCCAAAAAAACCAACCTAGAATATCTTTCAATGGGCATGTCACAAGACTATGAACTAGCTATAGCTGCAGGAGCTACACATATAAGAATAGGTACTGCAATTTTTGGTAAAAGATAAATGGATTTCTCAAAATTTATGTTACAACTTGAATAAAGAAAAATAACCAGCTATAATTAGAAGGAGAAGTATAACATTCTGGAGGAATATATATGATTGACAAGATTTATCCCGTACCTGAATCGATTAAGAAAGAAGCCTTAATTGATAAAGAGACTTACGAGCAATGGTATAAAGAAAGTATCAATGACCCTGAAACATTTTGGGGCAAACACGGAAAAAGAATTGACTGGATAAAACCATATACTAAAATAAAAAATACTTCTTTTGAAGGAGATGTATCCATAAAATGGTACGAAGATGGTACAACAAATGTAGCTTACAATTGTATAGATCGACATCTAAAAACCAGAGGTGACCAAGTAGCTCTAATTTGGGAGGGAGATAACCCCGAGCATAGTAAGAAAGTCACTTATAAAGAATTACATAAAGAAGTTTGTAAATTTGCTAATGTTCTGAAAAAAAATAATGTAAAAAAAGGTGATTGTGTAACAATATATCTACCAATGATTGTAGAAGGTGTTTATGCAATGTTAGCTTGTGCTCGTATAGGAGCAATACATTCAGTCGTATTTGGTGGTTTCTCACCAGATTCTTTAGCAAAACGCATGATAGATTGTGAATCTAAAATAGCCATTACTGCTGATTATGGAATTAGAGGAGGACAAAAAATCCCTCTCAAAAATAATTTAGATGCAGCTATAGAAATTGCTAAAAATGAAAATTTCCATATTGATCGCACTATAGTAATAAAAAATTGCCCTGATGAAACTATCGACTGGAACCAACAGCTTGATAGATGGTATCATGAAGAGGTAAAATCTGTAACAGACGATTGTGAAATTGTTGAGATGAACGCTGAGGATCCATTGTTTGTTCTATATACTTCTGGGTCAACTGGTAAACCAAAAGGTGTATTACATACTACAGCAGGATATCTAGTATATGCTTCTATGACTCATCAATATGTGTTTGATTACCATGATGGTGATATCTATTGGTGTACAGCTGACATTGGCTGGATTACAGGTCACTCTTATGTAGTTTATGGTCCTCTTGCAAATGGGGCTACTAGCTTAATATTTGAAGGCACTCCAACATATCCTGACGCTAGTCGTTTTTGGCAAATAATTGATAAATATAAAGTTAATATCTTTTATACAGCACCTACTGCTATCCGCGCCTTAATGGGCATGGGCGATAAGTTTCTTGCAAACACCTCTCGTGATTCTTTAAAAATTCTAGCCTCTGTTGGTGAGCCTATTAATCCTGAAGCATGGGAATGGTTTTATCAAAAAGTAGGAAAAAATCACGCGCCTATTATGGATACATGGTGGCAAACTGAAACCGGTGGACACGCTATAACGCCTCTACCAGGCGTAACGCCATTAAAACCTGGAGCAGCATCCTTTCCATTTTTTGGTATTAAACCCGTGCTAGCTGATCAAAATAATAATCCTGTCGAAGGTGAAGGAGAAGGAAGTTTATGTATTGATGACTCCTGGCCAGGTCAAATGCGTTCTTTATATAAAGACCACGCACGTTTTATTGAAACATATTTCGCCCCTTATAAAGGACGCTATTGTTCAGGAGACGGAGCCAGGAGAGACAAAGATGGTTATTATTGGATCACCGGCAGATTAGATGATGTCTTGAATGTATCGGGTCATAGATTAGGTACCGCTGAAATAGAATCTGCCTTAGTTGCACACGCAACCGTAGCCGAAGCTGCTGTAGTAGGAGTACCTCATGACGTTAAAGGACAAAGTATATATTGCTTCGTAACTCTAATGAATGACTTTGCTCCTAGTGAAGAACTAAAAGCTGAGTTAATAGCGCAAGTACGCAAAGAAATAGGAGCTCTAGCAACGCCTGATACTATCCAATTTGCTAGCGGTCTACCAAAAACACGATCAGGAAAAATAATGCGTAGAATTTTACGTAAAGTCGCTGTGAATGAATTTGAAAATCTAGGCGACATATCCACTTTAGCAGAACCAGCTGTAGTGGAGGATTTAATAAAAAATCGTGAATTAGTATAAAACTTCCTAGAACTAAGATTTAGTGCTTGCTAAGTCTTAGTTCTTTAATCATGTAATATAACTTTTTTAACTTATATTACTATCAATCTTTTAAGCTATTTAGATCCGTATCTAATATATCCGTCTCTAATATAATTTAGCGTCATATCTAATATAAAGATATTACATTTAGTTACCGCAATTGTTGATTAATTAACTGTCAAATAACCTGATAAACTAGACCAACCAAACAAGAATATCTAAATAGACTAATAATATATTTTAATTATACCTATAAAATATACTGATACTTATATATCACCATAACAATCTATTTAAATTAATCGATAAAGAAAGAATAATCTTATATAAATTGGTGATAATTAATCTACAAGCAAGCTAAAAGAAATTTACTATCTTATGTAAAAGTGTCGGTAGTATACGCAGGATACATCATAATTAATGTAGTAAAAAATTAAAAATCTATCGCTCTACCTTTATTTTCCCAATCACCAAATCTTGTCGGCTCAGCTCCATCACGCCCACCAAATTCTTCTGGCATTGTTGGTATTTTTTTTTGCGCATTTCTTTCTTCAGCCTCAGTTAAAGCTCTAATAGCAGCAGGGGTAAGAATTTTTGTAGGATTTTGATTTTTCAGCATGATTTTTCCTTTACTATTATGAAACCTTTTACAAATAATGTAATTTATTATATAATATAACAATATATTTATCTATTATTTTACTGAGGATGTGAAAATGAGCTTTTTCCGTACTGCACTATTATTAGCCTCGTTAACAGCATTATTTATGCTTATCGGTTATTTTATAGGTGGAACCAATGGTATGTTTATCGCATTTTTTGCTGCAGCTGGTTTAAATTTATTTGCTTATTGGAACTCAGATAAAATAGTGCTAAGAAGTTATAACGCTAAAGAAGTCACCTTACAAAGCAGCCCCAATCTATATAGAATCGTTACAGAATTAGCTGAAAAAGCAAATTTACCACAACCAAAAATCTATATTATTGATAATCCACAGCCTAATGCTTTTGCTACAGGACGTAATCCACAAAATGCTGCCGTAGCTGCTACTAGTGGTTTATTAGAATTATTAACAAATGATGAGTTAGCTGGTGTAATGGCACATGAATTAGCTCACGTAAAAAATAGAGACACATTAATAATGACTATAGCGGCTACCATTGGTGGAGCAATTTCTATGTTAGCTAATTTTTTCTTTTTATTTGGTGGTAATAGAAATTCCTCAGGAAATAGTAACAATGGATTAACTATTGTTGGTAGTTTGTTGATGTTAATATTAGCTCCACTTGCTGCAATGATTATCCAAATGACTATTAGTAGAACTAGGGAATATGCTGCCGATAAAGAAGGCGCTTTAATCTGTGGTAAACCTCTATCTTTAGCATCAGCATTAGCAAAACTGGCTATGTCATCTAAGAAAATTACAAATAAACAAGCAGAGAAACATCCTGAAACAGCGCACATGTTTATTATTAACCCTCTGCATAAAGGCGGACGCGATAAATTATTTGCATCACATCCAGAAACAGGTAATCGTATAAAAGCTTTAGAAAAAATGGCGCAAGCACCTCTTTCTAGTTATATGAAAGATGATAATTTAACCAATATAATTGAAAACAAATCAGATACCGCTGAAGATAAATCAAAATTTAAAAATCCATGGCTTTAAAAAATTATCCCGCAAAAGAATATTTCTGATAACAAAACGGATAAAATTTTAGTTAATATTTAATATAGATAACTAAAAAAATTTATATCGCGGATAATGAGGCAAAGTTAGTCAATTTAATACAAATAAATGCAGTTAACCACGGCTGGCTGTAAAATAATGATATAATATTTGTATTTACGAATAAATTCCTTTATTAATAACTTAATAAATAAGTAAATTAAAGAATAAAGGAAGAAAATATGGATATTATCACAGCATCAACTCCTATGATAATAACATTTAGCATTTATTTAATCGCTATGGTTACTATAGGAATTTTGGCATATTATTTAACCACCAACTTTAATGATTATATATTAGGCGGTAGAAAGATAGGAAGTATTGTAACAGCCTTATCTGCTGGTGCTTCTGATATGAGTGCGTGGCTTTTACTCGGGTTACCAGGTGCATTTTATCTACTAGGATTCTCTGAAGTATGGATTGCTGTCGGATTATTAGTAGGAGCTTGGTGTAACTGGCAATTTATAGCGGCAAGATTAAGAATATATACTGAAATTGCACGAAATGCTTTAACTATACCCGACTATTTTACACATCGATTTAATGATAGCAAACGCGTGTTATCCATTATTTCCTCTTTAGTTATTTTACTATTTTTCACTATTTATTGCGCTTCTGGTATCTCTGCTGGAGCACAAATTTTTCACACTACGTTTGGCTTTTCTTACTTAAATGCCTTATTTTTAGGTGCTTCTGTTACTATATTATATACATTTTTAGGCGGATTCTTAGCGGTAAGTTGGACAGATGCTATTCAAGCTACGTTAATGTTATTTGCTTTAATTGTAACTCCAGTTTTAATTATAATTTATATGGGTGGTTTTTCAGAAGTAAGTGAAATTATGTATTCTAATTTTCCTAACCATAACAACTTAATGCCAACAGGAGGATATATAGCAATTATCTCTTCACTCGGTTGGGGTTTAGGTTACTTTGGACAACCGCATATTTTATCTCGATTTATGGCTGCATCTTCTATTCCAACTATAAATAGAGCTAAAAAAATTGGACTAACTTGGATGGCATTATGTCTAGTTGGTGCTATGGCTATTGGATATTTAGGTTTAGCATATCTTACTAAAAATCCACAATTAGCAGGTAGCGTTGTCCATAATCCTGAAAGAATTTTTATTCAATTATCAATGGTGTTATTTAATCCTTGGATGGCTGGGGTAATATTATCAGCAATTTTAGCAGCAGTTATGAGTACATTGAGTAGTCAATTATTAATTTGTAGCTCTTCCTTAACTCAAGATTTTTATAAAAACTTTTTAAGACCAAGTGCTTGCCAAAAAGAATTAGTGCTAGTAAGTAGATTTATGGTACTTATGGTTGCAATGATTGCTTGTATTTTAGCTTTAAATCCTAACAACTCTATTTTATCTCTAGTAAGCTATGCTTGGGCTGGTTTAGGAGCTTCATTTGGTCCAGTTATATTATTATCCCTAACTTGGAAAAAAATGACAAGAAATGGAGCGTTAGCTGGTATGATAGTTGGAGCAGCAACGGTAGTAATCTGGAAAAGTTTCGCTTGGCTAGGTTTATATGAATTAATTCCTGCCTTTATAATATCTATTCTAGCTATAGTTATAGTAAGTTTATTAGAAAAGAATCCAGATCCTCAATTAGAAAAAATATTCATTGAATCTAATCAAAAATTTAATGAATAGTAAATATTTCGTAAGGCAACAATGAACACTAATAAGCTTCCTTTAAATACATCAGGTTTAAAAACTCGTATTGTTGCCTTACGTCTATTAACTGCTATTATAAAAAAACATCAATCTATGGATGCCTTAACTGATAATGAACATGGGCATCCACAATATTTATCACTCACAACTGCTGATAGATTACTAGTAAAGGCCATTTTAGGCGCTAGCCTAAGGCACAGAGCCGAAATATTACAAATATTAACTCTATTATTAAATAAAAAACTAAGTGAAAATGCGGTAACTTTAGAAAATTTACTAATTATCTCTTTAGCACAATTACTTTATTTAAAAATACCAGACTACGCTATAATAAATACTGCTGTAGAAATTACTAAAAAAGATCCAAGATTGAATAGATTTTCTTCCTTGGTTAATGGAATTTTACGCAATTACCTACGTAAAAAAGATCAATTAAAAACAGAAATTACGCCCCTAAAAAACACACCTCAATGGTTTAAAAACCAGTTAGAAGAATTTTACGGAATAGAAAAAACGAATCAAATTCTTTATAAACAGACCTTAGAACCAACCCTAGATATTACAGTAAAAGCTAATCCAGAAATCTGGGCAGAAAAATTAAATGCTATAATTTTACCTAACCAATCACTAAGATTGTTAAACCCTAAACAAGATATTACTCACTTAGCAGGATTCGATGACGGGCAATGGTGGGTACAGGATTTCAGCGCTTCTTTACCAGCTAAATTACTAGGAGATCTCAACGGTAAAAATGTAGTAGATTTATGCGCTGCTCCAGGAGGTAAAACAGCACAATTAATCAATCAAGGAGCTAAGGTAGTTGCTGTAGATATATCAACTAATAGAATAAAAAGATTAAAGCAAAATTTAGACAGACTATCGATGGTAGCTGAATGTAATATAGCTGATTTAAAAAATTATCAACCTACCCAATTATTTGAAGTAATTTTACTAGATGCCCCTTGTTCCTCTACAGGAACGATCAGACGTCACCCTGATATATTATGGACAAAAACTGAAGAAGATATAAAAAAATTAACTAAATTACAGTTTGAACTTTTAGAAGCAAGCTTAAATTTCGCAAAAGAAAATGCTATAATTTTATTTAGTAATTGTTCTATCTTACCTCAAGAAGGTGAATATCTAGTAGAAGAATTTTTACAAAAACATTCCTCAAAAATAAAATTATTACCATTTGAACCATCTGAACTACCCCCAGAATTAGCTATTCTTATCAATAAAAAAGGCTATTTAAGAACAACACCTGCTGATTTCTATCATGAAAATGATGCTCTGTCAGGCATGGATGGATTTTTTGCAGCCAGGTTCCTATTTAATAATCACTAATAAATTAATTATTTATTGATATATTAATGATATCATACTCCTATATTTTTAGGAGTTATGTATGTTATTTTCTCATAAGATATCTTTTTCAAAAACTAGCTTTGAATCTAAATTTACTCAAGTCAGCGAACAAAAAAGTTTCTTTGCCCAATTACAAAAAATATTTATCAAAGATAAATATAAATTTAACTATCTGCCAATCTTCTCTCCTATGGGAGATGCTAAAGTAGCACGTGAAATATATCACGGTAAGTTTAATTTTTCAGGACTAACCTTAGATACTAATGGATTATCGCCTTTTATGATTCATATTAATAAAGATTATATCTTTGGTCAAATCCATAATTTTTCATGGTTATCCCATATGTATGCAGCTAAATCCGCTATATCTTTAGCTGCTAGCCGTACTTTTATTTTAGATTGGATAAAAATTTTTGGAAATAAAACAAACTCTCATAGCTATGATTATGAAATTACTACCAATAGAATAGTTAATTGGCTAATCCATAGTAATTGGTTATTAAAACAGTCATCTACAGATTTTCAACAAGCTTTTATAGACTCTATAAAAGAACAAGCTTATCACCTCTATAAAAATTTTATCATCATTAAAGATAAATATACTAAATTACATGTAGCGATAACATTATTATTAGCTTGCCGCTTTACTAATTTACCATTAAAATTTAACCAAAGAATCCTAAAAATATTTACTCAAGCGACACAAGAAAACATCTTATTAGATGGAGGACATATCTCGCTAGAGCCACAAAAAATATATAATATATTATCGTTATTAATTCCTATAAAACAAAGTTATTTACAACTTCTGGAACAGCCTCCAGCAATATTAATAGAAATGATAGAGCGTCTGTTTCCTTGTTTAAGATTTTTTACCCACACTAATGGTGAGTTAGCGCACTTTCATGGATCTACAATTGTTACTAAACAAGCTATTAATGCTTGTTTAAGTCACGATGAAACTAATGGAGCAATCTTCCAACATGCACCCTATTCAAATTTCTACCGTCTAGCCAATAATAATAATATATTGATAGCTAATGTTGGTATTAACAATAGTGAATCAGCGATGTCTTTCGAATTTTCTTCACAACAACAAAGAATCATAGTTAATTGCAACGAATCTTGTGTAAAGTTAATTCCGAATCAATATAAAAGTGATAAATTCTCTAACCTACATCATTCTTATCTACAAAATGAGAAATTACTATTTACTAAACAGAGACTAAAAGCTATCACTCAAAATATATCATTAGAGAAACTTTCGAATCAAAATAAACTAGGATTCTGCGCTAGTCACGTTAAAAAATATAAACATAATATAAAGATTATTCATCAGAGAGAGATATTCTTAGATACTGATGATACAATCACTGGAAGTGACAAATTAACATATGAAAATCTAAAAGGCGCTATTCCGAGTACAAAAATATCTTTTCACTTACATCCTGATATTATAGTAAAAAAACGTCTTTGTAATTTTCTATTAATAGGTAAAAATAATAATGTTTGGGAATTTTCGTGCGATAATGCAATCTTAAAATTAGATGAATCCATATATCACTGTCCTACACATGGCGCCCTACCAAGTAAAAAAATTATTTTAACTTTTAATAATATACCTTCATCTATAATAAACTGGAAAATTTGCCGAATAAAAGAATCATTATTGCAATTTGATGGTTAATATGTAAAAATCCGGCAAATTCAATATGTATAAGGTGTTTTTATGGATATTACCGCTGATTTAACTTCAAATGAAGATTTAATAGCAATTAAACGTGCTCTAATTTCAGTATCTGATAAAAGCAATTTATTATCTTTAGCAAATTTTCTTGTGTCAATGAATGTAGAATTAATTTCTACTGGTGGTAGCGCAAAATACTTGCAAGAAAATGGTTTTACCGTTACAAATGTTGCTGATATAACAAATTTTCCTGAAATTATGGATGGAAGAGTAAAAACTTTACATCCTCTTATCCATGGTGGACTGCTAGCAAAAAGAAATGATCCACAGCATACATTAGCTTGTAATAAACATAAGATTAAGCCGATAGATTTATTAATAGTTAATTTATATCCTTTCATTGAAACAGTAAATAACACCTCTGATAACAATATTATAATAGAAAATATAGATATTGGTGGCCCTGCAATGATAAGAGCAGCCGCTAAAAATTATCATTATGTATCTGTATTAACTAATCCAAATCAATACGAAAATTTTAAAAATCACTTACTCGAAAATAATGGAGCTAGCACCTTACAACAACGCTATCAATTAGCCGCAGCTGCATTCATACATACCAGTCATTATGATACTAATATTGCTAATTGGTTTAATGAATCATCAGAAAAAAAAGCGGAAGATAACTCAACTATTTTTCCTAATAATATTTCCATAAATGGCAGTTTATCTAAAATTATGCGTTATGGTGAAAACCCTCATCAAAAAGCTGCATTATATGTTACTAATCCTAATATTAACTCTGTAGTGAATGCAAGCTTAATACAAGGCAAAGAACTTTCCTATAATAATATAAATGACTCAGATGCTGCTTTTGAGTTAATCTGTGATCTACCAAAAGATAAAGCTGCAGTAGCAATAATTAAACATGCTAACCCCTGCGGCGTAGCAATAGATAAGGATTTATCCGTTGCTTATGAAAAAGCTTTAGCTTGTGATCCAGTATCTGCTTTTGGTGGAATTATTGCTTTAAATAAAACTTTAGATGGCTCTACAGCAGAAAAAATAACCAAAATTTTCACTGAAGTAATAATAGCTCCAGATGCAGATAAAGAAGCAATGAATTTTATTGCTCAAAAAAAACAATTACGCTTATTATTAACCAAGGGTTTACCTAATAAAAATTATGAGCAACTTTCTATTAAATCTGTTATGGGGGGCTTATTAGTACAAGAACAAGATGATAGCTTATTCAACGAATCTAATTTTAAAATAGTTACTAAAAGACAACCAACAGAACAAGAATTAAAAGATTTAAAATTTGCCTTTACAGTTGCCAAACATGTAAAATCAAATGCAATAGTATATGCTAAAAATCAGATGACCATTGGTATTGGTGCCGGTCAAATGAATCGCAGAGATTCTTCTAGAATTGCAGTTTTAAGAGCAAAAGATCTAGAGAATGGTATTTCTCTACTAAAAAACTCCGTTGTCGCTTCAGATGCTTTTTTTCCATTTTCTGATGGCTTATTAGCAGCGATAGAAGCAGGCGCTAGTGCAGCTATCCAACCTGGAGGATCTATCCGAGATGAAGAAGTAATAAAAACTGCTAATGAGCATAATATAGCTATGATATTTACGGGTATAAGACATTTTAAGCATTAATTGCTACAGTAATCAAATCTACCTATTGTTTTGATTATTCTAGCTATAGGATTTATAAAATATAATATATTTTAAAACTTTAGTTATTATAATGACTAACGTTTAATTATTATTTACTGACTATAGATATGACATTCTCCTAGTATAAAACATTTATTGCTACAGTAGTCAAATCTACCTATTGTTTTAATTATTCTAGCTATAGGATTTATAAAGTATAATATATTTTAAAACTTTAGCTATTATCATGACTAAAGTTTAACTATTATTTTACTTACTATAGCTATGACATTTTCCTAGTATAAACATTTATTATTACAACAACTCAAATACATCTACTATTTTCGTAGGATTTTTATTAAAAAATAAAATATATAATACAGAAAATACTATAAACCAATTTATCTAAAACTTAGTTTAGCAATCATCTTTAGTTGAGGTAGAATTTCTACCCCAAAAAATAAAGAATATAGCGAATACTAACACCATAAAAGCTAATAAAAACCAAGTTAACATATAACTTAAATGGTTATTAGGAAAGGATATTACTGTTAATCCTCCTTGAGGAATATTATCAGGAAAATTTTGATATTCTGCATCTAAAAAATATGGCGCAACTAGTTGTAAGTCTAACTTATCTGCCATTTGTTTTAAATTACGATTATACCAAATATCAGATTCTGGCTTATTTTTAATAATAAAACGTCCATCTTTTTCACTCATACGCAGCAACCCTTTAACTTGTGTTACTCCGCTAATTAAGCCCTCTGACCTAGTTTCCTGACGCTTTTTATCCATTGGTACAAAACCACGATTTACAAAAATTATCATATTATTTTCAGTAACAAATGGAGTCATCAACCAATAACCAGCACCAGATTCTGCTACTGAATTAACTAAAATTTCTTTATCATTTAAATAGACACCATTCATTTTCAAAGGTGTATATTCATATTCCTCAAAAGTTATCTTATCCCATTTTGTTATATCAGGTGGTATTATATAATTGCTATTAACCCGCTGTTCTACTTTAGTAATTAAATTTTCTTTCCAATGCAAACGCTGCCACTGCCAAATGCCTAAAAAAGTAAACAGTGAGAAAAAACTTAAAAAGAAGCAATAAAATAAAAAATTAGCAATCTTCCTTCTAAGAGTATGGTTAGCATTGTTAGAAGAACTCATTAGATGACCTTTATCTGAATATCTTTTCTGTCATACTACATAATAATAAGAATGCCAATGAATTTCCTAAATTTTTAAAAAAATAAAGTTGACAAATTAATAGTTAAAGGTTAGAAGAAAGAAAATGATAGCCTTGTTTAACTAATGGCTTATCTCTTGGGTAATACCGTAATTATTATACTATATAAGAACTTTTAGTTTTTATACTAATTTTGATAGGTGATCTATGTCTCGCATTTGTGAATTAACTGGTAAATCTGTTCTTTACGGCAATAATGTAAGCCATGCGAACAATAAAACACGCCGTCGCTTTTTACCAAATTTATGTCAAGTAACTTTAACATCTGAAGCATTAAAACAAAATTTCCGCTTACGTATTAGCGCACACGCTTTACGCTCTGTAGAACATCGCGGTGGTTTTGATTCTTTTTTAACTCAATCTAAAGACCACGAACTATCTTCTCGTGCAAGATTAATAAAAAAGCAATTGTTAAAAAAATTGGCAGAATCAGCGGCTGCTTAAGATATAAATATTACAACACTCCACATAAAGTATTTAATAAAAAAACCCTCTAACTAATCAGAGGGTTTTTTGTTAGGGGCCAAACATTAGTATAATAAATATTCTTATTTTATTATACCAGCCTTTTGTAATACCTTGTAAGCAGCCATTACATCAACAAATAATTGTTCAGTAGAACGATCACCACCATTAGTATCTGGATGATATTTTTTTACTAATTCTTTATATTTAACTTTAATTTGGTCTGAGCTCGCATTAATATCCAACTGCAAAGTGTTAAAAGCCTTTTTTTCTAAGGGCTTTAATTTACGTGCTACTATGTTACTAACACCAACTTTGCCCTTTATGCCCATAATCTGTCTTATTTTATTTTGATAGGACGCGGATCCTGAAGGGATTCGAGAGAAATCTTGAGCTGTTCCTGCTTTTAAGATCTTTTCATCACTAGACCAAGTTGGTCTGTGTCCTACGGTTTCATCACGTTGATATTTAGATATTTCTGCTTGAGATAAGCCTGAGAAATAATTAAAGTTTTTATTATATTCTCTAACATGCTCCAAACAAAAGTATATATATTTACCTTCATTAGCACGCCCCATCGGCGCTTTACATGGCGCTTCCTGAGTACAGCCTTCCCATTGGCAAATTTGTTTGCCACTAATTTCTGCTTTATTTTTTTTATTAGCACCAATTTTTATGCTATCAAAATATTTTGAACTGAATTTCATGATTCTGTAGTATCATAATTTTAAATCTGTTAAAAGTCTTTATAGCAATTTATCGAAAGAATTATAAAATGATTACTATACAATCAATAGAAGACAAACTTAAAAAGACCTTAAACCCCGTAAGTATAAAAATAATTAATGACAGTAATAAACATAAACATCACCTAGGAAACCCGCAAAAAAACAACACTGAAGATATTATAACTCATCTCCATATCCATATCATTAGTGATTATTTTAACAACATGAATAAAATTACTCGATCAAGGTTAATTTATAAAATATTAGCAGAAGAAATGCAGGACAGCTTACATGCAGTCTCATTAAAACTAGAATCACCAGAAGAAAATAACAAATTAGGATCTAGGGTGTAATTTTTTATATATCTGTTTCGTCTGCTGCATATCTATTTGTGTATAAATTTGTGTAGTCGATAAGCTGGAATGCCCTAATAATTGTTGTATTGACCTTAAATCAGCTCCTCCAGAAAGTAAATGCGTAGCGAAAGAATGCCTTAAAGCATGGGGTGTAATTGATTTATTTAATTGCAATCTATCCCGTAAATCTCTAACAAATCTTTGCACAATGCCTGCATGTAATTTTCCTCCCCTAACACCTACAAATAAAGGTGAATCTTCTATTAAAGGATAAGGACAATGCAACTTATAATCAGCAATAAGTTGATGGATTATTGGTAAAATTGGCAAGATACGCACTTTTCCACCTTTACCAGTAATCCTAATACTAGCTTCATTTCCTAAAAGATCCTTAACACGAATCTGTAAAGCTTCAGATATCCTAAGTCCAGTTCCATATAATAAAGTTAATATAGCTATATTTCGTAATTCAATCCATTTTGCTTTTTCCAACTGAGAATCAATAGAAATTAATTGTTTAGTTTTCTCAACATCCAATATCTTTGGTAAGATTTTTTTCTGTCTAGGGGGTTTAACCAGATCTATAGCTGGAACTTTTATAAAATATCTTTTATCTAAAAACATAAAGAATGAACGTAATGCAGCTAATAATCTACGTTGACTATTCGCATTTATGCCTTTAGCATGTCTCCTAGCTAAAAAAGCACGAAAGTCGACTAAAGTTAAAAGCTCTAACTCCTGCAAGGTAATTTGCTTGCCTTTATGATTCTGTAAGAATGACAAAAATTGCCGCGTATCAATTTCATAAGCAGAAATAGTACAAGAAGACAAACGACTAACATTCATAAGATATGATAACCATGCCTGTCTAGCTTTTTGGATTTCTGTAGAAAAGAAAGTCATTTTACACTTTATTTAAATAGAAAATTATTATAGATTTACACGATATTAATTTATAATATAACATATAAGCAGAATTATGGTAATCGATAAATCTATTCTAATAGCTAAAATTACAGGCTGTCACGCTATTCATGGCGCTGTGACCTTAACAAGTTACGCTTCAAGCCCCGAGGCTTTATCAGAATTTAAAATATTTCACGATAAAGATAAAGTTATATTTAACCTCAATAAGTTAAATATAACCCCCAAAAATATTATTGCAACATTCGAAAATATTAAAGATAGAACCACAGCTGAAACCTTAAAAGGAACAAATTTATATATTTATCGCTCACAGTTAGATGACAATCTCCAAGAAGATGAATTTTATTATAGTGATTTAATAGGTTTAGATGTATTTGCCGAAAAAGAAAAAGCGCCTATAGCCACTGTAAAAGCCTTGCATGACTTTGGTGCAGGAACCATATTAGAATTACAATTACCATCTAATAAAACTATTTTAATTCCTTTTTCTAAATCCACTGTTCCAACAGTTAATATAAAATCTGGTTTCATTTGTATAAATCTAGAAAATATTGAAATAGATTTAGACAAAAACAATACTGCTAACGATAAAAATCAAATAAGGAATAATTAATTATGTCTTTTGCAGTAGATATAATTACTCTCTATCCAGAAATGTTTCCTGGATATCTTAATTATTCTCTAGCAGGTAAAGCTAAAACAAAAAATATCTGGAATTTAAATATAATTCCTATTAGAGATTTTGCCATAGATAAACATCGCAACGTAGATGATACACCTGCTGGAGGTGGTGCTGGTATGGTCATGCGAGCAGATATCTTAGCAAAAGCTATCGATAGCAACCAACAGTCTAACAATGATAATAGACCTTTAATTTTACTAACGCCCCGGGGTAAACCGCTATCACAGCAACGAGTGAAAGAATTATCACAAGGAACAGGAATAAGATTGATCTGCGGACGATTTGAAGGAATCGACCAGCGTTTGATAGATAGCAGAGATATAGAAGAAATATCAATAGGTGACTATATTTTATCAGGAGGCGAAGGAGCCGCTCTAATTTTACTAGATGCGATAATTAGACTATTACCTGGAGTTATGGGCAATAAAAAATCAGCTATTTCAGAGACTTTTGAAGAAAATTTATTAGAATATCCGCAATATACTCGTCCGATTCTATTTGAAGATAAAGAAATACCTAAAATTTTACTATCAGGAGATCATAAAAAGATAGCTGAATGGCGGCAACAAATGTCTTTTAAAATCACTAAAGAAAGACGACCGGATCTATGGGAAAAATATAAAAAACAACATTAAGTTAAGAAAGATTATTGATTTTTATAAAAAAATAGAATAAAAGATAACTCTATTTGCCTAAATATATAAATAGTGCCATCGCTATATCTTGATATGATATATATTACGAAAACTAATAGTTGTAATATATAGCGCTCTGACTATTTGAAAAGATAAAGGATAATTCAATGAATATTATTGAACAGTTAGATGCTGAACAATGCCAAAAAATTCAAGCAAAGCGCCAATTACCTGAATTTCGTCCAGGTGACACAGTCAGAGTATCTGTCCGTATAACCGAGGGTGCACGTACACGTATCCAAGCTTATGAAGGTATATGTATAGCACGCTCAGGAGCTGGTTTAAACGAAAGTTTTACTGTGCGCAAAATCTCTTACGGTGAAGGTGTTGAGCGTGTGTTCCCAATATATTCACCTATGATAGAAAAATTAGAAGTGATTCGTCGTGGTCGTGTTCGTAGAGCAAAATTATATTATCTACGTGGATTAACCGGTAAAGCTGCTCGTATTCCAGAGAAAAAAGATTACCGTCGTTTAACAAAAATTAAAAAATCTTAAAAATATAATTTTTTCTCGCGTTTAAATGAAAATTCGGCTAAAATAGTTTTAGCCGAAATCTTTTTGTAACTTATAGAAATAATTTTAACTATAATTAGTTGAATATATTATTTCTTTAGGATATCTATAAAAAGTTTTTGACGCAGACAAAAAACAAGAGTATCTAAATGTAAGAATTTATTTGTGGGCGTGACCTTAACTCCGCTTTGACAAAATATAAAATCTTAGGTTATTACTAAGATTAATATTAATATTCAAAGTTGAAGATAGGAGCTATAATGACGAAACCATCTCCTTTAAAAGAACGTCCCCGTTCTCCTCATTTTACTATATATAAATGGCCAATAACTATGTGGATGTCATTATCACATCGTCTTACTGGCGTGGCACTTTATTTTGGCACTTTATTTGTTACTATTTGGCTTTTCGCTCTTGCTGCAGGCGGTAATTATTTTGAATGTGTAAATTATATTTATAATTCCATTTTTGGTAAAATAATTTTATTTGGCTATAGTTTTGCTTTATTACAACATATGTTTGGTGGAATTCGCCATTTAGTTTGGGATATCTGCCCTGCTTCCTTAGAAAAACACTTAGCTAATAAAGCTGCGTTGCTAACTATATCAGCATCGCTATTTAGCACACTAATTCTGTGGCTTACTTTTTACATCATAAAATAGGGAATCACCATGAAAGACATGCGCACTCCTCTAAATAAAATTCGCGGGCTAGGTACTGCCAAGTCAGGAACTAGACATTTTTGGTTACAAAGATTAACCGCTGTAGCAAATATACCTTTATTTATCTGGTTTATTTTTTTACTAATCAGCTTCACCGGACAATCAGACCAAGAAATAAAAGCAATAATTGCTTCTCCTTGCGTAGCTATTTTATTATCATTAATGCTAATAAGCGGTTTGTATCATATGAAATTAGGGCTACAAGTGGTTATAGAAGATTATATTCATGGTCATTTATTAAAAATAATTTTATTGATTCTCAATAATTTCTTCTCTCTCACTTTAGGAATAATTTGTCTTTTTTCCATAATTAAATTAAGCTTAGGAGGTTAATTTATGTCATTAAATAATATAGCTGGCGCCCCTAACATCAACGGTCGTGCATATGAAATAATTGACCATAAATTTGATGTTGTTGTTGTAGGAGCTGGCGGTTCAGGTCTACGTGCAACATTAGGTATGGCTGAGCAAGGTTTAAAAACTGCATGTATTTCTAAAGTTTTTCCTACACGTTCTCACACTGTAGCTGCACAAGGTGGTATAGCTGCATCATTAGGCAATATGGGACCAGATTCTTGGAAATGGCATCTCTATGATACTGTAAAAGGTTCTGACTGGTTAGGTGATGTGGATGCAATGGAATATTTAGCTCGAGAAGCTCCTGCCGCTGTCTATGAATTAGAACATTATGGTGTTCCATTCTCGAGAACTCAAGAAGGTAAAATTTATCAACGTCCTTTTGGTGGTCATACTACTGAATATGGTAATGGTCCTCCTGTACAACGCACATGTGCTGCTGCAGATAGAACTGGGCATGCTATTTTACATACTCTATATGGTCAAAGTTTACGACATAATGCTCAATTTTTTATTGAATATTTTGCTCTTGATCTAATTATGACAGACGGCATAGTAACCGGACTTATGGCGTGGAATTTAGATGATGGTACCATTCATAGATTTAATGCTAAAATGGTAGTTATAGCAACTGGTGGATATGGTCGAACTTATTTTTCCGCTACTTCTGCACATACATGTACTGGTGATGGTAACGGCATGGTTGCACGAGCTGGTTTAGCTTTACAAGATATGGAATTTGTACAATTTCATCCTACTGGTATATATGGTGCTGGATGTTTAATAACCGAGGGTGCAAGAGGTGAAGGTGGATATTTAGTGAACTCTGAAGGGGAACGCTTTATGGAACGCTATGCACCTTCATATAAAGATTTAGCTTCTCGCGATGTGGTTTCTAGATGTATAACACTGGAAATACGTGAAGGACGTGGAGTAGGAAAAAATAAAGATCATATTTATTTACATTTAGATCATATTGATCCAGCTATCTTAAATGAAAGATTACCGGGTATATCTGAATCTGCTCGAATTTTCGCATGGGTAGATGTAACACAAGCACCAATCCCTGTATTACCTACTGTGCATTATAATATGGGCGGTATTCCAACTAATTATTGGGGCGAAGTATTAAACCCGACCAGCTCTAATCCTGATGCAATTCAACCGGGCTTAATGGCGGTTGGTGAAGCTAGCTGTGCATCTGTACATGGAGCAAATCGCTTAGGTTCTAATTCTTTAATTGATCTCGTAGTTTTTGGTCGCGCTGCAGCTATCAAAGCTTCACAAATTATCAATAAAAACGAATCATATCCAAAAATGGATAATAACGAAGTAGAAAAAATATTACATCGTTTTGATCAACGTAGATTTGCTAATGGTGATATTCCTACTAGTCGACTACGTGAAAAAATGCAACGAGCTATGCAAGAAGATGCTGCTGTTTTCCGTACTGAAGAATCTTTAAAACAAGGTTGTCAGCGTATATCTGCTATCTGGGAGGAAAGAAACGACCTCAAAGTAACAGATAATTCTTTAATTTGGAATTCTGACTTAATGGAAACTTTGGAATTAGATAATTTAATGAGTAATGCTATTACTACCATCTATTCAGCAGAAGCAAGAACTGAAAGTCGTGGAGCGCATGCTCGAGAAGACTATCCAAATCGTGATGATGAAAATTGGCGTAAACATACATTATCTCGCGTTGATGAAAATGGTAAAGTAACATTATCATATCGTCCTGTTCATACAGAACCCCTATTAAAACAAGAAGATGGTGGCATTGATCTTAGTCGCATTGCACCTAAAGCACGTGTTTACTAAAAGGAGAACATAATGGTACAATTAACCTTACCGCAAAATTCTCGTGTTAAAGAAGGTAAAACATGGGAAAAGCCTGCAGGTGCTACTAATCTACGGGAATTTAAGATTTATCGTTGGTCACCAGATGATGATCAAAATCCACGCTTAGATACATATTTTGTAGATACTGATGACTGTGGACCAATGATTTTAGACGCATTATTATGGATAAAAAATAACATTGATCCAACACTCACCTTAAGGAGATCATGCCGTGAAGGTATTTGTGGATCTTGTGCAATGAATATTGCCGGTGGTAATAGTTTAGCTTGTACAAAAGGTATGGATGAATTTGAAGGAGTTATAAAAATTTATCCTTTACCTTCGATGCCAGTAGTAAAAGATCTAGTACCAGATCTAACACAATTCTATGCTCAACATCGTTATATTGAACCTTGGTTACAAACTGTATCGCCTGAACCACAAAAAGAATGGTTGCAAAGCAAAGAAGAAAGACACAAACTAGATGGTCTATATGAATGTATTCTGTGTGCTTGTTGTCAGACCTCCTGCCCAAGCTATTGGTGGAATGGCGATAAATATCTAGGGCCTGCAGTCTTATTACAAGCTTATCGCTGGCTAATTGATTCTAGAGACGAAAATACTGGTGATAGACTAGATAAATTAGAAGATCCATTTAAATTATATCGCTGTCACACTATTTTGAATTGTACTCAAACATGTCCTAAAGGTTTAAATCCTGCGGAAGCAATTGCTAATATCAAAAATATGTTAGTTGAAAGACAACATTAATTAACTTTTAAAGGGAATAAATATTCCCTTTAAACTTATATCACTTAAACTTATATCACTTTAAACTGCATGACCTTGTATATCTATCTCAATAATTTTAGATAGACTTGTAATTACTTAACTTATAATAATTTTGCGATATTAGTTTTAAATTAACTGATAGACAATTTTACTCTATATGATTTTAGTTATCCATATTGACTAAATTTAGAAGTTATTATAATTTCTCACCTTGTAATAGCTTTGGCATGTCAATGTTAACCTCCCCCATTTCTTTTGTAAAAAAATATTTTAATTTTTCATTATTATCGACAAATTTAAACATTACATCACGTAAAGTTTGAATTACTGAGGCTTCAGTAGAAAATATTTTATTAATAGAATGAGTTACAGCAGCCATAGATAAACAATCAAATCTTCTTGAAGCTTGATAAGATTCGGCTAATAAACCAGAAGAAAGATCTAACCCTACTCTTACTTGTTGCACAAGCAATTCCGCTAAAAAAGCTACATCATACATACCTAGATTCAACCCTTGTCCGGCAAGAGGATGAATAGAATGAGCTGCATCTCCTACCAAATAAAAATTTGACCTAGCAAATTCATTAGCTAACATTAGAGATAAATCAAATTTTTGAATATCACTATCAATAGTTATATTACCTAGCTGTTTACCTAAAGATTTTTCAAAATATTTTTTAAAAAAGAAAGATGATTGTGTTAATAAATTAGTAGCTTTTTGTTGTGATAGACTCCAAACAACAGAAGACCTATTACCTATCAAGGGTAATATTGCTAAAATGCCTTCATTTAAAAAATGTTGAATTGCAGTATCATTATGCGGCAACTTATGTTCAATAGAAAAAACTAAGGCTGTTTGTTTATAATTATGAGAACAAATATTAATATTTCCTATTTCGCGCAACTTAGAATTTTTACCATCGGCCGCTATTAAAATTTTACTGAATAATTTTTGATTATCCTTAAGCAGAATATTAACACCAGATATATTTTGACTAAAACTAGTAATCTGATTATTATATAGGATATCTATTTGATGCTCCTTGAGCTTTTCTTGCAAAATATTTAATAAATTAATGTTAGGCAACATGTAAAATAATATTTCCTCATCATTATCACCCAACGTTAAAATTTTGCTGCGAATAGGATCAGATAATAGAGAATCTGTTAAAATCATTTTTTTAACAGGCTGTGCATAACTAGCAACCGTTGACCAAATATCTAAAGCTTGGAACATATTAACTACTAACGGACTGATAGAAGATGATCTTCTATCACTAAAAATATTGTTAGCACGAGATTCTACTAATAAGATTTTTAAAAATGGACAAGCTTGCTTAATTGCTATAGCTAAAGTTTGACCTGTATATGATGCACCTGATATAATTATATCGTAATTACTAGTTGGTGAAATATTATTATAAATTTTTTGCATAATTCATTGTCGCGAAAATAAAACACAAGATAAAATTATATTATAATTTAACTATAATTAATAAGCTATTAACTTAGCTAAAGTAAAATAATTTAAATAATATATATTAGGTATAATATGTTTGAAACAAATAAGATAGTTAATTCTAACAATGAAGATATTTTTACACCTACCTTTAAAAAATATACTTGTATATTT